>NZ_JAEMVD010000001.1 GCF_029215975.1 Sulfurimonas sp. SAG-AH-194-C20
TGTGTTAAAACACGACATAGAGAAAAACTAAATTTTTCGATATGAAATGAAATAGTACATTAAATAAGGTAGTGAACGCAATATAGAATAAAAAGATATTAAGGGCCATAGGTGGATGCCTTGGCTGGTAGAGGCGATGAAAGACGTAATAGGCTGCGAAAAGCCTCGGGGAGCTGCCAATAAGCTTTGATCCGGGGATTTCTGAATGGGGCGACCCAGCATGGAGCGATTCATGTTATCATATTTATATGAGGCGAACTCAGGGAAGTGAAACATCTCAGTACCTGAAGGAAGAGAAATCAAACGAGATTCCCATAGTAGCGGCGAGCGAAAAGGGAATAGGGCGGATAGTGATAGCATAGATGTTAGCAGAACAGTTTGGAAAGACTGAGCATAGAGGGTGATACTCCCGTAAGCGAAAATATTTATGTGGTACTAGATTATCGAACGAGTAGGTCGGGACACGTGTTATCTTGACTGAATATGGGGGGACCACCCTCCAACCCTAAATACTACTACCAGACCGATAGCGAACTAGTACCGTGAGGGAAAGGTGAAAAGGACCGCGGTGAGCGGAGTGAAATAGAACCTGAAACCTATGGCTTACAATCATTCGGAGCACTATTGGGATACTTCGGTATCACAAGTGTGACGGACTGCCTTTTGCATAATGAGCCTGCGAGTTGTGGTATCTGGCAAGGTTAATCTAACGAGAAGCCGTAGCGAAAGCGAGTCTTAATAGGGCGAATTAGTCAGATGCTGCAGACCCGAAACTAAGTGATCTATCCATGTGCAGGTTGAAGCTGGTGTAAGAGCCAGTGGAGGACCGAACCCGTATAGGTTGAAAACTGTTGGGATGACATGTGGATAGGGGTGAAAGGCCAATCAAACTTAGTGATAGCTGGTTCTCTCCGAAATATATTTAGGTATAGCCTCGAGCATTAGCATGAAGGGGTAGAGCACTGACAGGGCTAGGGCTGCTTACCGCGGTACCAAACCCTATCAAACTCCGAATACTTCATGTGTAACCTCGGGAGTCAGGCGTAGGGTGATAAAATCCTATGTCGAGAGGGGAACAACCCAGACTAACAGCTAAGGTCCCAAAGTCTTGTCTAAGTGGAAAAGGATGTGGAGTTGCTGTGACAACCAGGAGGTTGGCTTAGAAGCAGCCATCCTTTAAAGAAAGCGTAACAGCTCACTGGTCTAGCGATTCTGCGCCGAAAATATAACGGGGCTAAGACAAGCACCGAAGCTTTAGATTTGGATTTATCCAAGTGGTAGGAGAGCGTTCCATTCAGCGTTGAAGGTACACCGGTAAGGAGTGCTGGAGCGGATGGAAGTGAGCATGCAGGCATGAGTAGCGAGAAAAGAAGTGAGAATCTTCTTCGCCGTAAACCCAAGGTTTCCTACGCGATGCTCGTCATCGTAGGGTTAGTCGGGACCTAAGACGAGTCCGAAAGGGGTAGTCGATGGCAAATAGGTTAATATTCCTATACCGACATTACATCATTTGAGTGATGGGGGGACGCATAGAGTTAGACGAGGTCACTGATGGAATAGTGGCTCGAAGGACGTAGGTCGTGAAGTAGGCAAATCCGCTTCACACGAGACCGAGATCTTACAGGCAGACCAATCACTTCGGTGAGCGGTTTGAATCGTCGATACTGTCGTGCCGAGAAAAGCCTCTAAACGAGATGTAATGTTGCCCGTACCGTAAACCAACACAGGTGGGTGAGATGAGTATTCTAAGGCGCGTGGATGAACCATTGTTAAGGAACTCTGCAAAATAGCACCGTATCTTCGGTATAAGGTGTGCCCTACATGTAAGAAGATTTACTCTTCGAAGCATTAATGGGTCGCAGCAAAGTGTCCCTCCCGACTGTTTACCAAAAACACAGCACTCTGCTAACTCGTAAGAGGATGTATAGGGTGTGACGCCTGCCCGGTGCTCGAAGGTTAAAAGGATTGCTTAGCTTCGGCGAAGGCATGAATTGAAGCCCGAGTAAACGGCGGCCGTAACTATAACGGTCCTAAGGTAGCGAAATTCCTTGTCGGTTAAATACCGACCTGCATGAATGGCGTAACGAGATGGGAGCTGTCTCAACAATGGATCCAGTGAAATTGTAGTGGAGGTGAAAATTCCTCCTACCCGCGGAAAGACGGAAAGACCCCGTGCACCTTTACTATAGCTTGACACTGCTATCGGGATATTCATGTGCAGGATAGGTGGGAGCCATTGATTCATAGTCGCCAGATTATGATGAGGCATCCTTGAGATACCACCCTTGAATATTTTGATAGCTAACTCCGTACAATTATCTTGTGCGAGGACAATGTCTGGTGGGTAGTTTGACTGGGGCGGTCGCCTCCTAAAAAGTAACGGAGGCTTACAAAGTTCGGCTCAGGTGGGTTGGAAATCCACCGTAGAGTATAATGGCATAAGCCGGACTGACTGTGAGACATACAAGTCAAGCAGAGTCGAAAGACGGTCATAGTGATCCGGTGGTTCTGTGTGGAAGGGCCATCGCTCAAAGGATAAAAGGTACGCCGGGGATAACAGGCTGATCTCCCCCAAGAGCTCACATCGACGGGGAGGTTTGGCACCTCGATGTCGGCTCATCGCATCCTGGGGCTGGAGCAGGTCCCAAGGGTATGGCTGTTCGCCATTTAAAGCGGTACGCGAGCTGGGTTCAGAACGTCGTGAGACAGTTCGGTCCCTATCTTCCGTGGGCGTAGGATTGTTGAGGAGAGTTGACCCTAGTACGAGAGGACCGGGTTGAACGTGCCACTGGTGCACCAGTTGTTCTGCCAAGAGCATCGCTGGGTAGCTACGCACGGATGAGATAACCGCTGAAAGCATCTAAGCGGGAAGCCAACTCCAAGATGAACAATCCCTGAAGTACGCTTGAAGACTACAAGCTTGATAGGCTGGATGTGTACGCGCAGTAATGCGTTTAGCTGACCAGTACTAATAGTACGTTCGTCTTTTTTTCAAAAACGAGTTTAGAATGTCATATGACGTTTTACGCACGACCAGTTCTTAAATGAACACAATTCGTTCACTACCTTATTTAGTGTATTACACTTATAAGATTCGATCTAAGTAGTTATTTAGTAACAACATTGACTTTAACAATTTTAATTAATGAATTTAATTCATTAACCCTTTTACAACTACTAACAAGTTGTATCTAAGAATATCTGCGGCTAAACCGCGATACCACCGTCGCTAAAGCGTAAGTGTGGTGTAAATGGTATCTTTAGACACAACTTGTCTAGGTGGCTATAGAGAGGGGGAAACGCCTGGTCCCATTCCGAACCCAGAAGCTAAGCCCCTCTTCGCTGATAATACTTATCCTTTCAGGATTGGAAACGTAGGTCGTTGCCTAGTTAGTTGTTTTTTACTTTACTTCCCAAATACATTTATCTTACAAACAACCGATACAATGTCATCAATATTTTACTTTAGGATTTTTATGACTTTAAATTATGATTGGTTTCAGTTAAATTTTTATCTTATTAATTATATTGAAGAAGTTCCCCTTTGCACTTTTAAAACTTACTCATGTACTCGATGTACCCAAAGGGCATAGTAATACACTTTGCAAGCTTAATAAGCACAACTATTTTTATAAAAGTTACCTTTAGCATCTTCAAAACAAACAAATCTCCTACTTTCATGCTTTATTACTAATTCAGATAGTTTTACTTTTAGTTTACATTTCTCTTGTATAATCCATTTTATGTGATAATAATGTTACTTTTTTTCACACTTACATAAATTCATTTTCTTTTCATTTTCTTTTCTTTCCACCTCTTTTGTACAAAAAGCCCTGTTTTCAGGACCTTTTAACTCTCCATACCTCTAAAATAGCTCTATTATTTATAATACTCATAGATAAAACAAATAATCAGAGAAAATTGTATATATTCGTTTAAGTTTAAATTCAAAATAACTCCCTTATAATGGCTGTAGTCGAAATGGACATGGTCTATTTCAATATTAAATACTCTGAGGAGAGAAAATGAAAAAAACAATTAAATTAGCAGTAGTAGCTGCATTAGCTTTAGGTGCTACATCAGCATTCGCAACTAACGGTGACGTTATGATCGGTCAAGGTGCTAAGTCACGTTCAATGGGTGGTGTTGGTATCGCTAAAGCATTTGGTGCTGAGTCAGCATTAGCTAACCCTGCTAACATTAGTTCTGTTAAAGATTCTGAAGCTACTTTAGCTGTTACTGTTTTTATGCCTTCAGTTTCATTTACTTCTGATTTAGCTACAACTCCAGGTAGTGTAGCTGATTCTGCATCAAACTTATCTGTTATTCCAGAAATTTATTACGCTAAAAGATTAAGTGACAAACTAGTTCTTGGTCTTGCTATTGCTGGTACTGCTGGTATGGGTGTTGATTATGATGCTGATGGTAGTGCAACAGGTAGCACAAGTGGTACATTCAGAATGAAGACAGCACTTTCATTATTAAAAGTAGCAGTACCTGTTTCTTATACTGTTGGAGGTCTAACTGTTGGTCTTGAAGGTGTGTTACAGTATGGAAGTTTACAAATAAGTCATCAGGCGCAAGGAGCACCAAATGGATTCCGTGACAATGGTGCATCATCTGATATTGGATATGGTCTTGAAGCAGGAGCTACATACACGACTGATGGGTTAACATTAGGTGCAGTTTATAAGTCTAAAATTGGTATGACATATGAGAATACAATTAGTGCATCAATAGGCGATTTTGGACAAACAAATAATATAACTTCTGGCGATAATTTAGATCAACCAGCAGAAATTGGTATTGGTATATCTTATACAATGGGTGAAAGTACAATTTCAGCTGATTTTAAAAACATAGCATGGGGTGAAGCTGCTGGTTATAAAGATTTTGGTTGGGAAAATCAAGATGTATATGCAATAGGTTATGAGTATGATGCTAAAGCTTGGGCAGTTCGTTTAGGTTACAACTATGCACAATCTCCTATTGTAGAACAAGCAATTACTGGAAATGGCGAAGGAAGTACTAAAAACTTTTTTAACCTAGCAGGTTTTCCTGGTATAGTTGAAACACATTACACATTAGGTGGAGCTTATAGTGTTTCTGAAGCCTTAACTTTAGATGCTGCTTTTATTTATGTTCCAGAAACAACAAATACTTATAATGTTAGTGAACTTAACCAACAACCAACAGCTGAGTTTGCAACTGTTAAACACTCACAAATGGGTGTTACAATCGCTGGAACTTACGCATTCTAGAAAAAAAGAAATTCTCCTTTTCTTTTTTAGTACCGTCAGATTTGACGGTACTACCCTTTTTACCTAACTTCTTAAATTTTAGTTTAACTTATAAAATAATAACTATTTCATAATAATTTATGCTAAAATTTAAAAAGTTAATAAATACACAACTGAGGAATTAAATATGATAAAAAAACTAATAGCGTCGACACTACTGCTTTCGCTAACTGTATCAGTAGCCCTAGCTCATCCTGCATCTCGTTTTAATGTGATAGATGGTGATCAAGAAGACAAATATGAAAAAGAGTTTTTAGGTCTCATGGAAGATGAGACTGGCTTTACTCTTTCTGATCCACATGAGAAGATAAACGATGCTTATGCAACTCGTTATGGTAATACACAAGACCCTGATTATGATAAAGATTGGACTACAAACTTAGATAATTTAGGTTTTTTCTCTATCTCTAACGATAAGGCACTATACCCTATCCTTAAAACATCTCCTCAAGCAGCAGGTTTTCAGCCTTTCAATCTTCTTATCTATAAGTCGATAGCTGAAGATGTTACATACATAGGACATTTAGACCCAAACACTATGTTGGACATTACAGGTGTTACTGATAAGGCAGATAGAGAAGCATATGTGAAAATGTATGAGCCCTTAGATGCTCTAGTGACTCGAGAGTTTGGTGGTAAGATAATTACTACTGAGTATACAGCACTTCCAGAGAAACCTATGATGACTTTTGAGTTTGAAGTAGATAGAAGTGGTGACATAACTGAGTGGGCTGAGACTTTCCAAGAAGAGATTGAGGCTGCGTTTGAAGAGAAAAAGTATATCATCGCTGGGTTTAAGAACTTTAAAGAGACTTATGAAGATGACTTAGAGATGGATTTCTCAGAGTATGATCAGTTCTTTGTATATGGATTATGTCACTTTACATTCTCATACAATGTATTTAACAAAGGTCGTCCTGATGCTGGAGTATTTGCTCCATGTGCAATGTATTTTTACATAAAAGAGGGAAGTAACACTATGGTTGTTGGTATGCCACGTCTATCTGTATGGGCTTCTGTAATGGAACTTAAAGATCCTGCAAAGGTTAAATGGACTGAAGTAATCGACAGTGAAATTATAGAAATAATGAAAAGCTTAGGAGCAAAAGAAATATGAAAAAATTAATAACAGCAGTTTTATCTGCAATGATAGTTATGACTACATCACTAAATGCAGGTGATTACCTTCCGTATAACCCACAAGATGCAGTTGGTGCAGCAGCATTTATGAAAACAGAAGCAGCTAAAGAAACTGCTAAAACTGGCTTAGAAGGCACAATTATCAATACTTACCTAATCGGTAAGCATATGAGTGTTGCAGATGCAGAGGCAAAGCTTAAAGCTGCTGGTTTTGAGATAGTTGCTAACTATGCATCTGTTAAAAAAGGTACTACTATAGTATTTACTGACGCTGCATTAAAAGCACAAGCTGCAAAGCCTATGCGTTCAAATGTTGCTGTAATGCGTCTTTTTGTAGATGACCAAGAGAAGATGATTAGCATCACTAATCCTGTTTACTTTGGTAAGGCATTTATGCAAGAAGAGTATGACCATACAGTTTTCAATGCTGAGTTAGAAAAGATAAACAAAGCATTCCCTGGACTTAAAGCATCTAAAGATGAGTGGGAATTTGATGGTTTATCTTCTTACCATTTTATGATTAGTATGCCTTACTACAAAGAGGTTGATGTTGTTGGTGAAGGTACTAACGAAGAGTTACTTGCTAAAGCTAAGTCTCATAAAAAGGGTAAAGGTCTTATCTTTGAACTTAAGCTTTCTGATACTACAACTTTACTTGGATATGCTCTTAGTAAAAGAACATCTAAGTTTGTTAAGAAGATTGGTCGTGCAAATGCAGGAATCCTTCCTTACTGTTTAACTATCTCTGATGGTAAAGCTACAGCACTTAGTGCAAAGTACTATATAGCTATCTCTTACCCACTTCTTGATATGAACGGGTTTATGGGAATCATGACTATACCTGGTGCAGTTATAAAAGACTACGAGAAAGTTTTTAAATAGAAACTATTTTATAGCATTTTTTATGCTATAATTTCTTTGTAATAACAATACAATCTTGTGAGTTGGTTACTCACTGGCGTCGTAAGCCCTAACTTTTTTATAAAGTTAGGGCTTTTTTTTTGCTTTTTTTTTAGTAAAATGTGGGAAGTGTTGGGTGGGAGCGTTAATTCTGGAGGTATTTCCAGTTGATAAAGATAGTATTGTTATTGTTAATACTTGGCTATTTAACTAAGCTAATGTAGAAACAAATAGAGAGGATTAACCATCCTCTCTTGTTATACCATTTTAGCTTCGCGTTTACCTTCTTTAATCTCACCTATAAGGTAAGAACCTTCAGCTTTAGCAAGAATACTGTTTACATGTTTATCTTCAACTACAAGTATCATTCCGACACCCATGTTAAAAGCTCTAAACATTTCAGAGCGCTCTACATGCTCACTCATAAGTTCAAAGATAGGAAGTACACGGATAGAATCTTCTTTTACTTCAGCCATTAAGTTCTCAGGAAGTACACGAGGAAGATTTTCAACTATTCCACCACCTGTAATGTGTGCCATAGCAACTATCTCATTTTTTAACTCTTTAAAAAGTTTTACATAAATAGTTGTTGGTTCTAGTAGAGCTTTAATAAGTGTTGTACCATTAAAGTCATCTTCAAAGTTTAGTTGCATCTTTTCAAAAAGCACTTTACGAGCTAATGAAAAACCATTAGAATGTAAGCCTGAACTTGGAAGTGCTATGAGTTTATGTCCAGCACGTACTAGAGAAACTCTGTCCATCTCTGATTTTTCACACACACCAACTGCAAAACCTGCTAAGTCGTAGTCATCTTCTGAGTACATACCAGGCATTTCAGCAGTCTCTCCACCGATTAGGGCACATTCACTGCGTTTACAGCCTTCAGCTATCCCTGCTACTACATTAGTCGCATTTACAACATCGAGTTTACCCGTTGCATAGTAGTCTAAAAAGAAAGAAGGTGTCCCAAAGTTACATAGTAAATCATTTACACACATTGCAACTAAGTCAATTCCAACTGTGTTGTGAATCCCGCTATCGATAGCGAGTTTTAACTTTGTACCTACACCATCAGTTGCTGCAAGCATAACAGGCTCTTTAAAACCAGTAGGAAGTTCAAAGGCACCTGCAAAAGAGCCAATTCCACCCATCACACCAGGAATTCTTGTACTCTTTACAAGTGGTTTTATATTTTCAACGAAACTAGCACCAGCATCTATATCTACACCGGCATCTTTATAACTAATTTGACTCATTTTTTGTCTCATCATCTTCTTTTTTTGTCTCAGTTTCTGGTAGGTCACATTTTTGAGTTATCATGCAAAGTGGACAAAATTTTGTAAATCCTGCGATAAGAGGAATTACACCTAAATAGAACCAATAATTACCAGTTATAATACCTGTTGCTATAAGTGCAACACCAATCGCCATACGAAATTTAGCACAAAATGATCTTACTTTGTTATAATCCATTGAAATACCTTTATGTTTTTATAAGCAATAGAACATAAATAATTTAATTTTCAACAATACTTAAAAGGTTTAGATTCAAGGCGAACTTCACTCTGTGATGTTATTCATCACAGAGTGAAGTTCAACGAAGAAGATAAGCCTTTTAAGTATTGCCCTTCGAGTGAAAATACAAGCTACTTCGTTAAAATCTTTCGAAGCACAATAAGTGCAACTTCAAGATTTTGCCTTGCATCTCATAGCTTATATTTTCATTGAGAATGAAATTATTTATGTTCTATTGCTTAAATATTTCGTAATTATATCTATATTAAGTAAAATTAATCCAAAAAAGGATAAAATCGCGTTAATAAATAAGGAATAATTAATATGAAAGAATTTATATATAACGAAATGATGGTTCATGTAGCTGTTTGTACTAGTAAAATACCTGAGAATGTTTTAATCATTAGTAATAATGCTGATGGTTTTGTAACTGAGATGAACAAACATGATGGGATTGCTTATGAAGTAATCGCTGCAAGTGCTTCTGCTCTTCGTGAAGTAAAAGATGGTGCATTTGATGTTGTTGTTAGTGAACTCGATACGGATGCAGCTGTTCTTGCTCACTTTAACCGTGTTTTAAAAGATGATGGTCTTTTAGTTACTAAGCATCCATCTTTAGATAATGTAGAAGATAACAAGCAAATCATGCAAATTTTAGGTAAATATACTAAAATTATTATGCCTTTTAATCTTGGAAATGGGGAGACTGCACTTTTAGCTTCTAAAGAGTATCACCCAACTGCTGACATTATCTTGCACCGTACTGATATGCTTGATGGTTTAGAATTTTATAACTGTGATGTTCATCCTGCTGCGTTTGCAATGGGTAATAACATCCGCAAAGCTTACTTAGGTGTGATTAAAAACTAATGGCTTATGAGTATGCTATCGCGCTTACAGGGAGTATTGCTACGGGTAAAAGTACCGTAGCTTCACTTTTAGCACTTAATGGTATGCGTATCATTGATGCTGATACTATCTCTCATGAGATACTTGATGCTTCTGCTTCTTGGGTAGAAGAGACTTTTGGAAAGCACTACCTGCGTTTAGGTAAAGTTGATCGTCCTAAGCTTGGTACTTTTGTGTTTTCAGATGAGAGCGCAAAAAAAACTCTTGAAGAGTTTTTACACCCTAAAATTCAAGATGAGATACTTAAACGCAGTAAGAAACAAGATAGGCTGAAGTTTCCCTATCTTATAGATATTCCCCTTTTCTTTGAAAATAATAACTACGATATACAAGACAGTGTTGTTGTTTTTACTCCAGCAGAGGTACAACTTGAACGTTTTATGAAACGTAATGGTTATAGCGAAGAAGAATCGCTAAAGAGAATTGCTACTCAGTTTCCTATACAAGAGAAAAAAGATAGAGCTACTTGGGTTATAGATAACTCTACTACTTTAAAACACCTCCAGCAAGAGTGTGAAGATTTTGTGGCGATTATAAAGAAGAAGTATTTAAAATAGGAGAACCTAATTATGAACTTAGCTAAATATAGTGCAAGTGGTAATGATTTTGTTATATTTTCAAGTGATAAAAAAGAAGATAGAGCAGAGTTAGCAAAAGTACTCTGTCACCGTCAAGATGGTGTAGGCGCTGATGGGCTTATAGTTGTAGTTCCTAGTGTTGCGTATGACTTCGAGTGGGAGTTTTACAATGGGGATGGAAGTAAAGCTGATATGTGCGGTAACGGAAGTCGTGCTTGTGCTCACTATGCACTAAATAACGGGTATGCAAAAGAGAAGATGAGCTTTTTAACGGGTGCTGGCGTTATAAACGCAGAGGTAAGCAAAAACACTCTTAAAGGTGCTATGGTTAAAAGTGAACTTACTCCTCCTGTGATTATAGATAAAAATATCAACTTTAATGATAAAACTTGGTGGCTAATAAACACCGGTGTCCCTCACTTGGTTTGTATGCAAGATAATGTGAATAGTTTTGATTTAGTTGAAGCTAGAGAACTTCGTAATAAGTACAATGCAAATATAAATATCTGTTGTGTTGTAGGCGAAAATTTACAGGTGAGAACATATGAGCGCGGTGTTGAAGATGAAACACTTGCATGTGGGACAGGAATGGCGGCTTGTTTTTATAGAGCTTTACTTGAAAAGCAAGTAAACGACTCAATAGAGGTTTACCCAACAAGTGGAGAGACTCTTTATTTAGGGATAAATGAGAGAACTATCACTTTTGAGGGTAGGGTTGTTAATACTTTTAATACGGAGTGGTAAGTTTAACTGATTAATATTTTGTTGAGGAGTGGAAATTAAAGTCCAGCAGCCTCAACGATTTTAGCTTGGTTATCAGCGATGAGAGGTTCTACAACTTCATCCATTAAACCACTACTCATAATCTCATTTAAGCGATAAAGAGTTAGGTTTATTCTATGGTCACTCATACGGTTTTGTGGGTAGTTATATGTACGGATTCGTCCAGATCTATCACCACTTCCTACTTGTGCAGCACGTTCTGCTGCATTTTCTGACTGTTGTGCTTGAAGTTCAAGGTCAAAAAGTCTTGCTTTAAGAACTTTCATCGCTTTTTCACGGTTTTTATGTTGTGATTTTTGATCTTGGTTGGTTACAACCAGACCAGATGGTAAGTGAGTGATACGTACAGCAGAATCTGTTGTATTTACCGACTGACCACCACAACCAGATGAACGCATAACGTCAATTTTGAGGTCTTTATCTTCAATGACTACTTCAACATCATCAACTTCAGGCATTACTGCTACTGTAATTGCGGATGTATGAACTCGTCCTTGAGATTCTGTTTGTGGAACACGCTGAACTCTATGAGTCCCGCCTTCGTATTTCAAACGACTATAAACCTGTTCACCTTTGATAAGTGCTGTAATCTCTTTGTACCCACCTGCATCTGAAGGAGAGGAAGATAAAATCTCTATCTTCCACTCTCTTAAGTCAGCATAACGAGTGTAAGCATCAAATAAATCGCCTACAAAGATTGCAGCTTCATCACCACCAGCACCAGCACGAAGTTCCACGATGATATTTCTATCATCATTTGGATCTTTTGGTAGTAGTAGTACTTTTATCTCTTCTTCGAGTTCTGGTTTTCGAGGTTCAAGTTCTTTGAGCTCCTCTTTTGCCATATCTCCCATTTCTGAATCGCCGAGCATATCTTTTGTGTCTGCTATATCTGCAACGAGTGTTTGATACTCTTTTGCTTTTTCAACGATTGGTAAAAGGTTTGATTGTTCTCTTGAGAGGTCTGTCATGCGTTTGATGTCAGAGGTGATGTCAGGTGAACTCAGCAGTTCGCCGAGTTCGTTATAACGAGTGATAAACGGAGTTAGTTTATCTGCAAGCATAAATTATGCTCTAATTATATTGCGTTTACAGATTTGTGTAGACGACTTACTTTTCTAGCAGCAGTCTCTTTTTTAAGAATACCTTTGCTTACGAATTTATGAATCTGTTGGTTAGCAACTTTGAATGCAGCTTGTGCTTCTTCTTTGTTACCAGCTTCAACTGCTGTGTTTACATCTTTAACTATGTTTTTAAGACGAGTTCTATAGAAACGGTTACGTTCAGTACGAACGAGTGTTTGACGAATTCTCTTAATTGATGACTTGTGATTTGCCATTATGAGTCCTTTTTTGGAATTTAAGTTCGCAATAATAGCTTAAAAATAATTAAAATTAAGTTAAAGGGTGGTAAAATGCTTTAATTCGTGGTTACCGTTGTTATAAGTAGACAAAAAAAGAGAACAAATCCTCCCTCCGGTCTGAGTCTCTTCCTTTGTCTACTTATAACAACTACTGCCTTGAAGTTAGAATATTTTGTGTGAAATAGGGAGAAAAGGGATGATGAAATTATTCGGAACAGATGGTGTGAGAGGTGAAGCTGGTACATTTTTGAGTGCTGAGGTTGCTATGAAAGTGGCTATGGCTGCTGGGATTTACTTAAAGTCTCGTGCTGTAACAAATAGGATTCTTGTGGGTAAAGATACTCGTAGAAGTGGATATATGATAGAGAATGCTATTGTATGTGGTCTTACAGCTATTGGGTACGATGTTATCGAAGTTGGTCCTATGCCTACTCCAGCTATCGCTTACATCACCGAAAATATGCGTTGTGATGCAGGTATTATGATTTCTGCTTCACATAATGCATTTGAAGATAATGGTATAAAGTTTTTTGATGCTAGAGGTGATAAGTTTTCTACTGAAGATGAAGCAAAAATAGAAGCTATTTATTTTAATGAAGAGAAACTTCAAGAAGCTCAAGTTACTGGTAAAAAGATAGGTAAAGCTAAACGCATAGATGATGTCATCGGACGTTATATAGTGCAACTTAAAAACTCTTTTCCTGTCCACATGACACTTCAGGGAATGCGCATAGTGTTAGATACGGCAAATGGAGCAGCATATAAGGTAGGACCTACCGTTTTAGAAGAGTTAGGTGCTGAAGTTATCATTCTTAACAACAAACCTGACGGTTATAACATTAACGAAGGTTGTGGTGCACTACATCCTAAGGGAGTAAGTGATACAGTTATTGAGTATCGTGCTGACTTAGGGATTGCCCTTGATGGGGATGCTGATAGACTTGTTGTAGTAGATGAGAAAGGCGAAGTGGTTGATGGGGATCAGCTTATCGGTGCTTTAGGTGTTCACTTAAACGAGAGAGGCTGTTTAAAAGGTAAAGGTGTTGTTGCTACTGTTATGAGTAACCAAGGTTTGGGTGATTATATGGAAGCAAATAGTTTAAAACTTTGGCGTTCAAGTGTTGGAGACAAGCATGTTCTAGAGATAATGAAAAAAGAGGGTATTAATTTTGGTGGAGAGCAGAGCGGACATGTAATCATGCATGATTTTGCTAAAACTGGAGATGGTCTTGTGAGTGCTCTTCAAGTTCTTGCTCTATTATTAGCAACAAAAGAGAAAGCCTCTAAAGTGCTTCGTCCCTTTAAACTTTACCCTCAAAAATTAGTAAATTTACGTGTACAAAATAAAATACCACTAGAAAATATAAAAGGACTTCCAGAGAAGCTTAAAGCACTTGAGGAAGAAGATATCCGTCATCTTGTACGTTACTCTGGAACGGAAAATAAACTTCGTATTTTACTCGAAGCAAAAGATGCAAAACTTATGAATACTCGTATGGATGAGATGAGCGAGTTTTTTACCAAAGCTTTAAATGCCTAGTCATACTCTGCGTTTAGGTGCTGTTTTATTTTTTACTCTTGCGGGTATCTTTATAATAGACCAAAATATTAAGATGCTTTTTGTTGATGGTTTTCGTTACTATACTGATTGTATAGATTTGATTTTAGTTTACAACAGAGGTGTGGCATTTTCAATGTTTAGCTTTTTGCACGAGTATCTAAAGTATATACAGTTAGTACTTGTAAGTGGTGTTTTGGGCTATGTTTTTTATCTTAATAAACTCTGTTTTGCGATACCTGCTGGGTTTTTACTTGGTGGGGCATTTTCCAACATCTATGATAGGTTTATTCATGGTGGTGTTGTAGATATGGTCTACTGGCACTGTGGATTTAACTTTGCAGTTTTTAATTTTGCTGATGTGATGATTGATGTTGCCGTTGTCTGGATACTCATTTTAAATTTTAAAGCACATTGGTGTAAAAGCTAGATAAAAGCAGTTTTTCGCTAATATACAGCAAAAGAGTAGTTATAAACTCGCTTAACTAACAAAAATAAAGGAAATTGATGGAAATCAAATCAAATAGAATCGATAGTGCAAATGCAGAAATTACTGCTACAATCTCAATGGATGAGGTAAATGTTAACCTAGAAAAAATGGCTAAACAACTTAGTAAAACTGCTAAAGTTCAAGGTTTTCGTAAGGGTAAAGTTCCTGTTGCAATTGTGAAAAAACAGTACGGACAAAAACTAGTAGAAGATGCTGAAGCTGAATCACTTCGTGAAGTTATGGCTAAAGGTTTAGATGAGTTAAATATCTCTAATGACTCTTTAATGGGTGAGCCAAATATTACTAAATTTGAAAAAACTGAAAACTCTATAGAAGTTGCTATAAAAGTAGCAACTCGTCCAAGTATTGAGCTAGGTGATATTACTAAGTCTGTTCCAGACTTTAAAAAACCTGCTATTTCAGACAAAGATGTTAATGCTAGAATCAAAGAACTTGCAGAACAAAATGCACCTTTAGTTGACATCAAACGTAACCGTAAAATGAAAGAGGGTGACACTGCTGTTATCGACTTTGAAGGGTCTATTGATGGTGTTTTATTTGATGGAGGAGCTGGTAAAGACCATGCACTTCTTTTAGGTTCTAACTCTTTCATCCCTGGGTTTGAAAACCAACTTGTTGGTGTGAAACGTGATGAAGAAGTAGTTGTTAAGGTTACTTTTCCTGAGAACTATGGCGGAGACTTAGCTGGTAAAGATGCTGAGTTTAAAGTAAAAGTCAATCAAGTTCAAGTAAAAGAAGAAGTTGAAATCAACGACGAACTTGCAAAGAAAATGATGCCAGGTGAAGAGAATGCTTCTTTAGAAGAACTTACTAAGCAGGTAAAAACACAGTTAGAAAATGAAGCTCTTGGTAAACTTTACAATGAAGACCTTAAACCAAAACTTTTAGATACTTTAGTAAATGCTTTAACTTTCGACTTACCGGAATTTGTTGTTGAACAAGAAATAGATATGGCACTAAACAAAAAAGCTGGAACTATGAGCGAAGAAGAAGTTCAAGAACTTCGAGATAGTAGAGAAAAGCTAGATACTCTTCGTGAGACTTTCCGTGATGACGCTGTAAAAAGTGTACGTGCTACATTTATCATCGACTCTATTGCTATAGAAAAAGGCGTGAAGATAGAAGAACAAGAAGTTATGCAGACTATTTACTATGAAGCGATGCAAATGGGTCAAGATCCTCAAAAAGCTTATGAGCAGTACAAAGAAGCTGGATATTTACCAGCTATCCAAATGTCAATGGTAGAAGATAGAGTTCTCTCTGGTCTTCTTAACGATAAGATAGCGTAAGTTATGTCTTATATTCCATATGTAGTAGAAAAATCAGGACGTGGTGAGCGTTCTTATGACATCTTCTCTCGTCTACTTAAAGATAGAATTATCATGTTAAGTGGAGAAGTTAACGATCAAGTTGCTTCTACTATAGTTGCTCAGTTGCTATTTCTTGAAGCGGAAGATCCAGAAAAAGATATTTACTTTTACATCAACTCTCCAGGTGGTGTTGTAACTGCGGGAATGGCTATTTTTGATACTATGAACTATATTCGTCCTGCTGTTGCAACTATTTGTATTGGTCAAGCAGCATCAATGGGTGCATTTCTCTTATGTGCTGGTGAGAAAGGTAAGCGATATGCTCTTCCTCATGCTCGTATCATGATTCACCAACCTTCAGGTGGAGCACAAGGTCAAGCAACTGACATTGCTATTCAAGCAGAAGAGATTCTTCGTATGAGAGCAGAACTCAATGGAATCATCGCTAAAAATACAGGTCAAACTGTAAAACAAGTAGAAAAAGATACTGAACGAGATAACTTTATGAGTGCCACAGAGTCACAAAAATATGGTATGATTGATGAAGTGTTAATTAAGAACGACAAGAAGTAAGGATTAGAAATGGCAGGAACTCTTAGAAGTAGAAATCGTAGAAACATAGATGATACTATGGAAGAAAAATCTACTAAACAAGTTCATGCTATAGAGGCACTAGGTGTAAATAGTGCTACTAGTGATATAGAAATTTATGCTAAAGAAGTGCTTCACTCCCTTATATCAGATAATTTACCACCAACACCAAATAATTTTTCACTCTATTTTGATAGACTTCTAGAGGATAAAAGCGATAGTCTACGTAAGCAGATACATTCGATGTTGGAACTTGAAGAAAGTAATGATGCGGAGAATAGTATTCGACTAGAACAAACACTCAAACAAGGATTTAATTCTATAAAAGGAATTTTGGGTGCGACAGCGAATTTATACAAGAACATGTCTCTGATGACAAAGATTTTAGATCAACGTAAAAAAGAACTCGGTTCCCATCCTGAAGTTCAAGAAGCAGTAGGAATTATTACCACGCTTGAGGGCGATGTAAGTAAATTAAACTCCATCTTAAAAACACAGAGCTCCCAAATGAAGGGAATCTACGATGATACTGCAAAAATAGTTAAAACAGTAGAAAATGAAACTATTTTTGATAATCAATTTGGTGTATACAATAAGCGCTATCTTCTTTCAAAACTAGAGCAAGAGATGGGACTCGTAAAAGAGTTTAACCACACTAGTTCTCTTATTATGATTGAACTGTCTAGAAACTTGATAAAAAGTATTAATAATGATAAAGCGACACTTTTAATGACAAGAACAATTGCTAGATTATTTTTAAAAACCTCAAGAAGAAGCGATATTGTAGCCCACTATGGAAAAGGTGCTTTTGTAATGCTTTTGAAGCACACGGATATAGAAAGTGCTAAAAAGGCAAGTGAAAGACTTTGCGATTTAGTCTCAAATTCGAACTTCTTTTTAGCTGACCGTGAAATTCAACTGAAAATATCCATTGGTGTGACAAATATTGATGCAGAGTATTCTGTTGAAGAAATAATAGTGAGTGCTATGGATGGAATAGAAGCAGCATATGCAAAAAAAGACATAGACTACGCAGTCTCTCTAAGAACTTAAGTAAATATGAAACTAACGATAGTAGAGTACCCAGATAAAAGACTGCGTTTAAAATCTAAAGAGGTAAAAGTCTTTGATGAAAACCTCCATAACATACTCGATGCAATGAATCCAATAATGATTAATACAAACGGAATAGGACTTGCAGCTATACAAGTAGCACATCCTATCCGCGCGCTTATAATAAATATTCCTGATGAAGAGGGGGAACAGCCTCCTGAAAACTTACTTGAGATAATAAATCCAGTGATTAGCAATAAAAGTGGTGAAATAAACTACAATGAGGGTTGTCTAAGTGTGCCTACATTTTACGAAGACATTATACGTTCAGAATCTTTAACACTTAACTATCAAGATAGACATGGAAATACTAAAAGACTTGAAGCAGATGGTTTTTTAAGTATCGCACTTCAACATGAGATGGATCACCTAGAAGGTAAATTATTTATAGATAAGCTTTCGCCATCAAGACGAAGAAAGTTTGAAAAAGAGTATAAGCGTATGTTAAAAGGAAGAAAATAGTCTTAAAACATGGCATTGTGTCATATTTTCCTACACGCGAGATAAATCCCGATATTATTTAAACAATCTAAATAAAGGTTGTTGTTATGAAAAGAGTTTTTTGTGCCACTTACGAGGGCCTAGATGCAAAAGTTGTTGAGGTAGAGAGTACTTTGACAAAAGGCTTACCATCTTTTGGTCTTGTTGGAAAAGTAAGCATGGAAATCAACGAAGCAAAAGAGCGTGCAAAATCTGCACTACTGAGTAATGACTTTAAATTTCCCCCTAAACGCATAACAATCAATCTTGCTCCAAGTGATTTGAAAAAAGAGGGAAGTCAGTTTGATTTGAGCATGGCACTGCTTATCGCTATCTCTGATTTGAGTGAAGAACTTGATGATTGGTTCGTTTTTGGTGAGTTAGGACTAGATGGAGCTGTAAAAGAAAACACACAACTCTATCCACTTCTTTTATCATTGGCAAATCAAAACATCATAAAAAAAGCGATAGTTCCTTACGACTCTTTAGAAAAACTCTCAAAAATTCCTAATATAGCTTTTTATGGTGCAAAAACTTTAAATGAAGCAGTATCATTACTCCGTAATCAAAGGACTGCACAGCCTAGCATAGTTAGTTCTGAAATAGAATACCCAAGCTATGAAGTAGAGGGAGAAAAATATTTTTATGTAAAAGAGTATACAGAAGACTTTTTAGATGTTAAGGGGCAAGAAGTTGCAAAACGGGCTGCTCTCATAGCTGCTGCAGGTTTTCATAACATCATTTTTGAAGGAAGTCCTGGTTGTGGGAAAAGTATGATAGCTACTAGGCTTCGGTATATTTTGCCCTCGATGAACACTAGTGAAATTCTTGACTTAGCTAAGCTTCAAGTGCTAGATGGAGAAGAACCACTTTTTAAACCTCATAGAAATATGCGTAGTGTTCACCATACATCTACAAGTGCGAGCGTGTTTGGTGGGGGAAGTCATAAGGCAAAAATAGGAGAAGTGGGACTCTCTCACAATGGAATACTTTTTTTTGATGAGCTACCTCACTTTTCTAAGAGTGTTTTAGAGTCTCTACGTGAACCAATGCAAGATGGTAAAATACGAATCTCACGAGTAAACTCCAAGGTTGAATACCCTGCTGACTTTCTTTTTATAGGGGCAATGAATCCATGTCCTTGTGGAAACCTACTCAATGCACATAAAGAGTGTAGATGCAATGAGTTAGAGATACAGAGATACAAGAACAGGCTCTCAGACCCTTTTTTAGACAGAATAGACCTTAATGTAGTGATGCAAAATGTAGCTGTATCTGACAAGCCAAGTTTGAGCTCAAAAGAGATGCATAAACTTGTAGTACAAACTCACATCATAAATAAAAAGCGCGGACAAAAAAGCTTTAATGCAAAACTAAATGACAAAGAGATAGAAGAGTTCTGCACTCTTGAGGGTGAGGCAAAAGAAGTTTTAGATATGGCGACTTCTCGTTTTGCTCTCTCGTTTAGAAGCATAAAAAAAGTTCAAAAAGTGGCTCGAACTATTGCTGATTTAGATGAGAGTGAGAGCATAAAAAAAGAGCACTTGCTTGAAGCACTCTCCTATAGAAGACGTTAGTCTTTAGACATTTTAAACATTATAGTACGTTGCATTTGGATGGTAAACAACTAACGCAGATGTAGACTGCTCGGGATGAATCTGAAAAGTCTCACTTAGCTCTATTCCAAACTCTTCAGGCTTAAGCAAATTAAAGAGTGGACGGTTGAGTTCTAAGTCGGGACAAGCCGCATAACCAAAACTATAACGGCTCCCTTGGTACTTGTTCATCTGCACATCTGCTAGTGTAGGCTTTTCACCCTCTGCAATGTTAAGGTCAAGACGAACTTGTTTATGAGCTATCTCGGCGAGTGCTTCTGCGAGTTCAACACCAAGACCATGAAACTGGTAGTACTCAGTATAGTTACCCTCATCATAGATAAGACGCTCTGCATCACTGAGTTTAGCTCCAGCACTAACGCAGCTTAGTGCTATAACATCATGTCTATCACTATGAAAAAAGTCGCTAAGCGCACGGTGCGGTGCTTTTCTTTGACGTGGGAAAGAGAACTTCTCTACTGCGTTTACTCTTACATCTTCAAGAGAGTCTCTGTTAATCTCTGACTCACTAAAGTAACCCTCACTCTCATCGAAAATAAGGAGCTCTTTATCATCACTTCTACACGGCCAGTAACCATAAATGATAGTAGGCTCAAAAAGTTTTTCATCAAGAAATTGTTTTTTGAGTTTTTCATAAGCTGGCCAGACAACTTCGTCGAGTTGTTTTTGATATGCCTCTTTTTCCATTCCCTTAGAGCTATAACCCCAGCGAGATTTAAAAAGGATTTTATGGTTTATCCACTCAAACGCCATCTCGATTTGCTGCTGCGTTAGTTTTATCTCACGTCTTCCCCAAAAAGGAGGTGTTGGAACTTTTACATCATAACTTGGCATTTTCAACTCAGAAAATGGAGGAATGATTATCTCTTTTTTCTCAACTCTCTGGATTACAGGTGCATCAGGATGTAAGTTTGTGTCCATATTTCCAGCTTCTATACGGCTCATGGCTGTAACTCCATCAAAGGCATCTTTACAGTAAAATATCGGTCCATCATAAGCAGGGCGACAAAAGTCATCTATAAAGTTTCTTGTTAAGGCTGCTCCTCCAAGAAGAATAGGAATAGTTATTCCTTTTTCTTTGAGAATACCTAAGTTTTCAAGCATAACTTGCGTTGATTTTACAAGTAAACCACTCATACCTAAAGCGGAAACATGCCCCTCTTGCATATTTGCTAAGAACTTATCTAGGTCTACTTTTATACCAAGGTTATTTACTTTAAAACCATTGTTTGAGAGAATGATGTCAACGAGATTTTTCCCAACATCATGTACATCACCTTTTACAGTTCCAAGAGCGAGTGTTGTGTCCACATCTTTTTCTATCTTTGGAAGGTGTGGATTGAGATGGTCCACTGTTTTTTTCATTGTTTCTGCTGATTGGAGTACAAAAGGGAGTTGCATTTGTCCACTACCAAAGAGTTCCCCAACTACTTTCATCGCATCTATTAGAATCTCGTTGACGATAACTTCTGGTTTTATCTTATGACGTGCCTCTTCTACGAGAGGTATCATTCTGTCTTTGTCTCCATCCATTAAGAGTTTAGCAATTTTTTCTTCATCACTCATAGCAAGATACTCTTCATCAACTGCATCATTATCCACAGCTTCTTTAGTGCTAAAGTGCTCTATGAATGTAAAAAGTGCTTCTCCATTTGGTTTACGGTTAAAAATCAAATCATCACAAATCTCTTGTTCTTCTTTTGGAATTTTGTTAAGAGGGATGATGTGTTTAACATTGATGATAACAGAAGTGAGTCCTGCTTGAACACAGTGATGTAAAAACATAGAGTTTAAGTACGGTCGCGCATCTTTGTCAAGTCCAAAAGAGATGTTTGAAAGTCCTAAAATAGCACCAACTTCAGGATGTTTTTTACGAAGTCCACGAATAGCCTCAATGGTGTTAATACCTGCTTCAAAATACTCTGAATCACCAGAACCTAGTGTAAAAGTTAGCAGGTCAAAAACAAGGTCTTCTTTTTTTAGGCCGTGACGATTTGTAGCAAGATCGATAATTCTGTCGGCAACTTTTAGTTTATCTTCTATACTTTTTGCCATTCCGACTTCATCTATAGTAAGACAAACTAAACTCGCTCCATATTTTTTTGCAAGTTGACAGACTGCATCAAACTTAGGCTCGCCATCTTCAAGGTTTACTGAGTTAAGTATAGCTTTTCCACCGATGTTTTTAAGAGCAGTCTCAAGCCCTTTTGTCTGTGTTGAGTCAGGCATAAGAGGAAGTGCAATCTTTTGTGCATACATCCCCATGACTTCATTCATATCTTTTGTCTCATCTCGACCTGCAAAGCCGACATTTACATCGACTAGGTGAGCACCTGCACGGACTTGTTGTTGCGCAACGGAGAGAGTCCCCTCATAATCTTCTGCGAGTAAAAGTTCACGAAATGCTTTACTCCCCGTTGCGTTTGAGCGTTCCCCTATAAGAAGAGGAGCTGGTTCTTGCATGAGCTCTACTGTGTTAAAGAGTGAAGCTACTGCGTTTGGATGAGAACCTGTTGCCGGTTTTGGTGTTTTGTCTTTGACTGCGTTTACTAGAGCACGGATATGCTGAGGGGTAGTTCCACAACATCCTCCCAAGAAACTTACACCGTCATACTGTAAAAACTTCTCTTGTTGTACTACAAACTCATCTGGTCCCATAGGGTAGTAAGTGTAGCCACCACGGTTTTGTGGGAGTCCTGCGTTTGCATGAACACTGATGGGTTTATGCCAAAGTTCTGAGAGAGTTTTTACATGTTTGAGTACTTGTTCAGGTCCTGTTCCACAGTTAAAACCAAGAGAAAGAATGTCAAAAGGCTCTAAAATAGTAGCGATAGTCTGCGCATCTGTACCGATAAGCATAGTTCCACTCAGCTCAATAGTTACAGAAATCATAATAGGAATTTCTACCTCTTTTTGACGGTTTGCCTCTTGACATGCATGAAGTGCCGCTTTTATCTGAAGAGGATCTTGGCAAGTCTCTAGTAGAAATATATCTGCACCACCATCGATGAGAGCCTTACAAAAATCCGTATAACCCTCATACATAGTGTCATAGTCGATGTGACCAAGGGAAGGAAGTTTTGTACCAGGACCAACACTTCCCAAACAAAAACGCGGATGCTCGGGTGTTGAGAACTCGTTACAGATGTCTTTAACAATCTTTGCACCTGCAAAAGTGAGCTCGTATGCTCTGTTGGCGATTTGATACTCATCTAAAACCCAAGAGAATGAACCAAAGGTATTTGTAGTGATGAAATCAGCACCAGCCGTAAGATAAGCACTGTAAATATCATTTAAAATTTGGGGAGCAGTAACATTTAAAAGCTCGTTACAGCCCTCATTACCCTCCCACATTTCTGGAGTAATATCATCATCGCGTTGCTGGAGTTGTGTACCCATAGCACCATCTATGATAAGTGGACGAGTTTTTATAGTGTTAAGAATGTATTGTTTAGTAGTCATAATCATCAGTTCTTTGCATTTAAAATATAGTTATAGATTTTAACATAAAGTATCTGATAAAAAGGTTTAGATGCAGGATATAATATTTTTCATTAAGTCTCAAATTTTTATCACATAATAAGCAAATATAATAATAGTTATAATAAAAATATTTATTTAATGAGTAAAATTAGACTAACTTTGATATAATGGCTGGACATTATACAGGAGAATTTTAAAATGAAGACAGAATCAAATGGCTTTACTATAGCAAAACCATGGAGATATAAAAGATACTATCTCTATGCTTTTGCTACACTATTTACACTCGTCTTGCCTTGGATTAAAGTGAATGGAAACCACTTTTTTTTACTGAGTTTTGATAAACTACAACTGCACCTTGCCTTTATCCGTTTTGATATGCAAGAACTTTATTTGATGCCGTTTTTGCTAATGCTAATGTTTTTAGGAATATTTGGCATTACCGTTTTAGGTGGGCGTATTTTCTGTGGATGGTTATGCCCACAGACTATTTTCCGTGTTTTTTATCGTGACTTAATTGAAACGTCCATTGTTAGATTGCGTAAACGTATCAAAAACAAACAAGAAGAACCGGATATGTCTTTAAGAGAAAACAAGATTAAGAAATTACTTGCAGTGGCTATCGCTATTCCTCTTGCTATTTTAGCTGCATCAGATTTTTTATGGTATTTTGTTCCTCCTGTAGATTTTTTTAACTACCTTGAGGATATATCAAACCACTGGACACTTTTTGGAATAGTTATCGGAGTGGCACTTTTTCTACTTTACGATATTATTATTCTAAAAGAGAACTTTTGTGTGTATGTTTGTCCTTATTCACGTGTTCAGTCAATTCTTTATGATGAGCATACTGTTATGGCACTCTATGATATGCATAGAGGTGGTGAAATATATGATGAGCATCACAACAAAAACTTTTCAAAACAGAAAGATTTACAAGCTTTTAAACCGGCGGCTGAGTGTACTACTTGCGAATCCTGTGTTACAGTTTGCCCAACGCATATTGACATACGAAAAGGCTTACAACTTGAGTGCATAAACTGTCTTGAGTGTGTTGATGCTTGTACAACAGTTATGGGCAAACTTGGGAAACCTTCTCTTGTAACTTGGTCGAGTGACTATGAGATAGTAGATAGAAAAGGAAAAACAAAATATTTCCGTCCTAAGATTATAGGCTATATTGTTCTCTTAATTGGAATTAGTGTTATTCTTGGAATGATGGGTAGTAAAAAAGAGCATATGCTTTTAAATATAAATAAAGAAAATCGCCTCTACTCAACAAAGGTTATGCCTGATGGTAAGGTGAGAGTAGATAACTCTTATGTCTTCTTATTGCAAAATACAGAACAAGAAAAAATGAAATTTTATTTTGAAGTTTTAATGCCTACTGCAATGAAAGGCAAAATTACTATTTTAAAACCAACAAAACCATTTCAAGCAAAACCTGGGATACGAAAGAAAAAAATAGTTACATTGAGTACAACAGATATTTTAGTAAACAACTCCATGAAAGATAGTGTGATTCCTATCACTATCCATGCATATGCATTTGATAAAGAGGGTAAAAAAAGTGAGAAAATATCAGTTTTTAGAAAATCAAGTTTTATCTTTCCAAAAGAGGGTGTTTTAAAGAGTAGTAAATAAGACTTTAACAATAAATGGGCTAAACTCTGAGTATATATATTTTGGAGTTTAGTGTGTTTAATAATAAAAAAAATATTTTTATCGGTCTCTTCCTGCTTTATACAAGCCTTAGTTTTCTGCTTCCATTTTTCCTAAAACCACAGCTTATTAGTCTCATAGAAGAAAATACAAAAACTTTAGTGCAGATAAAAAGTATCTCGTTTAATCCTTTTGTCTTTTCACTATCCCTTAATGATGTCTCTCTCTGGGATGAGCAAAATGCAAGACTAATCTCTTTTGATGCTTTAAGTACTAACATAGAACCTACTTCACTCCTTTACGGGGCACTACATATAAAAAATATCACTCTTGTTAAACCAAAAGTATTTGTAACTTACAATAAAAATAAAAGTATTAATCTTTTAAATAGTTTTACATCACAGAGTAGTGAAGATACGACTAGCGAAGAGAGTAACTCTTTACCAAGAGTGATTGTAGATAACATTACAATCCAAGAGGGCTCTCTTGAGTATAAAGACTATACTCGTAAAGAACTTTTTGTATTTACTCTTAATGATATAGGTTTTTCACTTCTTGATATTGATACGGGTAATATGAATAGCAGTCAAGCTCAAATGAGAGTGTATAGCACACTAGGAGATGGTGGTTTTGTAGATTTCAGGTCCAATGTTCATTCTCTTAATCCTTTTATGGTGAGTGGTAGTGTGGCATTTGAAGCAAGTAAACTCTATACACAGTGGAAATACTTTAAAGAAGAACTCAAGCTTGAGGTTGCAGATGGTAAAATCTCTTTTGAGGGTGAGTATGCGTTTAACAGTGCAGATTTAAATGCTACAACAATAAGTCATCTTAATGTATCACTAGAAAAATTAAGAATAATTCCAAAAGACGACTATAGAGATATTTTAAATTTAGACCTATTGCATATTGATAATATTACCGTGAAACCCTTTAGTCAAAGTGTGAATATTGATAAAATAGGGCTCGAAGGCTTAAGTGTACATGTGAAACGCTCCAAAGATAAAAATATAGATTGGCTTAGGTATACAGAAATAAAATATGATACAACGACAACTACAAAAGAGCAGAAGAGTGGAGCACCTTGGAGTGTAGATATAAGAGATGTAGCACTTGAAAATATCAAACTCGCCTTTATCGATGAGGGGATGAAAGAAGCTAGTACAACTAGTATAGAGAAAGTAAATATATATGCACAAGCGATTTCTATCAAAACAGAAGAGAGCGTGAGTGTAGTAGTAAAAGATTCAAACCTCAGTATAGACGGTTTTCTTGTAGTAAACAAACTACACAATGAAAAACTACTTGCTTTTAAACATTTTGTCACTCATGGGATAAAGGTAAATACACAAAAAAAGAGTGTAGAGATAAGTAAAGCAGTACTTGATGGCTTTAATGTTTACCTTCAGAGATATAAAAATAAGAGTTTAAATATAGAGAGCTTTTTTACAAAAAGCGAGAGAAAAAAAGCTAAAACAACTCCTAAAACAGAGGAGTATCATATACTGCTAAAAGAGTTTTTTCTCTCAGATGCAGGTCTTAGTTTCAAAGACAGAAGTTTAGCAAAAGTGCAAACACAAAGAGTGGATAAGTTTAATCTTCATCTGTATGATATAGACTCACAAAAACAAACTTGGCTCTCGTATAAGGGTGGACTGCGTTTAAACAAGAGTGCAAACTTGTACCTTAAGGGAAAAGTGAGACATACCCCTCTAAAACAAGAGGGTACATTCACCCTAAAAAATCTTAAACTGCAGTTTTTAAACCCTTACCTCAAAGAGAAGAGTTATCTTCATCTAAGCGATGGAGAAATCTTTTTTAAGGGAAGTAGTCGATATGCAGTCTCTTCAAAGTCTGCTGATTTAGAGCTTAAAAGCTCTTTTGTTTTGAGCTCTTTAACACTCAATGATGTAAGAGAAAAAACACCACTACTCTTTTTAGAAAGATTACAAACAGACTCTATAACTTTAGAACTCTCTCCTAATCGTCTCTATATTGATGAGGTAAATGTAGCAAACTTTTATGTTGATGCTATGATAGATGAAAACCATGTAATGAACTTCTCAAAACTTTCAAAGCCTTCTTTAGCGAGCAAAAAAACTCTAAAAAAAGAATCCAATCAAGATATTTTTCCTGTAACAATACTCAAAGTAAATCTTGCATCAAGTAGTGCAAAATTTAGCGACTACTCTATCCCAATAAAATTCTCAACCTATATTCATAATCTTGATGGTGTGATATATGCGATATCTAATACTCAAAATGAAACATCGTATATAAATATATCAGGTGATGTAGATGAGTATGGTTCTGCAAAACTTGAAGGAAGTATAGCAAGTTCAAATCCTAAGTCTTATACTGACTTAAATCTTAACTTTAAAAACTTAGACTTGAACAGTTTAAGTGGTTATAGTGCTTCTTTCGCAGGGCATGAGATAGACTCTGGAAAACTATATCTAGATTTAGGATATGATATTTTTGATTCTGAGCTTAAAGGTTCAAACAGTATTATGATGAAAAATGTTGTACTTGGCAAAGAGATAGACGATGAAAATATTACAGTTTTACCTCTTGGTTTTGTCTTAGGCTTACTTGAAGATAGCGATGGGATAATAGATATTGAAATGCCAGTTGAGGGGAATGTTGATGAGCCTGATTTCAAGTATGGCACTTTAGTACTTAAAACTTTAGGGGGACTCATTGCTAAGGCAGTTACATCGCCATTTAAGTTTTTAGGCTCAGTGATGGGATTTGATGCAGAGAATTTTGAGTACCTAAACTTTGAAGCAGGAAGTGCTACTATTCCACCTCCTCAGAGAGAAAAACTTGACCAACTTTCAAAAATGATGCTTAAAAAACCAAAAATAAATTTAAAATTATCTGCTCCATATGATGCTGTATATGACAAGCAAGCACTACAGTTTGATAAGCTTATAGATTTAGTGATGCAAAAAAGTGGACTTAAAAACAGAAAAGAGCATGAGAGTGCTATGACAATAGATCTACTTGAAGATATCTATGCAGAGCTACAAGATGATAAGGTAATAGATACAATACGAGAAGAACTAGAAAAAGAGTATGAAGGTGAAGCTTTACAAAGAAAGTATCACAACAGCTTGATTCTTCTGTGCAGAGATATTCAAGAGCTTAGTTCAAGTGCACTTCTTGACTTAGCTAACAAACGCAGACAAAATATTTATGACTATATGACACAAGAGAAAAGTATAAATAAAAACCGATTTATAAAAGAAAAACCTCTAGCAGTAGAGAGCGAAAGCGAGGAGTCAATAGCATTTCATATACAAATAGAAATAAAATAGCTTTTAGGTATAATTGCATTTATAGTTACAATTATTTAAATACAAAGGATTTAGATGTTTAAAATATCTAAATATAAAAAATACACAAGAGGTCTGCTTGCGAGTATAGTCGTAGCAATGATGGCATATACAGTCACTCAATTTATTTCATTTAGTACGGCCACGGTTGCCATTATTTTAGGAATGTTAGTTGGAAATATCTTTTTTAAAACATTTCATGGTGATGGTTCACACTACAAAGCGGGTGTAAAGTTTGCAGAGAAAGATTTACTTATGTTCGCCATAGCACTTATGGGAATAAACCTTAACTTTACAATGCTTGCTAACTTAGGTGTTCAAACTATTTTAATCATCGTTGCAGGAATGATTTTTACCATTTTTATGGGTCTGTTTTTAGGAAAACTTTTTAAACTTAACCCGCAACTCTCACTTATGATAGGTATAGGAAATGGTGTTTGTGGAAGTTCTGCAATCGCTGCTACATCAGGTGTTGCAAAAGTAAAAAGTAATGATATCGGTATTAGTATTGCACTTGTGAACCTTATGGGAACTATAGGTATATTTTTAGCACCTTTTCTCGCACACTCTTTAGGTTTTAGCGACATTCAAGCAGGGGTGTATACGGGAAATACTCTTCAAGCAGTCGGTCAAGCAGTTGCAGCAGGATTTAGCATATCTCCTGAAGCGGGGCATTATGCAACAGTTGTAAAAATGGGACGAGTCCTCCTTCTTGTTCCTCTTGTCCTCATTCTGATATACATCGCAAAAAAAGAGGCTAAAGTTGGCGATGAGGTAGATGAGAAAGTAAAAGTGGGTGTGCCATCTTTCATACTCTGGTTTGTCTTTTTCTCTGTTATTGCTTCTCTTGGTTTACTTCCAAAAGAGATAGAGACACTTATAGGAACTGTGAGTCACTACATTACACTTATAGCCATGAGTGCGATAGGACTAATGATACACTTTGGAACGATCGTTAAAACTGCAGGTACTGCATTTAAAGTGTCATCTATTCTTTTTGCTCTGCAGTTAATGTTTAGTGCTTTGCTTATTAGTATGTTGTAAGTCAAGCTTAGATAAAAGTTTTTAAGGGCATTATTTGAAATAAAACACTATAATTTATAAAAATAGTTTTTAAAGGAGTTTAGCGTCATGTCAAATCTGCCTAGCACACTTAACTCCTTTTGGCTCTGGAGAGAGATCTCCTCTAAACTTGGTGTTTCAAATCCAGCATATAAGTACTGGAAAAATACACCGAGTCTTAAACTTAACAACAAGTATGTCTTTTTACAAAAAGAGACACTTCCCCCAAAACACATGCATATAGAAGAAATTCTCACAGATCTCTCCGGACACTTACCTATAAAATATGCTTCTGATCAACTTCATGTGAATGAGCATCTCTTTTCTAGCGACAAGATGAAGCTTCACCGTGATTTTGAATACAAGTTTGTCGAAGATGTGAAGTTTGTAAATATCAAAAAGTTTTTTCGTGAAAACGGTATAAAAGTAACGAAAAACTCTCTTGTTCAACTGGGGAAACTTAAAGATTTAGAGCTAAGTGTAGATTCAACTTTTTACAGACTCAAAGATGATTATGCAGTAGTAGTTTACGACTAATGAATTCATTTTTTATAGAGTTTCGTGACCCTCTTTTTTCTATTATCGTTTTTTTTAGTATTATTTTCGCTATTACATTTTTTTCGTACTGGTGGAGTAAATATAGACGCAATGAAGATTCAAAATATTTAGATAAGTTTTTAAAACAGTTTTCTACGCTACCTTCAAAAGATGAACTAAAAGTGCTTATCAGTAGTGGAGACTTATCTGAGAAATCTTGGCTTTTACTCGCACACTCATATTACAAAAGTGGTAATTATGAAAAGTGTATAGAAATTTATAATGAAATTCTTAATTTAGGTGCTAGTAAGAACAGACAAGAGACTATGTTTTTACTTGGAAGAACTTACTTAAAAGCAGGATTTTTAGAACGAGCTAAACAAATCTTTTTAAGTATACTTAAAACAAATCCTAGGACACCAGAAGCTCTTAAGTCTTTGCTATTAGTATATGAACAAATGAGGGACTATAAGTCAGCCTTAGATGTTTTAGAGCCACTTGATGAACTAAACGAAGACATCTTTCTTGAGAGCACCTATCTTAAAGTAATGGAAATACTCAATAACAATAAAATTACTCAAGAGGAAAAAAGTAAAAAACTTTTAGATATTTATATAAATTCTCATCAACTTACATATATGTTATTTGAATATCTTTTCCTTCATAACCCATCTTTGGCATGGGAGCATTTTGATCATTCTAAAAGTGAACTACTGAGTGATATTTTATGGAAGATAGAGCCAAAGGATTTGAATTTAGATATAATTTCACAAAATGGCTATTTGCGAGAGCTTTATAGTGCTCGTGGAGATGTTGAACTTGCTAAATCAAGTTCAGTATTTGAGCTTGATGTACTTATAAAACTTGAAGGAAAAGCCAAAGCAACTTTGAGTTTTGAGTATATGTGTGATGATTGTAAAACTGTACAGCCTTTTGTATTTCATCGTTGTCCTTCATGCCATTCGATAGGGAGTCTTTATGTTGAGTGTCATCTTAGTAAAGACTTCTATAAAGATATAGGTGAAGAAAATAATTCATTTCAATAAATTCCAGAGTTTAAAAAGAGAAAGATATGCATAAAAATATAAAAACATTAGAAACACAGCTTGACTATGTATTTAAAGATAAAGCACTAATTATAGAGGCTTTGACACATAAAAGTTATAAACAATCATATGATAATGAGCGCTTAGAGTTTTTAGGAGATGCTGTACTAGATCTCATAGTAGGTGAGTACCTTTTTACTAAGTTTCGGAACTCTGATGAGGGTAAATTGTCAAAAATTCGTGCTTCATTAGTAAACGAAACAGGTTTTGATAAGCTTGCGAGATCTCTACATCTAGGTGATTATATATTGCTCTCAAACGCAGAAGATAATAATGGTGGAAGAGAAAAGTCATCACTACTCTCAAACGCTTTTGAAGCAGTAATGGGCGCAATCTATCTTGAAGCTGGGCTGGGTGTTGTAAGTAAAATAGCTATCGATTTAATAGAGAGTAATCATGAAGAGATTTCACTTGATTCGCTATTTCGTGATTTTAAAACAACTCTTCAAGAACTTACACAAGCTCGTTTTGGTATTACTCCTGAGTATACTGTAATGGCGAGTCGCGGACCAGATCACTTAAAAGAGTTTGAAATGGGTGTTTTTATTGAGGGCAGAGAATATGCAAGAGCCACAGGTAAAAGTAAGAAAATTGCACAACAAGAGGCGGCAGAAATAGCTGTTAAACTCTTAAAAGAGGAAAAGTAGTGAACAGTTTTGGAATGAAGCTGCGTTTTAGTACATTTGGAGAGTCACATGGTAAAGCGATAGGATGTCTACTCGATGGTGTTCCTGCTGGGCTGACTATTGATGAATCATATATTCAAAGTGAACTTGACCGTAGAAAGCCGGGAAAAAGTGAGTTTGAAACAGCTAGAAAAGAAGCTGACATAGTTGAGATACTTTCTGGTGTTTTTGAAGGTAAAAGTACAGGTACTCCAATTGCGATGATTATTTACAATACAAATCAAAAGTCTAAAGATTACACAAACATTAAAGATGTATTTCGCCCGGGACATGCTGACTTTACATACTTTCATAAGTATGGCATACGTGATTATCGTGGGGGAGGGCGTAGCTCTGCTCGAGAAACTGCTGCTCGTGTAGCTGCTGGTGCTATAGCTAAACTTATGTTGCAAGAACTTGGTATTAGTGTGAAGAGTGGCATCTGTGAAGTTGCAGGGATAAAAAGTGAAGTGTACGATTATAGTGCTGCGAAGAGCAGTATCATTTATGCATTAGATACAAATGTAGAAGAGGCTCAAAAAGAGGCTATACTTAAAGCCAAAAATAATCACGACTCAGTTGGTGGTGTTTCACGTGTACTTATAGAGGGTATTCCTATTGGGCTGGGCCAACCCTTGTATTATAAACTTGATGGTGTCCTAGCAGATGCTATGATGGGTTTAAACGCAGTAAAAGCAGTTGAGATTGGGGATGGTGTTTTAAGCTCAAGAACTCTAGGCTCTGCAAATAATGATGCGATACGTTCAGATGGTTTTGAATCTAATCATTCAGGTGGAATTCTCGGTGGAATTAGTAATGGAGATAACATAGTTTTAAATGTTTACTTTAAGCCTACCCCCTCTATCTTTAAAGAACAGCATACAGTCAATACACAAAATGAAGAACTTGATTTCTCTTTAAAAGGACGACATGACCCATGTGTAGCGATAAGAGGAACAGTTGTCTGCGAATCAATGGCTGCTTTAGTTATTGCGGATATGTTACTGCTAAACATGGGTTCAAGAATGGATGGTGTGTTAAAATACTATAAGTAAAAAGGGTCTAAAGGAAGTGATATAAAGGCTTGTATTCCTTTATGAATCATCATCCTCAAACTCAAGATCGATCATCTTTTGATATTTTTCATCTTTTTCTTGCTTTAGTTGTGTCTTTGTTAATACAGCTTCATGTAAAAAATCACCAAAAAATGTTTTTGACTCTGTCTTTGCTAAAAAGAGATAAATACCTGATACCAGACCAATTACTGTTAGCACTGCAATCATCTTTTGAAGAGGATTAAACATCTGGATAGGTTCTTTCACCCTGACTTCGCAAACACCACCTGGACAGTATCTAGGATCTTCTTTTGTAATGTACTTATATAGTATACAACCTAGACAAATAGCAAAAGCACTCTCTAAAAACATTAAGCTGATGCAGAGTACACAGATAAGTACCTTGTAAAAAGTGATATCCCAGTTAAGTACAAACCAGTAAACCATTGGAAAAGATATCATCCATCCAAGTACCCATGCAAAGCGTTTTTGAATAGCCCCAACATACTCAGGTTTCTGGTTACGAACCATAAATTTACCTAGTAGCAAGGATGGTGAATACCTAGGATTAAATACTCTAGCAACAAAATCAAACCATAAAAAGGCTAAATAAACTTTTGCAACTATAGTATGGTTATAGCCTATACCTATGAAAAGAACTATAGTTCCAAGCATTGCAAGTATGCCAGCAGCTGCTCTTGCTTCTCTTTCATTTATTACAGGTATATCATACCCAGGGACTTTTTCTCCATAATTTAACCAAAAAGTTTGTAAACTCAAGATAGCCTCCTGTATATTTATAATTAACGAGTGTTTATTCAGTCATCTCGTTAATGATGTTCTCAATAAATTTTTGGGCCTCACGAAGTTTTTTAGTCCCTTCTTCCTCGTCTGTCATACCTACTGTTGTAATCCAGTTTTCAACCGATAAAAAGCCCATATACATTTTGTCTTCACCCTTCTTTTTATAAAGGTAAAAAGAACACGGAGCCCATGCACCAGCTTCAGGATGATTTTCAGACACTGGATAAATTACATCAAATTTACAGATAGAGTAAGTATGGTAGAAGTCATAAACACCTGTATAGCCTCTATCATCAAAAATTTCTTCTTGAACATTTGTATAGTTAGGAAGTAAAAAACCTAAAGGTTCCATTTCACCTTCAAATTCAGCTTCAAACTCTTCTATAAAGTCTTCTGGAGATTGACCATCAAGATCTAGTTCCATACTAAAGTTAGTAGCAAGTGTTTTTTTAGGAAACTTTACTGTATGTGGTAATTCTTTAAAAGTACCACCTGGCATAGCAATTTTTAATCCTTTATGAATTAACTCAGCATAAGCAATTAGGTCTGGATCAGTTAGGGGAATACCAGTAGATCTAGCCATACCATTGATCGTTAAAGTTGAGATATTCATACATCCCTCTTTCCCTTCCCAAATAGACATTGTGAGTGGTGTTAGTGCACCAAAACTAGGGTATTTCTTGAGAAGTTTAAATGTTAAATCACTATTTTGATACATTGCTAAGTTATAAATTTTATAGTGAAGTTTTTTAAATCTTAATCCAAATGGCTTGTTCATATCATTATTACCAGGAATTTCTAGACCTATGCCATCAAAGGCAGCTTCAATAGACTTAATAGTAACCTTCCCATCAGCATTGGGAGTTGAAAAGACTTGTACATCTTGTATCTTTTTAGGTTTTATAGGGGCTACTTTGGCCTCGCTGCAACCAACAATTGAGATTGCCATTAGGGCAATTAGTATAAGTGAATATATTTTTTTCATCTATTTTTCCTTGTATGAAATAATTATGAATGATTTTATCATTATTTTTATATAAATTAGATTAAGAATTTAAAATTTGAACTCTTGAACCTAGAAGTATTTCAGAACTACCCTCTATATATTTAGCAAAGATACCTCTATCATTTTTTAGGAGTTTTGGTAACTTTGAGTTTATGGAAGCAAGCCCTTGGCAAAGGGTGCAGTTTTGTGTTATTTCAAGAATTGTAGTACCAATTTTAATACGGTCACCTTGGAAGAGCGAATAAGGGCTTATGTCGATTAAAATATTTTCACCCAGAGAACCATCCTGAATATCTATCTCATTCGCAAGTGCAAGATTATAGCTCTCTTGTGAAGTTATAAGAATTGAACGCATTTGATTTTTATTGTAAAACTTATCACCTTTAATACCAAATTTATCGACAAAAATGCTACTTACATTTTGGCGAGTCTTAGCTGTATTGTTATGTGTTATGTAGAGCTGTTTTATAGTGCCAGTCATTTTTAAAAAGTCTTTGTTAATTGGAGTTATTTATAGAGGTTTGAAGATGATAAAGATTAAAAAAAAGTTTATCATCGTTCGAAGTGTAAGCATAAATCTTAATAAGCATAAATGCTTATTATTTGATTTTACCTTTACCTTTACCAGTTCCACCTTTACGGTCAACCCAGCTTAAAAGTAGTTTGTCACCTTTCTTAAATGTATCACCTTTGAGTTCAAACTTAAAGATTGGATTCTTAGATAAAAACTGTGAAGTTGATAAATCAAGAACAGTCTCTCCGTTAATAGTACCAGTAATGTGAGTGATGAAGTTTGCATCTTCACGGTTACCAGTTTTTTTCTCCATCATATTGAATGTTGACATTTCGTGTTTAGCCATAGCCTTAACTTTGATAACACCATTTTTTAATTTTGCTTTTACTTTCATAATATACCTTTGTTAATTATTTTCTATTTTTTATGAGAGCAAAGGGATTAACCTTCACATCCACCAAGTGCAACATCTAAAGTTTTCTTAGCTGCATAAAGTTTACCATCGTTACCTTCAGCAACGATTGTAATAGTTCCTGATTTACCCATCTTAATTTTAATAGAGTATTTGTTAATAGAGTACTTAGTTGTAGTATAAGCGCAAACTGCTGCTTCAGGATTTGCATCTTGATATACGGCAATAGATTTAATATCTAAATCAGTTGAAAAATCAACAGGGATTGCTCCACCATTACTTGCAACATCTGGAGCAGTTAAAGAAACACCTTCCATTACTAAGTCAGTAGTGCCATACATTGCTTTTAAAGCATCATCAACAGTATGTGCAGACCATACAGCAGGTTTAGTTGCTCTGTAGTCTTGTGCTTTTACACTTGCAGGTACAACAGCTAAAGCTAAAGCACCTAGAGTTACATTTAAAAAATTTCTTCTTTCCATAATTATTCCTTTATTATTTTATTTTACCAGAGATTAGATAATCTACCATAGTTTTAAAGTCTGCATCTGAAAGATCAGCTCCACCTTTAGCAGGCATACCACCCTCAGTACCATTGATACCGTTAGCATAAACTTTGTCCATACCTTTTGGAGTGTATCCAGCCCAGTCACCGCTTCCTGGTGAAAGAAAAGCAGAGTGACACATAGCACAGCTTTCTGTGTATGTTTTTTTAACATCAATAGCTACTGCTTCTTTTTTAGGAAGATCTCTTGTCATATTCATAGCAGGGATAAAATCTTTGATTCCACCATTTTGAATACGCTTGATTTTTGCAGTTGGCTCTTGACAATCGCTCATACAACGAGTAGCACCTTGGTTAAGGTTACGTCCACCAAAGTTAGATGCTTTACCGAAGTAAGCTTTAACAACTGGAAGTGCATTTGCACCTGAGATAACTGGTTCAAAACCATCAACATTTGGCATTACGATTTTTAAGAATTTTGCACGATCAAGTACATACTCATCATCAACTTCAACACCATCAACAAACATTTCATTAATGTTTAAGATATATGCAGTAAGTGCATAAGTCTCATCAACACTCAAACTGTCAGAAAATGGGTGAGGCATACCATCTCTAATGTACCACCACATAGTAGTAGCTTGAGGCCAGTATGAACCAAACTCACGAGTAGGACCATCAGCTTCAGGGTCTTTCCATCTGTTGTTAGTTAATGTCTTTTGTAAGTCATAAGCATTACCTTTAGAAAGTGCTGGGTATCCACCACCACCTGAACCAAAGTCACCGTGACACATTACACATTGTGCTTCATACAGCTCTTCACCGTCTTCAACAGATCCACTACCTTCAGGTATACCGTGACCTTCTGGGCTTAATTCTGTTGCTGGTTGTAAGTCTGTATCCCATTTTGCAAGCTCTGCTGCATTTGGAACACGACCATTGTTTATTTTAGCACCTATCGCTTGAGGGTTTACATAGTAGTCAGATGTTTTATTATTTACAACTGGGTATGAAACTCCACCATCTATATCAAGTGAAACAGAAGTGTCAGAACCTGATGGTGCTGTACTGTCCCCCATACATCCTACTACAGAAAATGCAACTACTGCTGCTACTGAAGTAGAAACTAGTAATTTACTATACGCTTCTAATTTGAACATGATTCACCTTTCCTTCTTCTGTTACTTCCCAAGTCTCTACTGCATTTCTGTGATAAACTGCTTCAACACCCATTATGCCAATCTCTTGGTCAATAGTTGGTTGAATATAACCAGCATCATCAATTGCACGTGAAGTAAGTAAAAGTTGTTTTCCGTTTAGTTGGAAATTTTTTGGTATTGTAAACATATAAGACCAGCGAGTCCAAGACTTTGATAAAACTAGGCCTTTAAGATTCGCATTAACATAGTTCTTACCACCATCAAAAGATAAATCTACAGCTTTAATAGTTCCCATTCCAGACCATGCAAGACCTTCGATTTCTACTACATCACCTTCTTTAAGATCAGTCCATGGAAGTTCTGGAGATGGAGAAGTTACTGTTGAGTTTACTTCATTCGCATAGAAATGCTGAATCGCTTTACCAGTTGGCTTAAGGTCCGTGTACTTAGAAGTTTCTTCTTTACAGTACCATGGCTCTTGAGAAAACTCTAAACGGCGAAGCCATTTAACACATAAGTTACCTTCCCAACCTGGAACGAGTAGTCTTACAGGATACCCTTGTTCAGGACGAAGTGCTTCACCATTCTGTCCCCAAACGATCATAGCATCGTCAAGAACTTTATCAACAGGAATAGTTCTACCCATTTTTGAGTTATCTGAACCTTCAGCAAGCATCCATTGTGCAGTTGGTTTAAGACCTAGGTCTTCTAAGATAGTCTTGATGTAAACACCAGTCCACTCAGCAGAAGCCATAAAACCTTTAGCAAATTGTACAGAGTTGAACTGTGGCCCTCTCCATTCTTGTCCACCATTAGCAGGACACTCAATAAAGTGAGTACGTGTCACACTTGGGTAACGCTTAAGCTCAGCTAGAGTAAGAACGATAGGCTTCTCAACTAAACCATGAATCATTAAACGATATTCATTAGGATCTACATGCGCAGTACCACCGTGAGAACGAGAAAAGAAAAGACCATTTGGAGTGATGATTCCTTGAGATTCGTGAATAGGTGTAACAGCGATAGAAGCTCTAAAGTTACCAGAAGCAAGTAGTTTAGTACTTCTTCTGATTACATTATGCTCGTAAGCCGAAGGTATACCATATTGGTTTTTAGTTACTGGATCTCCCCATTTTTGGCCCCATTTTGTATGGTGCATTATTGCTGGATCGCCTTCGCCGGCTGATTCATTTGCTAGTAGAGATGTTCCAGCAAGAGCAGTTGCTGATACAGCAGCTGCTTTTCTGAAGAAGTCTCTTCTGTCGATCGTGTTTAGATCTTGAGATTTTTTATTATCCACATTTTCTCCTTTTGTAGGTTGTTGTTATCTATTATTAAAATTCATTACATAACTCTGTTATTTAACTAGACAAAGTTTTTTTACCATCACATTATGCCATTTTATGCTTAATTATAAATTTATAATTAGAGATTATTCCCTGTTTTATGAGGTATTGTTATAATATACATCAAAAAAATTGTTTAAAAAGTTACTGAATGAAACAAAAAGAAGATTATTTTTTTGCTAAAATTGTTAGAATCAGATAGGTATCGCTTAGTTTATCTATAAAAAAAAGAACATGAAAATTTTCATGAGGAATCTCTTTTATATTTTCATCATCAAAAAGTTGTGCTTTTTTATATTTATTTGCTTTTGTAGGTAGATTTATTAAAATTGTGTCTAAGTAAAGTTTGAATTTTTTTGTTGCAGTAAAATCTTCTTGGGCATAGTTTTGCAGAATGACTTTTAACTGTTGCTCATATAATGGGGTACAAAGAATATTCATTACTTTTCTTTGCCTGCAAGCCAAGTTGAAATCTCTTTCATGCTTTGAAATAGAGGCTTAGCATAAGAGTTATCTGCTTTGTACTCTTGTAGTTCTTTTAAAATCAACTTTGTTTGTTCTTCTAGTTCGCGCGACATACTCTTAGTCTTCTAGTTTTGGAGCTTCATTACCATAAAATATTTCTAACTCTTCATCAATAAGTTTAATATCTTCAAGTGCTTCTTCATAAACTTCAAGTTTAGCTTCAACTTCTTCCTCTTCTTCTACTGCAATTGTTGTTTCATTGAGTGTGTCTATAATCATATAAGATTTAAACGGTGTTCCGTGATTGTAAACTATCTCTCCACCAGCTTTACCTTGAGCAAAAGTTACAACTGTCGCAGCTAAGAGTAAAATAATTGCAAGTGCTTCTATCGCAAATTTTTTACTTTGGCAACCAATTATTTTAAGTACAAATATAATGCCCATTGCAATAGCTAAATAAAGCCCTAACTCTTTATGCTCAACTAACTGATGTTGTCCTGCTTCACTTAGAAAGTCGTATATCTCAGGACCTGCTTGACTGCCCGTGTACCATACAACTCCCATGGCAAGTGCTGTAAAAAATAGTGCCATGGAAGAGAGTTTAGAAAAAATCTCTTGTCTATTTATGAGGTATGCAATACCTAATGCCGAAGCTACTACTGGTAAAACCATCGCGAAATGTGCTGTTGCTGGATGAATCATCATAGGAGGTCCTTTTTAAAGTTTATTTTTTATCTATTGCGTCTTTACCGTATTTGATTGCACTGCCAAGAGCGAGTTTTGCCACACCAAAGGCTTGCATTCCCATGCGTTTAGCTTCTTGTGCTTTAGGTGATTTGAGTGCTATATCAGCTCTCTTCATCGCAGTTTTAGCAAATGAAGAAAATTTACTTTTCATGATGTCTGCTGTCTCTTTAGAGATTAAAATAAGCTCCTCTAGGTCATAAGCCATCTCTTTGTTGAGTTTTATAAGCATATTTTTAATTTCTTGAGAACTCTCATGGGCCTGGGTTATAACTACTTGAGAAAAAAGAGTATCTGTTTGGTTTAAATCTTCGATGATTGTATCATAATCTTCTATAAGTATATGTTTTGCTTCAACAGGCATAAATTCAAGACGTTGTTTAAATCTGTCTATTGATTTTATAAGTCCACCTCGCATACCTTTAAGCGTTGAGTTTAAAATTTGTTCTGCCCTATTTGGTGTTGCTTCAGCAACATCTATGGCACTTACTAAAATTGTTGAGAGTATCTTTCTTACACGTATAGTATTAAGAGAACCCTCTTTTATAGACTCAAAACTTATCTCTTTTATGACTTCTGTAGTTGATTCTATAATATCGCCATCTCTGTCTTTTTCTAAGGCAGTGATTATGGCTGATTCAACCATTTCACTGAGAATGTCATAGAGGTCTATAGATTGGAGTTTAACTTGATGGAGTTTTGCTAACGCATTCTCAGATTTGAGGACTTCATCTTCTAGTATATTAAAAATAGTATATTTCGTCTCTTGGAGGGCTTCAGATTTTTTTTCTAGTTCTCGCTCAATAGCTTCTTTTTTCTCTAAAAGTGTCTGCACATCATCTTGTAGCGTTTGTGTTTCTAGGTTGATGATAGCTGTAGTAAGACCTCGGACTTCTTCTAAACTAAGAGAATCAAAATTTATCTTCCCCTCTTGGAGTGCCGTGAGTATACGTTTGTCAATAGTTTTAAATCTTTTGTTGTAAACAGCTTGTAAGTTAGTTTGTATTTCTTGTGCCATAGTATTTCCTTTTTAAAGTACCATTTTAATATCTTGATGCTTTTTAAGTGCATCAAAAATAAAAGTTCTGTCATCTTCATTGTGAACTAACAAGTCGAGATTCATACTGATATATTTTCCTGTTTTAGATGTATTTGATGGACTTATGGAGTGGTCTCTCTCATCTATAACATCTCGAATCGCCTGCTCTAATGCAGCTTTTTCACTCGCTATAACCTTATAGCACCAGTTGCAAGGATACTCAATTACGACTTTTTGTTTAGAATCGTTTATAGTCTCCACTTTTGCCTCCTGATTTTGTCTCAAGCTGAATATTGCGGATTATCATACCTTTATCGATAGCTTTTACCATGTCATAAATTGTTAAAAGTCCTATACTTGTTCCTGTCAGTGCTTCCATTTCAACACCTGTTTGACCTTTGAGCTTTGCCGTTACTATAAGTTTGAAACCTGGGAGGTCAGAAAGCTCTTCAACATCACAGTTTATTCCACTTAGGTTTAGAGGGTGACACATGGGAATAATTTCACTCGTTTTTTTTACACCCATAATAGCGGCAATAACGGCAGTCTGTAAAACAGGGCCTTTTTTTGTTTTTTCAGTTACTATGGCATCATAAGCATCTTGGCTCATTTCAATTATACCACTCGCAACAGCTACTCTCGTAGTCTCCTGTTTATCACTTACATCAACCATTTTTGGTCTCTGGTTTTCATCTAAATGTGTTAAGTTCATATTTTCTCTTTACTTTTGACTTTATATGATTATAGCACAAGACAGTTTACCTTAGTAGAGTTTTTTGTTAGAATTACCGTAAATTTGCGGTACCTGTTTATATCCAATCCCTTTTCTGATTGATGCACGTTTAACCTGTTTACGGATTTTCTTATAAACATCTGCTAGGTTATTATTACCCTGAGAAAGTGCTTGAATCAAGTAATAAGAAAAGAGTCTTTGTTCTTGGGCTTTAAAATCATTAGCAAAATCAGAATTTGAACCAGCTGTCATAACAGTAAGTCTTTTGTTTCGTATCTCAGTTTTTGAAGTTCTAAGAACTGGTGCTACACCTTTGTAAAGCAGTTTACCCTTACCATCTTTACCGCTAAAACAAGAGTCCATAAAGATAAAAATATTTGAAGCTTCTGATTTTGTAAGATTTTTATATATCTTATCTAGCTGTAAATTTGGTTCTAAATCAATAGAGTCAGCACTCATATCCGCAGGTAACATGTATACTTTCCCATCTTTTGCAGGAACACCATGCCCAGCATAAAAAAGATAGATAACACCACCTTCACCTGGTAAATCTCGAATTTGTGCTATTTTTGCTTTAATTTGTCCACTACTTGCATCTGAATTTAAAAGAGTGATAATGTTTTCTTTTGGGACGCCAAGTGTAGTTTGTGCAAGCTTTTCAAATGCAAGGGCTGAGTAGTCGGCATACTCAACATTTGTATTGTTTTTGTACTCATTGATACCAATTATTAAGGCAAAAGCATCATCATTTATTTTATTGTTTTTCTTAAAGTTAAACTGTGTTGCAGAATGAGAGTAAGCATCTCTTGTCTCTTCGTTACTAGCTTTACCACTACCTCTGTAAACGATTTTTTCTTGGTAAACAACCTTCGTTTTTTGTTTTGGTGGGACATATGCATTTATCTCTGGAACTCGACTACATCCAAGAACTAACAAAATAGATAATAAATATAATGTGTTTTTCATTATTTCATTCCTTTAATTTTTCATAATACTAAAAGGAGGATTAGCGCTTGTTTTACAAAGAGACCAGTTCGATTGCAATCTCCATTCACCCGAGATACTATCAACACTAACTATATGTGCAGTATCAGAAATGAACTTACCATTAGGATATATACTCAATCCAAACCTCTGCGAAAATCTAAGTAATAGTGCATTTTTTGGAAATACCCCAGTCGTTGAAAAACCCACTCTATAGGGTTTAGTACCTATATCTTCGGCACCTAGTAGTGTTCCTTTCTCAAAAAGCATACTTCCACATTCAATATCTTCATTCGCAACAAAAATAACTGAAAATTTTTTCATTTCATTTTCTGTTAAACTTGGCATTTTTACACTGCAAGAAGTGAATATAAAGACCAACGACAACATTCCGAGTACAATAGTTTTTTTCATAGAATATCACTTAATTTTGAATATTAAATAATTATATCTCATAAAGCTTAAAAAGCCTTTTTATGTTAAATGCTTATAGTAGACTCATCGCTTGAAGATAATCTTTTTTATAGTTAAGATTGAGAAATTTTATAGTGTCATCGAAATTAATTGTCTGAATATGAGAAGACTGAAGCATCTGCCCAAGTTTATGTGAATTTTTATCTTTCATGGCTATAAATTTTTTTTCTAAAGAGACCGAGTAGATACCACACAGAGGTTCGAGTCCATGTTTCGTTTTTGCAAGGGTAGCTTCAAACGATTTTGTATGTTCTTTGCAAAGTGTTTGAATGATTGAATTGTCGATAAAAGGGGAGTCAACACTTAAAACAAAGATATTCATATTCTGAAGGACCTTATAAGTAGCGATAAATCCTGCAGTAGGAGCATAGAGGTCAGTCGCTGTTTCATCTTCTATAAAATTTGCACTAAAATTAAATTTTGATTTGTCTTTACATGAGATATAAACATTTGTAAAAATTTTTGAGAGTCGTGAGTGTTGATACTCAGTGAGAGTTTTAAAGCCTGCAAATGGGAGAAGTGCTTTATCCTCTCCCATTCTAGAACTTTTACCACCTGCAAAGATTACACAGGGGATATTTAGCATACTAGTTTCTTGTTAGTTGTGCTTCGATACGTCTGTTTTGTGCACGTCCCTCAGCTGTTTTGTTATCAGCGATAGGATTTGCTTCACCTTTACCAAGAGAGGTTAACTGTTTAGAACTAACACCTTGAGCAATGAGTGCCTCTACTACTGCGTTTGCTCTTTTTTCAGAAAGTGCTTGGTTGTATGAGTCACGTCCTCTACTATCTGTGTATCCAATTATCTTTGCATTATAGTTTGCATATTTTGTTAAAAAGTTTGCATATGCTTGAATTTGAGAATCTGAACTACTTTTAATTTTGTCAGAATTATTTTCAAAGTTAATGTTAAGAGGAACAGTTTTAGGACAGCCATCACTGTTTACTTCTTCTCCCGCAAGCGTTTTTGGACAGATGTCTTGAGCATTTAAGACACCATCATTATCATTGTCAATGTTACACCCTTTTGCATCAACTTTTGCTCCTTGAAGAGTTGAAAGACAGCTATCTTTAGAGTTTAAAACACCATCTTTATCATCATCTCCATCAACAACTACTGGTGCAACAACAGGAGCTGGCTTTTGAACCGGTTTAGGTGCTGGTTTTGGAGTAACTGGAGCTTTTACTGCTTGAGGTGCTACAGCTTTTTGTGCCTTTTCTCCAAAAGAGTAAGTAAAACCAACAAGTGCAATTAGGTTATGGTCTAAAATTCCTTCATTTTGTTGTGCTACTTTTCCAAGATAAATCGCTTCAAGCTTTAAGGCAAGGTTTTCAGTGAAATTTACTTTTGCACCTACACCTACATCTACAAATAAACCGCTTTTACTTTGTGGCGTTTCGTTACTTATATTTTCTATCCCAAGACCAGCTTTAACAAAAGGAGTAAAGCTATCCAGTGCATCTAGAGCATAAACACCATTAATCGCACCACGAAGAACATCTGTACTTGCACCTGTCGTGTAGTCTACTTCTTGTGAGAAGAAAACCGAAAATTCTGGCTTGATTATAGATTCAACATCATTGATTTGAAACTCTAAACCACCAAGTAGATAACCATCATCTTTAAAGCCTAAGCTAGATTCATGATAATCATATCCAACCATAGGAGAGATTTCATAGTTCTTTTGTTCACTAAAAGCGAGAGTTCCAGCTAATAGTGCTGGGATAAGTAGAAGTTTTTTCATTGTAATTCCTTTTTTAATATTTAAGTTAGAAGTATAACACACACTAGAGAGTTAATGGTGTGGTTTTTATCTAGGGTCAGTAATGTAGCCAGTTATAGCAGATATCGCAGCAACTGCTGAGTTTGCAAGGTAAACCTCAGAAGAACGGCTTCCCATTCGACCTACGAAGTTACGGTTTGTAGTGCTGATAGCTTTTTCATTATCACCAAGTATTCCCATATATCCACCAAGACAAGCACCACAAGTAGGGTTACTTACAACTCCACCTGCATCGATAATTATGTCCATATACCCAAGTCTATATGCTTCTTTTAGAATTCTTTGAGTCGCTGGAGTTACGATAAGACGAACATCCTCGTGAACACGTTTACCCTTAAGAATTTCAGATGCAATTTTAAGGTCACCTAAACGCCCATTTGTACATGAACCGATAAATGCTTGGTCTATTTTGATATGGTCAGTTACTGCTTGAGAAACAGGATGTCCGTTTGATGGTAAAAATGGATAAGCGATAACAGGCTCAAGGTTTGCAACATCTATCTCTAATACTTTACAATACACAGCATCATCATCTGAGTAATGAATACGAGGCTCGCGAGCAAGGTTTTTATCAGATAAAAATTCTTTTGTTACATCATCATAAGCGATTATTCCAGATTTCGCGCCAGCTTCGATAGCCATGTTACACATTGAAAATCTATCGTCCATGTTTAAGTGAGGGATTGTAGTTCCTGTAAACTCTAATGTTTGATACAGTGCACCATCAACACCGAGTAAACGGATGATTTCTAAGATGATGTCTTTTCCTGTTGTGTGCTCTTTAGGTGCACCACTTAGTACCACCTTGATAGACTCAGGAACTTTAAACCAGTTTCCACCTGTTATCATTGCAAATGCAAGGTCAGTTGAACCCATACCAGTTGAGAATGCTCCAAGAGCACCATGCGTACAAGTATGTGAATCTGCACCGATGATAACATCACCAGGAACCACAAGACCTTTTTCAGGTAAAAGTGCATGCTCAATTCCCATATCTTTTTCATCAAAAAAGTTTTTAAGCTTATGCTCTTTAGCAAATACACGAGAAATTTTTGCTTGATTTGCTGATGCTATATCTTTAGCAGGGATAAAGTGGTCAAGAACTATAGAAAAACCATCAGGATTAGCAAGTTTTTTTGCACCACTAAGGTTAAACGAAGAGATAGAAATAGGAGTAGTAATATCGTTACCGATAACCATATCAATGTCACAGCGAATGATTTCACCCGCATGAACCGTGCGACCTATGTGTTGAGAGAATATTTTTTCAGTTATTGTTTGAGCCATAATGCACGAACCTCTTTAATATATTTTATATTTGTGATTATATCATAAGAGGTTTAAATCGAAATTTATTTATTTACTTAGTCTATATGATGCTTAAGTGCTTTTTTTATAAATTCAGTAGAACAAAAAAACATACTGATAAAAATAGGATTTAGTTTTACTTCTTCATCAGAGATAGAGTCAAATACTTTAAAGTTAAAACCAGCACCGTCTTTTGGGTTTTGTGGTTCTACTAGAAACTCTAAAGGAGTAAGTGCTCGTACCATGTTAAGTATATTCTTTCTTTTTTTAACATTTTCTTCATTTAAGATGTTAAAGTCAGGGTTTTCAGAACTTCGGTGATTGTCTAAGATAGAACGAATGAGGTCTACTTTATCTTTAAAAACAACCTTATTCCATTTAATGATAGTATGGTTTGAAGCAACTTGAGAGTTCTTTTCACTTAGACCTGAAGGTTTTTTACTCTTTATGGCTTCCATTAGCTCTAAAAGAAAGTTCGTACCACCGACACTCTGAGCAGCTTTAGTCATAAAAAGGTGGATAAGATTTTTTGTATCTTCATTTTGTTTATTAAAATTACACATATTTGTAAGTTCCTTAAATAATAGTATAGAAATGCAATTGTATCATCTTTGTAGAGTATTTCTATTCTTAAACCAAACCAAACATCAGTTTGCCTTAAGCAAGCCATAATCACAAAGCTATTATCATGTCAAAACGAAAGAGGACAAAAATTGTCTGATTTAAAAAGAATGATAATCATTCTTAATAAAAGAGGTAAAAATGAAAGTTTATTTAGATAACAATGCTACTACGATGTGCGATCCACTAGTAGTTAAAGCAATGGAACCATTTTACAGTGAAGTTTATGGTAACCCTAACTCACTACACAAGTACGGTACAGCACCACACCCAGCTATTACAAAAGCAATTGACCAAGTTTATACTGCTATAAATGCAGCGGATGCTGATGATGTTATCTTTACATCATGTGCAACTGAGTCAAACAACTGGGTACTTCAGTCTGTATGGGTTGACCATATTTTAAATGGTGACAAGAACCATATCGTTACAACTGAAGTTGAGCATCCTTCTATCCTTTCTACATGTAAGTTTTTAGAAGACCAAGGTGTAAAAGTTACTTACCTTCCAGTAAATGATCAGGGTGTTGTTGAAGCACATACTGTAAAGAGTTTCATCACTGATAAAACAGCACTTGTTTCTATCATGTGGGCTTCAAACGAGACTGGTATGATAAACCCTATAGAAGAAATCGGTCAGATTTGTAAAGAAAAAGGTGTTCTTTTTCACTCTGATGCTGTTCAAGCTGTTGGAAAGATTCCAGTTGACCTTCAATCAGTTCATGTTGACTTCATCTCATTTTCTGCACACAAGTTTCACGGACCAAAAGGTGTAGGTGCTCTTTATATTAGAAATTCTCAAGCACTTTCTCCTATGTTACATGGTGGAGAGCATATGGGTGGACGTCGTTCTGGTACTTTAAATGTTCCATTTATCGTTGGAATGGGTGAAGCTATGGAACTTGCAACTAAAAATATTCAAGCAACAATGTCAAAAATTAGAGCTAAACGCGACCGTTTAGAAGATTCTCTTGTCGAGCTACATGATACTTTTGTTGTTGGTGATAGACAAAATCGTACACCAAACACTATCCTTATATCTATCAAGGGTGTTGAGGGTGAAGGTATGCTTTGGGACTTAAATAATGGTCAAATCGGAGCATCAACAGGTTCAGCTTGTGCATCAGCAGACCTAGAAGCTAACACAGTTATGCTTGCAATCGGTGCTGATAATGAGCTTGCTCACACAGGTATCCGTCTTTCACTTTCTCGTTTTACAACAGATGAAGAGATTGAGTACACTATCAACCACTTTAAAGAAGCAGTTGCTCGTTTACGTATGATTTCATCATCATTTGCAAAACAAGCACCAACTAAAGGTGGAGAAGTTCAAGAATGCGAACTTCACCACCACTAAAAATAAAACTATAAAATATAAAGGATAAGACATGGCAAAAGCAGACGTATTAGGCGAATCACTTTGGGACGCATACTCAAATAAAGTAACAACATTAATGAATAACCCTCAACACCAAGGAGAAATCTTTGACGCAGAGGCAGAGGAACGTGGTAACAAACTTATTGTTGCTGATTTTGGTGCAGAATCTTGTGGAGATGCAGTGCGCCTTTACTGGGAGATTGACCCTAAAAATGACAAAATTGTAAACTCTAAGTTCAAGTCTTTTGGTTGTGGTACAGCTATCGCATCTTCTGATGTTATGACTGAGTTATGTATCGGTAAAACAGTTCAAGAAGCTGTAAAGATTACAAACATTGACGTTGAGCTTGCTCTTCGTGATGATCCTGAGACTCCGGCAGTTCCACCTCAAAAGATGCACTGTTCAGTTATGGCTTATGATGTTATCAAAAAAGCTGCTGGACTTTACATGGGTGTTGATGCTGAGAGTTTTGAAGAAGAGATTATCGTATGTGAGTGTGCTCGTGTTTCACTTGGAACACTTCAAGAAGTTATCAAGTTAAACGACCTTAAAACAGTTGAAGAAATTACAGACTACACAAAAGCTGGTGGTTTTTGTAAGTCTTGTATCAAGCCTGGTGGGCATGAAGCTCGCGAGTGGTACTTAGTTGACATTTTAGCTGACACTCGTAAAGAGATGGACACTGAGAAAATGAAAGCTGCTGCTGATGCTATGGCTGCTGGTGGTGGAAACTTTGAAGAGATGACTTTAGTACAACAGATTAAAGCTGTTGACGCAGTTATTGATGAAAGTGTTCGTCAATTTCTTGTTATGGATGGTGGTGATGTTGAAATCATTGACATTAAGAAAAATGAGAGAACTATCGACATTTATATAAGATACCTTGGTGCATGTGGTTCTTGTGAGTCAAGCTCAACAGGTACACTTTATGCGATAGAGTCAACACTTCAAGAGAAGCTCTCAGATAAGATAAAAGTTTTACCTATCTAGTGTTAGAAGCCTCTTTTAGAGAAGCTTCTTAGTTTTGTGAACTTTTTACAGCACTAAAGAGGAGATTAAATGCTTCTGCACTTGATGTCTCTACATCTTTGATTCGTTGTAGGGAACCTTCGTGATCTCCTGATAGTTTGAGCGAGATGGCTTCTTGTAATCCTCTATGAACATTTGTATGATGAGATGAGATACTACTCAAAGTAGTGTTCCCTTTTAAAAATCCACTCGATGCATCTAAATACCATTTCCCAAATCTACAGCTGTTTTCATCCATAATAGTAGCTGAATTTTGAGTGAGTAAGGCTCTGTAAGTTTGTGCTTTGAGTGATATATGGTCAATCTTGCCGACATTTACACCAAGCTCATTTGTTACAAACTCTGTTTTTTGTTGAATGTCATTTGAACTCGCAACTGCATGCTGGACATTCTCACTAAAAGTATCTAGTGTATCTATAACTTTTGTTGTTTCATCATTAAAAGTATTACTGATTTCTACCATTGAGTTTGAGTTTTGTTTGAGAGAATTAATGTTGATTTCAATCTCACTTGTCGCTTTTTGAGTGCGTTCTGCAAGTTTACGTACCTCATCTGCAACAACAGCAAATCCACGACCATGTTCACCTGCACGAGCAGCTTCAATAGCAGCATTAAGTGCAAGAAGGTTTGTTTGATCTGAAATATCTTTAATAAGATTAATTATGTCACTAATTGCTGTTACACTCTCGTTAAGTGAATTAGAATCATCACCCAATGTTTGTGTGTATTCACGTATTTTTTCTATCGCTGTCAAGATATTACCAGTTTCTTGTTCAATGCTTACCATACCATCGGTTGTAGATGCATTGAGTGTGTTAATCTCTTCTAGTATTTCTAGAGGACTATCGATAGTGTCTTTTAAAAATGCATTTCCATCTTCATAGCTATTGAGTAAAAGTGTAATCAACTCATCTTGTTTAGTATCTTCCACAAATGCCGGAGTTTCTAACTCGTTTATTTTTTGAAGAAGTTGTTGGTTCTCATCTTTGAGTACCTGCATTTCTTGTTTATGTGTGTTTTGTAGTTCTTCGAGTTTTGCTTTATTGCCAAACATTAGTGCCTCTTTTGAGCGGTATATTTTAGGTATCATACACATTTAATACTTAAACTACAGACAAATCTTCTTATTTATAATTGTTAGATAAAATGTTTTGATGAATCAGATAGTATATGAAAAAATAACAATTGGACTTATAGATAATGGTTATATAGAAGTTAGTAATGTTTTAAGTCAAGCTCTTATACTTGAACTTTATGAAGCTTCAACACTTAGAACTTATAGCCAAGCAGGTATCTCAAGTAGTGTACATCAACACTTAGATAGTACTCGGCGTAGCGATAAAACATCTTGGCTAGATACTGATGAAGGTGCTATTGGAGAGTACTTAGAGTTTTGTGAGGGCTTAAAGAGGTACTTAAACAGTTCTTTATATCTTGGACTTAGTTACTATGAAGCACATTTTTCCATCTATGAAAAAGGTTCATTTTATGAGAAGCATTTAGATGCCTTTGCAGGAGAGAAAAACCGTGTAATCACAACTCTTTTGTACTTAAATGAAGAGTGGAATGATTGTGATGGGGGTGAGTTAATCATTTATGATCAAGATACTAATATAGTGGAAAAAATTATACCAAAGGCAAACACAATGGTCATCTTTTTAAGTGATAAATTCCCTCATGAGGTTGTAAAAACAAACAAAAAGCGCCACTCCATAGCAGGATGGTTTAGGGTAGATAAAAGATGAAAAGCTTCAACTACTTACATCTTGGAGCTACACTTTTCATCCCAGCTTCACATCTAAACTTGCAAAGCATAGTTAGTGGAGAAAAATATCCAGCACTTAAAAGTTTAGTCATTGACTTTGAGGATGGCTTAGAAGAGGAGGACTTTGACATTTCTATGCAAAGTATGGATAAGATTTTGCAAAAGATACAACTAGATACTCCACTTGTCTTTATAAGGGCTAAAAATGTACAACATTTGAGTCAACTTTTAAAGCTAAGAAACATTACTAAGATCACAGGATTTGTACTAGCAAAATTTTCACTTGTAAATGCGAGGAGTTACTTAGACTTGCTCAAAGAGACAAAGTATCTTTTAATGCCTAGTGTAGAGGGTGAAGAGCTTTTTAACCATGCAAAACTGCATGAGTTAAAAGAGCTAATATCTGCTTGTAGAGATAAGGTTTTGTTGGTACGTTTTGGACTTGAAGATATGTTAAAGCACCTAAGTATGAGACGAAGATGCGATGAGTCTATCTTTGATTTTAGTGCAACAAGTAGTGTGCTTGGTAACTTCATAGCAACTTTTAAGAGTGCTGGTTTTAGTGTAAGCGGTGGTGTTTACCCTTGTTTTAAAGATACAAAGGGTTTCATAAAAGATGTTAAACGCGACATAAAAGAGGGACTTTTCTCTAAAACTATCATCCACCCAAATCAGATACAAGTCATAAATGAACTATATAAAGTTAGTAAAGAAGAGTACGAAGAAGCTCTAGATATAGTTAGCTCAGACAAAAAAGTTTTTAATCAAAATGAAAAAATGGCAGAGACTTTAACGATGTATTCATATTCAAAAGAGTTGATACAGAGAGTAAAAATATATGGAATAAAAGTTCAATAACATTACTAAAGCAAAGAAAATGTATAATTAGTCTAATAAAATAAGAGGAAAATAATGCAATTATCGGGTTTTAACAATCTTAAAAAAGCACTGAGTTTTAGTTTTTACGACTTTGTTATCACGCCGAGCCAAGCAGAAAAATTCTCTTATGTTAAGTATATAAATGCCCATTACTCTGCTGAGAAAATAACACAGTTACTTAAAAAAATTGTGCATATAATCGATGCAGAAGTTTTGCACACTTCAGCTCAAGATTATGAGCCTTATGGGGCTAGTTCTATGATACTGCTTGGTGATATAAAAGGCTCTGGTGTGGATATGCACTTAAACAAAAGCCACATTACGGCACATACTTACCCTGACTTTGACAACGAAAATGGAATTCTCTCTTTTCGTGTAGATATAGAACTCTCAAGTTGTGGAGAGATTACACCTTTAAGCTCTTTAAACGCCATCTTTGACTTTTTTGATACGGACATCGTAACCATAGACTATAATGTGCGTGGTTTTACTCGTAACAAAGAGGGGCAACACATTTATATGGATCACCCACTTAGTTCTATAAAAGAGTACATAAACGCAGAGATATTAGCAAGTTATAAAACAAAAGAGCTGATACTTCAAAACGATAATATCTGGCAGTTAAAACTGCTACGAACTGATATGAATAGAGAAGAGTACTTTTCGCCAAACAGTACTCTTAAAGATGAAGAAAAAACTACTTACATGAAGCTCTTAAACGCAGAGATGCTGAGTATATTTAATGGCTGGAGAACAAGATGATAGATTTTGATACACAACATATACTACACCCTTATGCAGCCTCAGTTCCAAGTACCGATATACACCTAGTAAAGTCTGCTAGTGGCGTTTACTTAGAGCTTGAGAATGGTGAAAAAATTATAGATGGTATGAGCTCTTGGTGGTCGGTCATTCACGGCTACAATGTCCCTGAGTTAAACGCAGCAGCAACAGAGCAACTCTCTAAAATGAGTCATGTTATGTTTGGTGGACTCACTCACGAGCCAGCCATAAAACTAGCACAAACACTTCTTAGCATCACAGATGAGAACTTGGAACATATATTTTTTAGTGATAGCGGTAGTGTGAGTGTTGAGGTTGCTTTGAAGATGGTTTACCAGTACTGGAACTCTCAAGGGAACAAAGATAAAACAAAGATTCTTGCTTTTTCTAAAGGCTATCATGGTGATACTTTAGGGGCTATGAGTGTTTGTGATCCCATAACAGGAATGCACTCTGCGTTTGAAGGTGTTCTACATAAAAACATCTTTGCTGAGGCTCCTGAGTGTATGTTCGCAGATGAGTGGGATGAGAAGTACATAGAAGATTTTAAAGCAAAACTACAAAAAAACTATAAGATAATTGCCGCTGTTATACTTGAACCTATTGTTCAAGGAGCAGGGGGAATGAGACTCTACTCGCCCCATTTTTTAAAAAGAGTACGAGAACTCTGCACGGAGTATGATGTTCTTTTAATTTTAGATGAGATAGCTACGGGTTTTGGTAGAACAGGGAAACTTTTTGCTTATGAGTATGGGGAGGTCAGTCCTGATATACTCTGTGTGGGCAAAGCACTTACAGGTGGGTACATGTCACTTGCCGCCACACTTACTAGTAAAAAAGTTATGCAGGGTGTTGAGAGTGGTGGAAATGTTTTGATGCACGGACCAACTTTTATGGCAAATCCTCTGGCTTGTGCAGTTGCTAATGCTAGTTTGGAGTTACTACTAAACTCACCATGGCAAAAAAGAGTTTTAGATATTCAAGCACAGTTAGAAAAAGAACTTAGAATTTGTGAAGAATTAGAGATAGTACAAGAAGTTCGTGTGCTTGGTGCTATTGGTGTTGTGGAGTTAAAAGAAGATGGGGACTTAGCATGGTTAACTGGGGAGTTCATCAAGCGTGGAGTTTGGCTTCGCCCTTTTAACAAACTTGTCTACATTATGCCGCCGTTTGTTATAAATGAGGAGGAGTTAAGAGTTTTAACTTCTGCTATTTATGAGGTCTTGAGGGTTTACTCAAAAAAGTAAGGGCTTAATCATTCCAAAGAATCTCGTGTATGTTCTTCTTATCTTTGGTCGTTTGAAAATTACTTTGATGCTCTTTAAGCATCTCTAATGCTGCGTTTAGGTCAACAAAGAGGTGATTTTTTGGTACAAGAGTAGGGATAACTTTAATGTTTTCTAGCATTCTTTTTGGTTGTTCATTTAGTCCTGTGATTAAAACAGTGATATTTTTAGAGTTTAGTTCATAAATAGCATCATCAAGAACATACATACCACTCTGGTCTATACTTGGAACATTATACATTCTAAATATAACAACACTTACTTCGGGTAACTCTTTCATCATCTGCTTAAAGTGTGCAGTAAATCCAAAAAATATAGGTCCGTTAAAGTGTTGAATGTAGACCTGCTCTTCAATGGCTTTATATGATTCTCTCTCTTGTGATGAGGGTGGAAAAACATCATGAAAATCTTTGAGTGTTTTTGAAACAGACTTATTCTCAGCCATATCTCCCATCTGTTTCATAAAAAGTATAGAGGCTAAAACCATACCGATTCCAACTGCTTGGAGTAGGTCTACAAATACAGTAAGAAGCAGTACAATTATCATAATAACGGCATCTGCACGGGGCACTTCTTTTAAGTGCTTTATGCCTTTGTAGTCGATGATACCAATACCAACAGTGATAAGAATACCCGCTAACACAGGCAGGGGTATAAGTTTAGCATAAGCACCCGCACCAAAAAGGATAACAACAAGAACAACACCGTGAATTACACCGGAGAGGTTTGTTTTACCTCCTGCGTTTATGTTAACAACTGTTCTCATTGTCGCACCCGCTCCAGGAAGACCACCTATAAGCCCAGCGACTATATTTCCTATGCCTTGTCCAAGAAGTTCTTTGTTGGAGTCGTGCTGTGTTTTTGTCATGTTATCTGCTACCACTGAGGTAAGGAGAGAGTCGATTGAACCAAGTGCCGCTAATGTAATGGCCGGAATTACTATAAGCATAGGATGGTGCCAGTCAAGTGATAAAAGTGTGTCAATATGGACCTCAGGGAAACCATTTGGGATATCCCCTATTATAGAAACATTTAAGCCCATAAAAGTAGAAAGAATTGTCAAACTAATAAGTGCAATGAGTGTTGAGGGGACTTTTTTTGTCAGTCTTGGAAAAAGATAAATAATCGCGATAGTTCCAACTGCTAAAAGTAGAGCTTGGATGTTAATATGTCCGCTTATGTTTCCAAGACTAGAGATGATTTCTACAATACTAGGAGGAGAAACAAGCCCAAAAAATGGGTAAATTTGCATTATGATGATAATAGAACCGATACCACTCATAAATCCAGATACAACAGGATAAGGAATATATCGAATATACTGACCAATCTTAAAAATACCGAGTAAAATTTGAAAAACACCTGCTAAAACAAAAGTCGCAACAATAGTTCCAATAGCTGCGTCAAGTGAACCATAAAAAGCTATCTCGCCTGCGATGATAACTGAAGCCACAACTGCTAAAGGACCAGTAGGACCACTTATCTGCGTTTGAGTTCCACCAAAAAGTGCAGCAAAAAAACCAACTGCGATAGCCCCATAAAGACCTGCAATAGCCCCCATTCCAGACTGAACGCCAAAGGCAAGTGCTAGAGGAAGAGCAACGATGGCGGCGGTAATTCCACCAAACATATCGCCTGATAAGTGTTTTGTAGAAAGAAGCATCTATTTTCCTTATTTTACGAGCATGACTTAAAGTGTGAAAAGTATAGTGGTTAAGGGCTTACTTGTCAAGATATAAGCCACAATAGTATATAATATTATCAAATGAGATAGGGATAAAGATGATTAAGTATACAGAGGTGCTAAATGTATCAGATAGTGTTGAGATGGAAGTACAAGATATCTTAGCAAAGGGGAAAACACCTTTTACTGAGTATCTTTTTTTTGAGTCCAAAATGCATGGTGTTTGTGTTAGTCTTGATGGAGATATTCAATCTTGCGAGAGCGATGAGGGAATGTACCATGAAGCTTTAGTTCACCCTGCAATGCTCGCGCATCCAAACCCTAAAGTAGTTCTTATCATGGGTGGTGGTGAGGGTGCGACAGCTAGAGAAATCCTTCGGTATAAAAGTGTGCAAAAAGTTGTGATGGTTGACATAGATGAAGAGTTTGTCTCGCTTTGTAAAGAACATATAAAGTCATGGGGAGAGTCCGCATTTTCTGACTCGCGTTTAGAAGTGCTCTATATGGATATAAACGAGTACTTAAGAACTTGCAATGAAAAGTTTGACATCGTTATAGGCGATTTGATAGATGTTGATGATTGGGATTCTCCTGCTGCATTTCTTTATGGGGAAGACTTATATAAAACTATAAAACCCCTTTTAAATACAAATGCCATCATAGCAACACAAGGAGGGGCACTTGATACTCAAGCGTCTACGAACCATAAACATATACGAGAGATGATGGCTCGTGTTTTTGGTGATGTTCGTAGTTATGGCGTTGTCATTCCTTCGTTTTACCATCTTTGGGGTTATGTTATAGCTAGTGATGATTTAAGTATAGTAGATAAAGATTTGAGTGAAAAGTTTTTCTCTCGTGCAAAAGATTTAACGCTTAACTCACTTGGAGTTGAAAGTTTGGTGGCTGCGTTTACTCTACCAAAACAGATAAAAAAGAACATCGGAATATAGTATGAAAAAGACAAATATAATCCAGTACCAAGAGTTACCAAGTGTAGAAATTGGGGATGCAGACATAGTCATAAATAGAGTCTGTTGGGGTGGAAGTGTTAGCGGTATAAAAGGTACACAAAATGCACCCGATGCCATTTTGATAGATACAGAGCAGATGGAGTACTATGATGAAGATTTAGAGTACTCTCCTATGAAGTATATGCAGGTACATGTGGCAGATAGGATAGATGAATTTGATAAGATTAAAACATCTTTTAGCGGAAGAAGTTCTGACAAAAGCCAGTTACTTATCTCGCTAGGTGGTGACCACTCTATAACACCACAACTAACGTTAGCATTACTCAAAAAGCCTGCCACTATACTGTTTTTAGATGCACATGCTGACCTGCGTCGGAGTTATATGGGTGATATGAACTCACATGCGACACCTGCATTTCAGCTTTTAAAACAGGGACATAAACTCTTAATGGTTGGGATTCGTTCTATGTTTGAGACAGAAGCTCTTCGCATAAAAGAAGACAAAAATATCATCTGTTATATGGATAGAGCACTTCGTAATGAAGATGTAAAACAAGAACTACTACAGCGGATTTCAGACTTAGAAGGGGATGTGTACCTTAGCATTGATATGGATGTTTTTAATCCTGCTTATGTTCCAAGTGTGGGAACTCCACAGGCGGGAGGTATAGACTACTACTTTGCAACGGACATACTTGAAGCACTCTTTTTAAAATCAACTACAAATATAAAAGGGGTAGACATGGTAGAGCTTATCCCTGAAGAGTCTCATGTCTCACAACTCTTCGCAGCAAAACTTCTGCAAAAAATCATCTCTTACTGGGGAAAATCTCAAGGTCTTGAGAAAGGGAAGAAAAAAGGTGGACAGATGGATGTGGAGTATGAGTAGGTGCATCACTCCAAAAAGGAGTTTTTAATTTGCCAAAATTTATAGACATAAAAGAGATACCAAAAGAGCATTTAGATGCTATGGGATACACTTGGCACATAGATGAAGATGGGGAGTATCTTGTAAAAGATAAGTTTATACTGCTTACACAAGATGAAGTAGATGCATATAAAAATGCAGGAGATGCACTCTATGAGATGTATGAGAGTGCAGCTGCACATGTCATAAAAAACAATCTTTTTAATAAACTTGATATACCCAAAAATCTAGTAGAATTGATAAAGTACAGTTTTGAGCACGAGAGAGAAAACCATCTCTATGGTCGTTTTGATTTGAGCGGTGGCATAGATGGCAAAGCTATAAAACTCATAGAGTTTAATGCAGACACCCCAACCCTTTTACTAGAGAGTGCAAGTATTTCACAGATGATGCTTCTTTTTAATGAAGACTTAGACCTTGAACAGTTTAATGATATTTACAGTGCAATTTCAGAGAAGTTTTTAAGGATTAGTAAGACAAAAAATGGACTCTACTCAAAATTTTTGTTCTCAAGTGTAGAGGGCATAGAAGAAGAAAGAGTAACTGTAAAACTTTTAGAAGATATGGCGAAACATCAAACACTTCTCACTGCGTTTGAGTACTTAGAAGAGTGTGAAGAGACGATGCCTTATGACTTTTGGTTTAAACTTTATCCTTGGGAAGATATGCCGAACTTTAAAGCTACACAGAGTACAGCCATGTTAAACCCTGCTTACACATTACTCTATCAGTCTAAAGGAATGTTAGCCATACTCTATGAGCTTTTTCCTGAGTCACCGTATCTTTTAAAGACTGTGTTTGAACCCATACAAGAGAAGTATGTAAAGAAGAGAATGTTTGGACGAGAGGGTGCAAACATAGATATAGTAGAAAATAAAAAAGTTATTCTTAAAACAGATGGAATCTATGAAGAGTATAGTGCAATTTACCAAGAGTATGTTGATTTTGTGAGAGATGAAGAGGGGAAGTACTATCAAGCAGGAGTTTTTTACTCCGATGGTAGTTGTGGTATAGGTTTTCGCCGAGGGGCTGAGATACTAGATGATATGAGCGAGTTTATGGCACATGCCATAAAGGTTTAGCTCTGAAGTAGTCTATTGATAAGAGTGCTGAACTTTTCATTTTCTTTTTGGGATTGTGTACTTAGTGTAAAAGAGAAGCAATCAACAGCATGTTTTTTGAGCATTGTGTTGAGCTTTTTTGTCACTTGCTCAGCTTTTTGTTCATCATCAACTAAAAATGCGAGTAAAAATTTTGTATCTGAGTATTTTACAAGCATATCATCTTGTCGGATAAACCCTTTAAAGTATCTAACAAACTCTTGTATATTGTCAGTGTCACTGCTATCTTCAATCTCTATAAGTGTAAGACCTATGATTTTTTTATTAAAAATGGCTGCCTCTTCAAAACTGTTAGTTATTTGTAAAAAGTACTGTTTGGTATAAGCACCACTGCGTTTATCAATGTTAGCATTATTTTCTATCATGATTCTTTTTATGAGCGAGTGCGTAATGTCGGTAAGTGTAACTATATAATGACCTTCTAGGCTAGAGTCTATGCAAACACTAAAGGCATGCCCCTCAAAAGTTTGATCTAGCATACTGACAACTCTGTCTATCTCTGGAAGTTTTTGTATAGACTCAAACCAAGTTTCACCTTCATTTATCTTCTCTGCATTAAAGTAAGAGGGATGAGGTACAAAGTTATTTATAAAGTCACCAAAGTTATTGTTATATTCCTGCGTTGAACTCACACCAAAAAACTTGTTAAAGGCATTGTTTGTGAGAGTGATAGCCTCACCCTCAAAGACAAGCAGTAGTGCACTCTGCATATTGGCAATTTTTTTTGCTAAATCAAGTGTTTGAGACATTTTGTATCCTTTAAAGTTGTTTGTTACAATCTATAGTGATTGTGGTACCGACATTCTCTGTTGAGTTAATGTCAATAGTGAAGTTATACTCTGTAATGATGCTATCTACTATATTTAAGCCTACTCCAAATCCACCAGCATAAGAGTTTGCTCGCATAAAGCGGATAAAAATATCATCAAGTTTATCTTCTGCTATTCCTATACCTTCATCCTCTACAATCAAACTACCATCTTTTAGGGTAAGTGTGATTTTTGTATTTGGTTTGGAGTATTTAATAGAGTTACTAAGAAGGTTATTGATAAGCATTTTTGCTTTTGTAGGTGCCATTTTTATCTCACAAGGCTCTAGGTTGACAAGAATTTTGATTTTTTTACGCTCTAACAACTCACTAAAGTATTCTACAGAAGTTTCAACTATTGTATCAAAACGAAGTAACTCTGCCTGCTCTTTTTGTTTGTCAAAACTTAAAAAACTTAGCGAGGAGTAGATTTCATAGAGCTGTTTTGTACTAATACTTATGTTTTGGTTTATTTTTTCATCATAAGTTTTTTTACTTTTTAGTCGTGAGGTTGACATCATAAGTGCTGTTATGGGAGTGTTTAACTCATGAGTAGTGTCTTTTACAAACTGCTCTATCTCTTCCATCTTCTCTTTTATGGGTTTTAAAAATATATAGGATAAAAAAACAGCGATAACGATGATAAAAAGTGCGGTAAATATTACAGTATATGCCACTCTATTTTTAAGTGCTGTTACATTTTTGTTACACTGATTACTTTGAACTACTACATAGCTCACATTTAAGTGTCCATTTGCTCTATCTGAAACTAAGGTAAAACTATCATTTGCCATGTAAAAGTCTTTTGTGTAGTCTATTTTATTTGAAAAGTTTCCTTGTAAAACTTTTTTGTCTTTACTAAGCATTGCAACTTTTGCATGAGGAAAAGACTCAAGCGTGTAGCTCTTGTTCATCATGTGTGCTTGGATAATATGAGAACTTACTTTATCTGCTATCTGAGTCATACGGTAAAAGTTGTTGTTCATCTCCATGGAGACTTGGGAAGTGAAAAACCAGTATGCAGCAAGTGCTAAAAATATAAACGAGCTTATAAGATAGAGTGATAAAAAGGAGTAAAAAGATCTTTTTGTGATTTTATTCATAAATATATCCCTCTCCTCTAATCGTTGTAATCTTTTCTTTTCCTATGATGTCACGTATGGTTCGTATGTGTGAACGCAGTGTTGCATCACTTGGCATAGAGTCATAATCCCATACATTTTGTGTTAGCTCTTCGCTTGTTATAAGTCTTGAGGTGTTATTTAAAAAGTAGGCTAGAAGTTTTGAGTCTTTTGCACCTAAAGAGAGAGTAATTCCATCTTTAGAGACTTCATTTTTAAGAGTACAAAAGTATATTGTATCAGATATTTTAATCTCTGTATTTGTGTCTATATTAAAAAGTCTTTTAGTATTTTGTATACGAGCATGGAGTTCTTCTAGCTCAAAAGGTTTTTTGATATAGTCATGTGCCCCAAGCTCAAAAGCACGTTGTAAATATGCAGTGTCAGTATATGCAGTTATGAAGATAGTGGGTGTTGTGTCACTGTATGAACGAAGTTCTTCTAGTAAATCAAGACCATTTTTACCCGTTACATTGATGTCAAATATAAACAAGTCATACTTTTTTAATGCAAGAAGTTTATGGACTTCTTGGGAATTAAAAGCATACTCCACAGTATAGCTTTCACGGAGATAATCTAGCAAAATATCCGAGAGAACAGCATCGTCTTCCATAAGAAGTATATTCATTTGTTTACCTTTAGAAAGATTTTAGCATATTTAAATAACAATTAGAATAAGATATAATACATATGAACCCATAAAAGGAGTCAATTTTGCAAAGTATATCTATTGGACGTCAACCTATTATAGGTGCTTATTGTGATCTTTGTTCGTATGAGGTACTTTATAAAGGTTCCTCTGAAGCATTAAGTAGATACAGCAGTGCTTCTATAATCAACAATGTTTTAAATAAGTTTGGAACCCAAAAACTTCTTGGGGATAGACGAGCATTTGTAAAAATAGATGAAAAATTTCTCTTACATGATATTATTTTTTCTATTCCTGGTGAGTTTTTTATATTTAGTCTTTTAGATACTATTCCTATGAGCGAGCGAGTGGTTGAGAGGATAGAACAGCTTTATGAAAAGGGGTATCTTTTAAGCCTTGAAAATTTTATTATTAGTGCAGATAATATGTACAAGCATCGTGTCATTTTAGAAAAAATTGCTTTTGTAAAGGTAAATATTGAAGAGTGCCCCGCTAGATATTTGAGTGAAATGATACTCAAAGTTAAGGCAAAAGGTATTACCGTTGTAGCAGATAATGTAATGGATACTGCCGCTTATGATAAAGCAAAAGAGTTAGGGTGTGACTGGTTCCAAGGCTATTTTTTTGCAAAACCTAAGATTCTTAAAAATGCAAAGTATGAGCCTTCACAGGTTGGTATTTTAAAACTATACAACCTTTTAATGCAAGATGTAAATATAGATGAAATAACCAAAGAGTTTGAGTTAAACCATGAGATTACAGTACAACTTTTACAGTTTATAAACTCAGGGTCGTTTAGTTTTAGAAATGAGATATCGAGCATCCATCATATTTTAACTTTAGTTGGTCGTATCCCCTTGGGGCAGTGGCTGATGTTAATGATATACTCAAAAGCGGTAACAAAAGATAAAAAATCTCCTTTGATGCTTATGGTGAAACATAGAACACAACTCATGGAAAACATTTTAAAAACCTTGCAAGAAAAAGTTGGTAGCAACATGTTAGGAGAGGCATATTTTGTGGGTGTGCTTTCTCTAATAGACAATGTCTTTAGCATGGACTTAGCAACTATATTGGACGAGATGAATATTTCACAAGCAGTACGAGAAGCGATAATAGAAGATAAGGGTCTTTTAGGAGAAATATTCAAACTTGTTAGAGATATTGAAAAATTTGATTATGATGCCGTGGATAGATTTGAGAAAAAAAATGCTTTAAGAGCAGGTACAATTGAGAAAATTGTATTTGCATCAATACATGAGGTAAATAACTTTGAAAAACCACAAGTAGAATGCTTATAAAAATAGATAATATAAATATACCCGACTTAGAAATATACTCCTCTTTGCGTGAGTCAGCATTTAGGGAAGATGGTAGTTTTATAGCTGACTCTCCAAAGGTTGTGAACCTTGTATTAGAATCTGATGTAGAGATAAAAAGTATGCTTGCTACACAAGAGTACTATGATGAGTTTTCTGAATTTTTAGAGAGTAAAAACATCCCTAAAAAGTACCTTACAACTAAAGAAGAGATGAAAAAAATAGTAGGACATAAGATACATCATAACTGTATGATGCACGGTATTCGTCCTTGTGATGTTAGTCTTGAAGACTTAGACGATGAGGTTTTACTCCTTGATGGCATAACCTCGGCTGAAAATGTTGGCTCGATTGTGAGAAGTTGTGCCGCACTAGGTGTTGGCTCAGTAGTTTTCGCAAATGAAACGCCACACCCCTTTAACCGCCGTGCCCTTCGTGTCTCTATGGGTTACTCAACTTTTATAAAATCACATATGCATACAGATATAAAAAAGACTATAGTGGAACTTCAAAGTAAGGGTTATAGAGTCTTTGCAGCAGAAGTAGCACCTGACTCAACTCCACTCTCTCAAGTACAAACACCAGATAAGTGGGTGCTTGTTATGGGACATGAAGGTCGAGGAATAGCACAAGATATTTTAGCTCTTTGCGATGAGATAGTTACCATAGAGATGCAAGCGGGTGTGAAAAGTTTTAATGTTGGCGTTGCTGCATCTTTGATGATGTATAAATTCATGAACTAGCCACAATATACCTTATAATGAGCAAAGCCCATTATAAGGGCAGGGACAAAATGTCCCTACAACCCCCTAAAGCTACAAAAAACTATGTTTTTGAGAAAAAATCTGTAAAGTCAGATATAATTACAATAAAGATACTAATATGAACTTCTCTTCACTCCCTCTCTCACAAGAAATGCTTACAACACTCGACTCACTTGGATATAAAGATGCTACAGCCATCCAAGAACAAACTCTTCCTCTTATCCTTGATGGTAAAGATGTTATCGCTGAGGCAAAAACGGGAAGTGGAAAGACTGCTGCGTTTGGAATAGGGCTACTAGAAAAGCTTGATGTAAAAAGATTTCGTGTGCAGTCACTTGTCCTTTGTCCTACTCGAGAGCTCGCTGACCAAGTGGCAAAAGAGATTCGTCGTATTGCACGCTTTAAACACAACATTAAGATTTTGATGCTTACTGGTGGAGAGAGTTTTGGGCGACAGCTCGGCTCTCTTGAACATCAAGCACATATCATCGTGGGTACTCCTGGACGAGTTTTAAAGCACCTAAACAAAGAGAGTTTAGAACTCTCAAACCTTACAACTCTAGTCCTCGATGAAGCGGACAGAATGTTAGATATGGGTTTTTTAGAAGAGGTTGAGTCTGTGATGGCATTTGCCCCTAAAGAGCGCCAAACACTACTCTTTTCAGCGACTTATGATGCAGAGATTATAAATATCTCTAAACGCATTCAAAACGATGCTGTAAGTGTTAAAACTACACAGGTTGAAGTAGCAAATAAAATTACGCAACTGTTTTATGCAACGACTTCAAAAGAAGAGAGTTTTGTAAAAATCCTCTCAGAATTTAAACCTGATAATGTCATCGTTTTTACCAACACAAAAGCAGAAGCTAGAGACTTAGCAGAGAACTTACAAAAGAGAAAGATAGACGCACTTGCCATTCACGGAGACTTAGAACAGTACGAGAGAAATGATGTTTTAGTACAGTTTGCTAACAAATCATGCCCTATCTTAGTGGCAACTGATGTTGCAGCTCGTGGGCTTGACATAAAAGAACTCTCGATGGTTGTAAACTTCGACATTCCTTTTGGTCGTGAGACTTACACTCACCGTATAGGGCGAACAGGTCGCGCTGGTGCTGAGGGTGTTGCCATAACACTCTATACTTCTTTTGAAGCTGAAAAAGCTGATGAGTACAGAGATGCTAATCGTGAGTTTTTAGATGATACAGACTTAAAAGGCTCGACAAACTTTCAACTTAAACCTCTTTTTGTTACACTAGTCATCGAGGGTGGAAAAAAAGACAAACTTCGTGCTGGAGATTTACTCGGTGCTCTTACTGGTGATGCAGGTTTAAAAGGAAGTAGTATTGGTAAAATCGACATCTACGATAGACAGGCTTATGTTGCCATAGAGACTCGTTTTATAGATGAAGCAGAAAAAGCTCTTAAAAACGGAAAAATCAAAGGAAAAAAGTTTAGTGTTTGGATTTTATAAGTATTTAATAGTTTTAATAATGGTTCTTTCTTTAAACGCAGGAGAAAATGAGATGAATATATATGATTTTAATGTAACAAATATAGAGGGGAAAACTATCTCTATGAGTCAGTACAAAGATAAAGTACTACTCATAGTAAATGTTGCAAGTAAGTGTGGGTTTACTCCTCAGTATGAGGGTTTAGAAAAACTTTATGATGAACATAAAGATGATGGTTTTATGGTTTTAGGTTTTCCCTCAAACCAGTTTATGTCACAAGAACCCGGCTCAAATGAAGAGATAAAATTTTTCTGTCAAAAGACTTATGATGTAGAGTTTGATATGTTTGCAAAAGTAGATGTAAATGGAGACGATACAGCACCACTTTATAAGTTCTTAAAAAAAGAGCAGGGTGGTTTTATGTGGATGGATGCCATTAAATGGAACTTCACAAAGTTTTTAGTTGATAGAGATGGAAATGTCATCAAACGCTATGGCTCTTCTATTAAACCAGAAGATATAAACGCAGACATCCAAAAACTTTTAGCTAAATGAAACTAAAGTATTTAAACCACTATCCAGAGCAGACTCAAACGCAGGTTATAAAACTCATAGAGTCTGGTAACTTACACAAGCACCTTTTAAAAAAGTATCCCTCTTCGCACAACATGAAAAATGATAAAGCCCTTTTTAAATACACTATGGATATTAAAAACGAGTACATAAAAAAATCCCCACCACTGAGTAAGACACTCTATGATGGAAAGATAAATGTCATACATAATGCACTGGGAACTCACCACTTTATCTCTCGTGTTCAGGGTAACAAACTCAAAGCAAAAAACGAGATACGAGTCGCTTCTATGTTTAAGAGTGTTCCCAAAGAGTTTTTAGAGATGATAGTAGTACATGAACTCGCTCACTTTAAAGAAAAAGAGCACAATAAAGCTTTTTACAAACTCTGTGAATACATGCAGCCAAACTATCATCAAGTGGAGTTCGACCTGCGTTTGTACTTAACTCATGTAGATATGGAAGGTAAACTTAAAGAGTGGACATAGTCTCAATGTCGACAAGTTCGACTCTCTCACACTCTTTTTTTAAGAGTTTTTTGTTTTGAGCATCTTCTTCTGCAAGGTCAAGTAAGTCAGCAAAGTCATCTTTTTGTACTTCAAAAGTATGTAACTCTTTTTGTGTCTGTATCTTAATGACAGACTCATTTGGCTCTGCGTTTAGTATGAGGTTCCTAAAACCTTTAGCATATTCACTTTTAATGATTTTAGCTATTTTTTCATTTGATAGTAGGTCATTGAGTGTTAATTCTTTGTTTAAGTCTGCTTTACATAAAATTTTATAAGTTACCAAAATAGTCCCTTTCATATATAGTCCTTGATTAGTTAATATAGAATTTTACTCAAATTTATAAAAAAACTTAAGATATATGACATTTTGCAATACAATGAAAATATTTATTTAATCCATCCACTTTCTAGGATCGTAACCATCACTTGGGCGGGTAACCTCTTTTCTCTCTAATGTTTTTACCATTAAAGTGTCTTTTAGATGAGTAAAACCAAATTTTTCATAAAAACTTATAAGTGAAGCTTCTCCATAAGTCTCAGCTTCAAGTCTTTCATAAACAACTCCAGCTTCAAGTAAGAACTGCTCTATCATGGCACGAGCTACTCCTTTTCTTCTGTACTCAGGTTTTACAGCTAAGCTGAGTTGTGGAGTTTTACTTTCAAGCTCTCTTGTCCAGATAGCCCCTACGATCACATTGTCAACAAGTGCATAGAGCCCCATATCTTTAGGTGTTAAACCGTAAAAGTCGTAGTATATGTTAAGGTTATCGGCTGGTTTGTGGGCGTAGCTTACCATGTCTTTTGCTATTTTACTTTCACTTGAACGGAGGAAATAAAGTGTAGGGGTCATAAAGTCTCTTTTTGAAATTGTACTATATTTGTGCTATAATTATTGTATAAACATTTGAAGGAGTATGTTATGCAAGTAGCTCAGTATACATTCCAGTCGCCTTCAACGAGTCAGGTACAAGTTGGAAGATTGGATCCAAGTTCTGTAAAAGAAGAAAAATCAGCATCAGCACCCGCAAGTGACCAAACACAGGCAAAAGCCCAAAGCTTTGTAGCAACACAAGTCCAAGAGGTCAAACCAACTGTTAACTCAAATAGTATTGATGTTTATGCTTGAGTTGAAGTAAACAGTTTACTTTTTAACTCACTAAGCATCCACGGCCACTCCCCAAATCCACTATCAGCATTTATATGTCCAGCATTTTGTAAGACTTTGAGTTCTACACCTAACTCTTTTTGAAGTTTTTGCAGTTCTTGCATACTCATATAGGGGTCATTGCTTGAGCCTATAAGTAAGACCTCTTTAGCAAACAAGTTTTTTGGTGTTTTGCAAGGGAAAAACTCTTCTATCTCTTGGACTTTGCAGTTCATACTTGGTGGTGCAACTAGATAGAGCTGAGTGATAGTTTTAAGAGTCGTGGTGTTAGCTAGATGAAACCAGAGAGTGTTTGCGAGAGAGTGACAGATAACGATGTCGGGTTTGAAATCTTCTAGTGCCTCTTGTAGCTCTTTTTTCCAAACATCAAGTTTGGGTGCATCAAAGTTAGAAAAACGCAGGAAGTTTACACAGCCATACTCTTGTGCAAGGGCACTCGCAAGGTTTGCTTGCCAATGAGGGGAGTCACTACCACCCCAACCATGGAGTAAGAGAACCTTTTTACTCATTTTTTACTCGACAAGCTTTTTAAAGTTTTTAAGTGTGATGAGTCTGAGTTTGTCAGATTTTAGCTCTTTTAACTCTTTTGAAAAGCCATTTTTTGCGACTATAACTAAGATATCCGCTTTGATGCCAGCCGTTTTACAAGTCTCTTGGAGTTTTGTGAGCTCACTTTTTTTGATTTTAGCATTTGAGTACCTACATACTCCTGCAATAATCTGCTTAGAAGTAGTTTTCGCATAAATATCTAACTCCACGCTCTCTTCAAAGTATGGACGAATCTCTTTAATCCTATCTTCTTTAAAGTTGAGTTTTATAAGTTCATACGAGAGTTGAGTAAATGTGAGGTGCATAAAGTCACTACCGCGTTTTTCATAGCGTTCTATGAGCTCTGCATAATCGCCATCTCTGATACCTTTAAAAATAGGAGAAATAAAAGCAAACCAAAATCTTAAAAATGGCGAGTTAAAAATAGCTGTTTGTTTAAAAACACGAATGATTTTAGCTTCACTAAGTTCAAAGATAGCATTTTCACCTAGCTCTTTAGAAACACCAGCACGCTTAAACGCAGTCTGTAAACGCGAGTCTCCCATCGCTAAACCCGTTAGAATGGAGTGGTGAAGAGGAAGACCATCTGTAAGTTCAGTGATGTCATTACGAATGTACCTAAAAGCAGGAAGGATAAACTCTTGGATAAGTTCTACAGACTCTTTTGACATGTCCATTTTATCCCAATCTACACCACCAAAAATAGAAAACTTCTCTATTGCTGTCTCCATATCTTGAGGGTTGTGTTCTTTATAAAATGTTTTAAACTGCTCTAGTAGAGTATCTTTACTTAGTATGATGGGTTAGCCTTTTAATCTTTGTGACATTATACAATAACTTTATTTTACATATTTTTATGACTACACAAAGACTACACACTTTTTATGTAGAATACCTCTAAACAAACAAAAGGAAGTCAAAATGTCAAAATTAAATCTTACAGCTCTACTTTTAGGAGCAGCGTTATTTACAGGTCTTGGTGCAGTTAGTTTAAGTGCTGAAGATATGAAGTGTGGTGCAGGTAAATGCGGTGGTGAAACAAAAGAAAGTCCAGCGAAGAAATGTGGTGCTGGAAAATGTGGTGGTTCAGATAAGAAGTGTGGTGATGATAAAAAGAAGAGTAAAAAAGCAGCTACTAAATGTGGTGCAGGTAAGACTACAGGTAAATGTGGTTCTAAATAGTCGTACTTAATTGAAGCTATATTTTATAGCTTCAACTTCATTCTATCCTCAGCAAAAATAACTTCACCTTTATAAACCTTTTTAATCAATGCTTTAGTCTGCTTCTCCAAGCCTATAGTCCTCTTCATCCTATGTGTCAATAAAACTTTTTTTACTCGTGTAGACTTTGCAATATATGCAATACTTGATGGTTTCATATGAAGTTGTATCGCATAACCAGAAGCATTTTGAGGAACTGCATGGTGGGCTACAAAAAGGTCTGCATTTCTTGCAAGATGGCTGAGAGTATTATCTGCATCATTTGTGTCTCCACTTATGATGATACTTTTGTCTCCTATGTCTATTCTCAATGCTAGTGCTGGAATGATACCGTGATGAACAGGCAAGAGAGTAAGTTTGAAGTCTTTGTACTCTCTGACACTAAGTGCTTTTATATCTATGGGCAAGATTTCAAAAGAGTCACTAGAAGGTGTTAAAATGTCATTCATATACCTATAAGCACCATTTTTACCAAAAAGATTTTCTAGAAACTCACTTGTTGAAGGAAAATACTCATTGCCATTAGGTGCGATTATATCAAGCTTTTCACTTCGACTAGAGAAAAAACCAGCTTTCATAAATGCAGGTAGATCAACACTGTGGTCGATATGAAGGTGTGTGAGAACAACAGCTTCAAGGTCTTGTAGTTTTGCCCCACTTTGCTCATACTGGAGCATTGAGCCACTTCCCATATCTACAAGAAGGCGTGCTTTTCCATCTATCCATAAAAGATAAGAGGTACTTGCTCTGCCATCTAGTTCAGGACCACCTGATCCCAATACTTCAAACTTTACTTCACTCGCATATATAAAGCAACTCAAAAGTAGTAGTAAAAAAAACTGTTTCATATTTGTTATCTCCATTTTAAGTATTGTTTAGTATAACACAGATACTTCTCAAGCTTTATCCAAATCGCTACACATATCTTACACACTTAGGGAGTACAATACCTCCAAGATTAAACATTAGGAGTTTATTATGTGTATTAAAGATATATATAAAGAGTTTACAAGACTGAGCGAGTATACAAAATCGGCAGGTTTACTGTCACTGAGACTAATTTTAGCATATACTTTTTTTGCACCAGCAATGATGAAGTGGAATGATATAGGCTCAGTAGCACAGTGGTTTGAGTACATGGGCATACCATTTCCAACACTCAATGCTTACATGGCTGCATCGACTGAGATGTTAGGTGTAGTTCTTCTAACTTTAGGTCTACTAACTCGTTTTATCTCTATTCCTCTTATCATTATCATGTTTGTGGCTATTGCAACTGTTCATGGTGAAAATGGTTTCGCTTTTGTCAATGAAGCAATCTCTTTTAGTGATGCTTATGTTAATGGAGAAAAGGTAAGCGGAACACTTATTGGACTTCAAAATGGTTACGAGTTAGTTCTGTACTACACGCTAATGTTATTTGTACTAGTTGGAAGTGGTGCAGGTAAATTTTCTCTTGATAGATTACTGTTTGGGGAGAAAAACTAAAAGATGGAATCCTTAGCAGATTTTACATCTCGTTTGCATATTTACGATTTTCCAATTTTGGTATTTTTATTTAAAGCATTTGTAGTACTTTTTATAGCAGTATCAATTATACTTTTTATATATGACAAATTTATTCAACGCGAGAATCAACTTCTCATTAACTACCCTCTTATTGGTAGGCTTCGTTACTTCTTTTATGCACTACGTGACCCAATGCGGCAGTACTTTGGCGATGAGAAATTCTATGAGTCTTTTGACAAAGTAAAATGGGTACTAAACTCTGCTGAGAGGAAATCACCCTATGCCTCTTTCTCACCAGAACAACCTCAAAAAACTGCAAGACTCAGCATCAAAAATGCAAACTGTGTTTTAAATACAGAGGATGTAAGTAGTTCGTTTAGTGTCACTTTTGGTAGTGATGTTAAAAAACCTTTTACTACAAAGTCAGTTTTTGGTAGAAGTGCTATGAGTGATGGTGCCATCTCCCCTGAGGGAACTCGTGCATTTTCTAAGGGAGCATACCTTGGAAGCTTTCCGATAAATACAGGAGAGGGTAGCTTAACTTCTAACTTTCTCTACACCCATAAGTACAAGCAAGAAAATGACAAATATCTCGATACTTATGAGGGGACTTTTTTCGCAAAAGGTATTTACAAGATGATGAAGTTCTTTTTTCATCAAGCAGGGGCAGAAGCACTTTATAGGCATATGATAATAGATGCTAATGATGCTGAGAGTTATCTTTTTGATTGTGAGAGTTTAGTCTGTTACCGCATAAACTGGAAAGCTCCACTAGAAGATTTTCCACAAGAAGTTCCGTCTGACTTGCCTGATATAGTTTTTCAGATGGGAAGTGGTCTGTATGGTGTTCGCCATAGTGATGGAAGCTTTGATGAAGACAGATATAAAAAGACGATGTGTTTTGCTAAAATGACCGAAATAAAGATGGCTCAAGGAGCAAAACAGACAGGTGGAAAACTCCTTGGAAGTAAGGTAAGCGAGGCTATTGCTTACTACCGTGGTGTTGAAGCTCATAAAGATCTTTTTTCTCCAAACCAGTTTCCTTTTGCACACAACTTAGAAGAACTATTTGACTTTATGGGAAGGCTTAAAAAACTCTCTGATAAACCAGTAGGGGTAAAGATAGTTATCTCTTCAAGAGAGGGATTTCGTGAGTACTCTAGCCTTATAAAAGAGCGCATAAAAGAAGGAAGTCATGCTTATCCAGACTTTATCACCATAGATGGTGGAGATGGAGGAAGTGGAGCCGCTCCATTAGAGATGATGATGACAGTTGGTATGACTATATCAAAAGCACTTTATATCGCAGATACAACACTTAAAGCTGATGGTGTTCGTGATAGAGTCAAAATCATTGCGAGTGAGAAAGTACTTACTCCTGATGATGCAATTATGCTTTTTGGAATTGGGGCTGATTATGTAGCGATAGCTAGGGCATTTATGATGAGTGCTGGATGTATCCGTGCTAGAGAGTGTTCTGGAGCAAATGGAAGAAGCTGTCCTGTTGGACTAGCCACTCAAGACAAATCAAAACGGGCTTCTTTTTTAACAGAGAAAAAAGCAAAAAATATTGCTTCATATCATGGACAACTCATCTTTGGAATCCGTAATCTTCTTGCCATTATGGGACTCAAAAACATAAATGAACTCAGTAAAGAAAACCTGATTTTTAAAGACCATACGGGTAAAACATATATGAATGTGAATCATTATTTCGAAGAATCGGTAGTTGAGTAACTGTGCAGTACACAAAATATACACAATCATAGGCTATAATTATTAAAAGATTAGAAAAAGGAGCCTATTATGTGTATTCCTCATGGAGCCGGTGGCTCAAAAAGTAATGGTTTTATCAAAGAAGATAAACCTAAAAAACATATTCAAAAAGTCTCAAAAGAACAATTCGAAAAGGGTGACCCTGATTTTGTAGATGAGCGAACTACTGCTTATGAACCAAAGAGTAAAAAGTCATTTTTTAGTGCACTTTTAGACTAATGGATTACTTAAAAAGAAGAGCCTTTTTAAAGGCTGGTTTTCTCTCTTCAGCTGTTGTTGTGATGAACGGTTGCAGTGTTTTTGGTGTGACAACCCCACGCGATACTATCAAAGTTTTACAAAATGACCTTTTCCCTAAAGCAAAAGAACTCGGTATAAATACAGCGGATTACATCGGAATAGTTCTCAAACATTCACGCATTACTAAAGAGGATAAGCACTACTTAAAAAATGGTGTGAAGTGGCTCAATGAAAGTGCTGTCGATATGTACAAAAAACACTACACAAAACTTTTAGCACATCAAAGACAAGAAGTTTTAAAAAGTTTTGCACAAGAGAGTTGGGGGAGTTCGTGGTTAGATACCATTCTTCGTTATACCTTTGAGGCTGCGTTTGGCGACCCGATATATGGTGGAAATAATTCCCAAGCAGGCTGGAAATGGCTTGAATTTACTGGCGGAAATCCTAGACCAAAGAAGGTGTTTGTATGATGTACGATGTCTGTATCATAGGAAGTGGAGCGGGTGGTTCACCCATAGCTTATGAGCTCTCAAACGCAGGGTTTAAGGTAGTTGTACTTGAAAAAGGTGAAAACTACACAGAAAAGGATTTTTCTAAAGATGAGTTGGCAGTATCAAGACGCGATATGTTCACACCACCTTTAAATGAGCAGAAACACATCATAAATGAGTACTCACAGTCTGGTAAGTTTACTCGTTACGATGGAGAAAAATCAGGCTGGAACTTCTGGAATGGCTCTATGGTAGGGGGAAGCTCTAACCTTATGAGTGGTTACTTTCACAGAATGAAACCTAAAGACTTTAGACTACGTAGTGCTTATGGAAAAGTTAGAGGTGCTAATGTTGTGGACTGGTGTATCTCTTATGATGATTTAGAACCTTACTATACTAAGGTGGAAAAAGTCATAGGTGTGAGTGGAAACATAGTAAAACACAAGCACCAAGAGCCTCGTTCAACTCCAAACCTACCATATCCAATGCTAGAGACAAATGAAGTGACTTCTTGGTTTGATGATGCATGTAAAAAGTTAAACTTTACATCTATCCCAACACCGCGTGCAGTACTGAGTCAAAATGCACTTGGGCGTGATGGCTGTTACTACTCCAACTTTTGTGGAAGTTATGGCTGTTCAAGTGGGGCAAAAGGGAGTGCGAGAGCAGCACTCCTGCAAAAGTGTGATGCTGAGATTATTACAGATGCTTTTGTTTATAAACTAGACTCAAAAAAAGGCAAAGTTACTAGAGCGTATTATTACACAAAACATGGTGTTAAACATGTCATAAATGCTAAGATTTTTGTACTCTCAGCCCAAGCCATAGAATCCTCGCGTTTACTAATTAACTCTAAAAATGAAGAGTTTCCTCATGGTATGGCAAACTCAAGTGGAGAGTTAGGAAAGAACCTTATCTTCTCTGCTGGAGGTGCTGGAAGTGGACGATTTATTTTCGAGAACCTTACTAAAGAGCAACAGCATGCACTGATGCAACCGGGACTCTTTTTTAACCGTAGTCTGCAAGATTGGTATGATTATGATGATGGTTGTCGTAAGTATAAGGGTGGGACAATTGACTTTCTTTTTGAACACCAAAACCTCATTAGTCGTGTGAACCGTGAGATGTATGATGAAGAGGGAAATCTTCTCTGGGGTGAAAAACTAGCAGATAAAATCCATAAAAGACTAAGCACTTCACGAGTACTTACTTTTGAAGTGTTTAACGACTGGTTACCTACTGATAACTGTAATGTAAGTGTTGATGATGAGGTCAAAGATAAATATGGTGTTCCTGTAGGAGTCATAAACCTAAACTCTCATCCTCAAGACTTAGAAGTTGGCGAACACCTAGCAAAAAAAGCAGTAAAAGTTCTAGAGAAGATGGGTGCAGTTGAGATAGACTACTCCATCTCTTCAAGCCCACCACCAAACTTAGTAGCAGGAGGCTGTCGTTTTGGTAATGATGCAAAAACTTCAGTACTAGATAAAAATTGTAAAGCTCATGACTTAGAAAATCTCTATGTAACAGATGCCTCTTTTATGCCAACAGGGGGCAGTGTCCCTTATACTTGGACTATCTATGCCAACTCTTTTCGTGTGGCTGATGTTATAAAAAATAAGTTAAGTGGAGTGTAAATGATAGTAGAAATTATATTTGCAGCAGGGTGCTTTTGGGGTGTTGAGAAACACTTCGATCACTTTGAGGGTGTTATCAAGGCTGAGTCGGGATATGTGGGTGGGAACTATGCTAATCCTACTTATGATGATGTGCTAAAATACAGACGGCTTAAAGACGGCTCAAAAATAGTTAATTACACTGAAGGTGTTAAAGTTACATTTGATAACTCTAAGGTCAAAGCAAAAACTCTTATAAAATCATTTTGGGAACTTCATGACCCTACTCAAGCAAATGGACAGGGTAATGACATAGGTAACAACTATAGAAGTGCTATCTTTTACACAAATGACACTCAAGAAAAGGCTGCTAAATCTACCAAAGATAGCTACCAAAACTTACTCATAAAAAATGGATACGGAACAATTGTTACAGAAATAAAACCATTAAAAAAGTTTTACAATGCAGAAGGCTATCATCAAGATTATCTTGCTAAAAATCCTTATGGCTATTGTCCAAACCATGCAACAGGTGTGAAGTTTAAAAAAGAGAGACAAAAGGTGGCGTTTACAAAACCTTTGGGTGGCAAAGAGATTATAGTTATAACTTCGCCTAATTTTTGTCCGTATTGTGAAAAATTTGAAGCTGATGTGAGTGATAGTTATAAAGGCTCACTTCCTATGAGAACAGTACTAGCAAGTACTCTTAAAGGCTTTACTCTCGATACACAGCTTTATGCAACACCAACTATACTTTTTATAGAAGATGGTAAAGAAGTGATAGGGCATGTGGGTTATATGGATAGTAAAAAGTTTTATAAAACACTTGGTGCTTTTAAACTAGGAGAAGATTCTAAAGCTTATCAAGTAGCGTTTCATGAGGGAACTGATGCACCTGGATGTAAGCAGTACAAGATCTTTGAAAATACTCCCGATGGTGTTTTTATAGATAAACTTAGCGGAGAAGTGCTTTTTGACACAAGAGATAGGTTTCACTCAGGCACAGGTTGGCTTAGTTTTTATAAGGCAAAAGATGGAGCAGTGATAGAGAGAGATGATAGTAGTTTTGGTATGAAGAGAATAGCTTTGGTGTCTAAAACAAGTGGTATTCATCTAGGGCATGTGTTTGAGAGAGCTGATGGAAGACGTCGTTTTTGTATAGACGCAACTGTATTAGAGTTCGTCCCCCGCTAATATCTTGTTGTACATCCTAGTATGGTGTGAGACTTTACTCATGCCTAAGGCTTGTGCTAGTGCTTCTAACATAGTGTTTTGTTGAGAGGACTGCAAATAGATGGCAGTGTTGCTCTCATAGTTTTGACATAGTGCAAAAAGAAGAGTGACAGCATGGTTTATATCTTGTGAATTTATGGTGATTTTATGCCCGTCTTTATAAGGAAATATAAAAGCAAAAGAATCACTTACTCCTTTAATAGCCTTGTAGTAAATATCTTTGTCTTGGAGTAGGTATTTGAGGTAGTCACTTTTCCCCTCTAAAGAGTGTTTTTCATCAAAGGCTACAACTTCAAGGGTATCACTCTCTTTAAGACTTACTTTTCCCGTTTTATAGAGGTAAAGATTGACATCAAAGTAAGAGGAAAATCCAAACTTTTCATAAAATGTCTCTTGTCCTAAGACACTATCAAGAGCGATTTGGCGATTTTGTAGATGCTTGAGTGCCAAAGAGAATATCTCTGCACCGTAGCCTAAACCTCGAAACTCTTTGAGGACTAAAAGACTGCTGATGAAGCCAAATGCAGCACTCTCATTGAGTGCTACAACATAACCGACAAGAACATTATCTTTATAAAAAATGAAAAAATTGTCTGGGTGGGTTTTTAAAAGTGAGCGAATATGAATATCTTCTATATCCCACTTCTCTATCTTTGCATACTTGTAAAAAAGTTCTAAGTCACTCTCTATGAGTTTTTTTGCTTGCATAAAAGAGGCTTATTTCCCCTCTTTAAAGTTATCTACTTTTCCTATGGCACATGAAACAAAACTCTTCGCTTTCATGCTAGTATCTTCGATAAAACCAAAACTTTCACCATCTACAGGGTAACCAAGACCTTTGAGTGCTTCATGTAAGGCATCTATCTTTTCATCTGCTATATCAAGAGTGATTTCTCTTGGCATTACTTCTAAGTTTACTTCTATCTCTCCAAACTCATCTTTAAGTTTACTTGTAAGTGTTGAGGCACATCCTCCACACTTGACATTTTGTACTTTTATAGTTTTTTTCATTACATATCTCCTCCACATTTTCCTGCACCACACTTCATTGCAGGTTTGTCTTTTTCTGGGGTCTCGTTCATCATCTTCTCATGAGTTAGAGCATCTCCACATTTACCTACACCACATTTTGCAGTACCACACTTAGTAGACATCTTATTCGTCTCTTTGTGTTTGACACACTCGTATGCTTCTTTTGTTGTTTTAGCAGCTATGACACACTCTTTTCTAGGGTCATTATCTCGCATCTGACGTAAGATATTCTTTTTCTTTTTTGCTAAAGCACCTTTGCCATCAAACATATTGGCACCACATTTTCCAGCACCACATTTCATACCTGGAGTCTTTGACTCTTTAGCATCTTTAGTATCGCTACAAGCACTAAAAGTAAGGGCGAGCCCAAGTAGTAGTATAAGTAAGTTATGAAACTTCATCGTTTCTCCTGATTAAATTATTAGTAGGAGATTATAACGATTTAGTGTGGTGACTTTGTGGTTAATCTAACTTCTGCTTTGATTATTTGTTTAGTTTTAGGATCTGGATAGATTCTTCTGTCCACTTTGAAACCTTCTCTTTCTCTGTGTCTGTTAGACGAGCATCCCAGTGTCCAAGTATGTACTTTAGAGGAGGCATAGCATCCTCTTGTATCGCTTCTTCAATGCTTTTTAAGTCTTTAATAGGTGTCTCATGAGAGACAAAGGGGAAGTCTTGTGTCATGTCAAGATGTTTTTTAGCTTCTCTTATGTCGTACTCTATAATCTGTTTGACACCGGGTATCTTGTAGTACCAAGGGTAGATAGTTTGAGTTGAGTGACAGTCAAAACATTTCGCTTTGAAGATAGGCTTGATATCTTTTTTGTAGGCAGCTGTTATGAGAGTGTAGTCTATGTTTTTAGGCTTTTGCATACTCGTTTTACTCTCCATGCTCTCATGTACTTTGCCACCATGTGCAAGAAGCACAAGTGGACTTGTTAAAGCGATGAGGCAGAGTGTTGTTTGTATAGTTTTTTTCATGTTTTTCCTTAAAACCAAAATCGTATACCACTCACAAAGTAACTACTATCTTGAGGTGAAATTTTATTTGTATTGCCAAAGTTCTTATTCCATTCGACTCCGATGTAGGGAGCGAATTCTCTTCTTATCTCATAACGAAGCCTTGCTCCGAGTGTGATGTTTGAGAGTCCAGAGCCTATGCCAAAGGCAAGTTCATCTTTTGTGTAAGCATCGAGTGCAAAAGAGGGAGTAAGTATGAGTTTTTGGGTGATGAGTGCTTCATACTCTAGGTCGACTCTTAATCCGACATTTGATTTGTCATCGACAAGAACTACCACACGACTTTCAAAAAAGTAAGGAGCAAGTCCAGAGAGTGCTATAACACCCCAAGTTTTACTTGAAACCTCACTCTTATCATAGTCAATTCCCGCTTGAATATCCCAAAAAGGCGCGATTGCACGAGAGTAGAGGAGTTGATTTTCACTGCTAGCATTAAGAGCATCTGGTTTTTCTCCCTCAGAGTAGATGTAGAGCTTATCTCTGTCATAGCCTACATAACCAGACATATCCCAATTAACAATTTTTTCGTTATTAAACTGATACTCAAGATTGTCAAAAAGAACATTTGTACGGAGTATATCTCCACCGCCACCTGCAAAAACAGATGTACAAAAAAGTGATGTTGTTAAGAGCTTTTTTAATAAAGATTTCATATTAAACCACCACTACTTTTCTAAACATATCTGTCATGTGATAAAGTAGATGACAGTGATAAGCCCATGAACCTTTAGCATCTACATTGACTCGAAAACTAATTTTTGCCCCAGGTTGCACAACAACAGTATGTTTTTTCACGAGGTAGTTATCATCTCCAGTCTCTAAATCACTCCACATTCCGTGTAAATGCATAGGATGGTTCATCATAGTGTCGTTTATGTAAGTGATTCGTAATCGCTCTCCATACTTAAACTCTAAGTCTTTGGCATCAGAATACTTTATACCGTTTATAGACCACATATATCTGTCCATATTTCCCGTTAAACGCAGGATTATCTCTCTATCAGGGTAGCGTTCATCTTTTGTAGAAACGAGTGAACGCAGGTCTGCATAAGTTAAGACTTTTCGACCGTTATTTCTAAGTCCTACACCGGGATCATCAAGTCTATACTGCGGACTCTTTGCTCGCATAGTATTATCAAATCCATTTGCTTCTTCTAAAGGGGTGATAGGGATTTCTTTTTTCATGGACATTTTAGGATTTTTGTCCATCTTCTTCATACCTGGCATCTCTTTTTTACTTTCCATCTTGGACATATTTTTCATGCTCTTCATATCCATACTCATACCCATATCAGTCATAGTAAGTTGCTGGCGTTCATCTAGTTGAGGTACATCTGCTAAAACATTTACATCACTTGTAAGGTTTCCAAGAGCATATCCACTTCTATCTATACTTTGAGCAAAAATTGCATAAGCTATATCATCTTGTGGCTCAACTATGACATCATAAGTTTCAGCGACACCGATGCGAAACTCATCTACCTCTATGGGCTGAATGTTATTTCCATCAGTTGCAACTACTGTCATTTTAAGGTTTGGTATACGGATATCAAAAAATGTCATAGCAGAAGAGTTGATAAAACGCAGTCGTATTTTCTCACCCTTTTTAAAAAGAGCTTGAAACCTTGTGGCAGGATTCTCTCCATTCATCAAAAAAGTGTAAGTATAAGCTGTAACATCTGATATATCTCTATCTGACATTCGCATACTATTCCAAGTACTTCTTTTTTTAAAAGCCTCTAAAAAACCATAATCAGAAACCTCAGAGAAAAAGTCTCCAACAGTTCTTTGCTTAAAGTTGTAGTAATCCGCTGAGATTTTGAGTTTTCTATATATAGTCGTTGGTTTTTCATCTGAGTAATCTGAGAGTGCTACAACATACTCTCTGTCATACTCAAAGGGGTCTTTTTCTTTAGCATCGATGATGATAGAGCCATAAACGCCAGTCTGCTCTTGAAAACCAGAGTGTGAGTGGTACCAGTAGGTTCCACTCTGGACTACATCAAAAGAGTAAGTAAAGGTTTCGCCTGCGGGTATGCCATCAAAGCTGATGCCGGGAACACCATCCATGTCTGTTGGTAAGATAAGACCATGCCAGTGAATCGAAGAGCTTACATCAAGGTTGTTTTTGACATGAAGAGTGACTCTCTCTCCCTCTTTGAACCTAAGTGTTGGACCGGCTAACATAGAGTTTACACAGGTAGCAATTCTTGGCTTACCTGTAATGTTTACAGCTGTTTTATTGATAGTTAGAAAAAATTCTTTTCCACTTAATTCTTGTGTTTTTTGTCTTTGGCTTATTGGACTTGATGCATTTAGAGAGCTTGGAAGAGTTGCAACTATAGCTGTTGATACAATTCCTTTTACAAAGCTTCTGCGTGAGATGTTTTGAGTCATTTGATTCCTTTATCCGATATTATAACTCTTTAGTGTGGGGGGATTGTGGTTAAGTAAGAGGGCTTAACTAGCTTCTCTTACAATTTTATATTTTTAAGTCTGAGTGCATTTACTATAACTGAAACAGAACTAAAACTCATCGCTGCTGCTGCAATGACAGGTGAGAGAAGAATTCCAAAAAATGGATAAAGAATACCCGCTGCTATGGGAACTCCTGCAGAGTTATAGATAAAAGCGAAGAAGAGGTTTTGTCGAATGTTTTTCATAGTAGCGACACTCAGCTTTCTCACTTTAATGATTCCTAAGAGGTCTCCTTTTATAAGTGTAACACCTGCACTCTCTATGGCAACATCTGTTCCTGTTCCCATAGCAATTCCTACATCTGCTTGAGCAAGTGCAGGGGCATCATTTATCCCATCTCCTGCCATTGCAACAACCATACCACGGCTTTGAAGCTCTTTTATAACATTGGCTTTATCTGCTGGCATTACATGGGCATGAACTTCAGTAATTCCAAGTTTTTTTGCTACTGCGTTTGCTGTTTTTTCATTATCTCCACTGAGCATAACAACATTGACACCATCTTGGAGTAACTCTTTCACAGCTTGTTTAGATGTCTTTTTTATAGGGTCAGCAATGGCAATAATAGCGGCAAACTGAGAGTCAATAGCGACAAATATCACACCCTCTCCAGCTTCTCTCATTTCATTGGCACTCTCAATCATTGTAGTAGAGAGTTCAATATTAGCATCATTTAAAAAACTTTGACTTCCTATGAAAAGTGCTTGAGTGTTAACTCTACCCTCTACACCCTTACCCGTGATAGAATTAAAACTTTCCACCTCTAAAAGGTCTATATGTTTCTCTTTAGCATAAGAGACAAGAGCATCTGCCAAAGGATGCTCACTCGCTTTCTCTATACTTGCACTGAGGGCCAAAACATCCGCTTCTTTAAAATCATTTGTAGTTATTATTTTTGTAACTTTTGGTTTGCCCTCTGTGAGTGTTCCCGTTTTATCTACTACTAAAGTATTCACTTTTTCCATTGTTTCTAAGGTTTGTGCATCTTTTATAAGTATGCCCATAAGAGCAGCTCTACCTGTTGCTACCATTATAGAGATAGGAGTTGCAAGGCCTAAGGCACAAGGACAAGCGATGATTAAAACTGCTACTGCAGCTACAAGAGCAAAAGCTAGTTTAGGCTCAGGACCTATAAACCACCAAGTAAGAAACGCGAGTAGCGCGGAAATAACTACAGCAGGAACAAAATAACTCGAAACTGTATCTGCAAGCTTTTGGATAGGTGCTCGAGAGCGTTGTGCTTGAGCTACCATGTTGACAATCTGTGCAAGCATAGTGTCATTTCCTATTTTTTTGGCTTCAACTATGAGTGTTCCATTTTTGTTGATAGTAGCACCGATAACTCTGTCTTTGATAGTTTTTTTCACCATTATAGGTTCACCTGTAATCATAGACTCATCTACGTTACTCTCACCCGAAACAACTTCACCATCAACTGGAATTTTTTCACCCGGTTTGACTCGAAGTTTATCACCTAAATGAACTTGAGAGAGTTCAATCTCTTCATCGTTTCCATCTTCTTTTATTCGATGGGCTTTTTTTGGTGCTAAATTCATGAGAGTTTTAATAGCGGAGTTTGTTTTACTTCTCGCATTGAGTTCTAAAACTTGCCCTAAAAGAACAAGTGTTGTGATAACGGCTGCAGCTTCAAAGTATACATGAACAAACCCACCTTCAGTTTGCATAAGTGGAGGAAAAAGTTGAGGCATAAAAAGAGCAACAAGGCTATAAATATAAGCAGTCGATACACCAATAGCGATAAGTGTGAACATGTTTAGATTCCAAGTTCTAATCGAGTTATAACCACGAACAAAAAATGGCCAACCAGCCCAAAGGACAACAGGAGTAGAAAGTAAAAACTCAAACCATTGAATCTTATCAATAGATATATTTTCTGGCACTTGATTTGGCAGAAGGTCCGCAAACATAGCGATTAAAAAGACGGGAGTAGAGAGAAAAACACTCACCCAAAACCTTTTACTCATATAGTCAAGCTCGGAGTTTTCAATCTCCTCTTCTTGATTTAAAGTAGGCTCTAAAGCCATACCACATTTAGGACAAATTCCATCTACATCACTGATAACTTCAGGATGCATAGGGCAGGTAAATTGTGTTTTTCTTTGAGTGCTTAGACCCTCCATTACTAGTTCTAAAGCCATTCCGCATTTGGGACAGCTCCCCTCTTCATCTTTTATAACTTCAGGGTGCATAGGACAGGTGTACTTACTCATAAAAAACTCCTCTTTAGTTTACTGCTTTATCTAACTCTCTTTTGGACATAATCTCAAATAAAATTGGAATAATTACAAGACTTAAAATTGCTGAACTCACAATCCCTCCAAGCATAGGAGCTGCAATTCTCTGCATCACTTCACTTCCTATACCATGTGTGTACATGATAGGAGCAAGACCTGCTAGAATAGCAAAAACTGTCATTAGTTTAGGACGTACACGTTGTACAGCTCCCTCGTAAATAGCTTCATTTAACTCTTTGACACTAAATGTATCTTTATGCTTCTCTTTTGCTTCATCTACTGCTTCTTGCAAGTAAACTATCATCACGATGGCGGTCTCTGCAGCGACTCCTAAGAGTGCTAAAAATCCAACAATAACAGCGATACTCATAGCAAAGTTAAGCATATCTACATAAATAAGACCACCTAAAAGTGCAAATGGCAGAGTGAAAAATACTATAAGTGTTGGTGTCATTTTCCCTAAAGCAAAGTAGATAAGTACTAAGATAGAGAGTAAAACCCCAGGGATAATCCAGACGATTTTTTTCATCGCTGAATCTAGATACTGAGTCTGTCCTGCCCACTCTATGTAGTACCCCGGTTCAAAATTTATCTCATCAATGAATTTTTGTGCATTAGTCACATACTCTTTAGCTGTGATGTCATCTTGTGGAGTGATATAGATAAAGGTAACAGGTGTAGCCATCTCTGACTTGATAACTGAAGCACTCTGTTTATAGTAAATGTTCGCAAAAGTACTAATAGGCACAAATCCAAGTTTTGTTTTTATCTGGATGTCTTTTATAGAGTCTAAACTTCTTCTCTCATCACCCTCTAAACGCAGAGCAATTGGGTAGCGTTCAAGTCCTTTATACATAGTAGATACTTTCAACCCACCGATAGCTAAAGATGTGTACTCTAGTAGGGTGTTTTTATCCATACCATAACGCTGCATTTTTTCCTCATCCAAATCAAGATAGATAAAGTACCCAGTACTTGCTTGGTCGGCAAAGACAGAGAGTGTCTTGTCATAAGCTCTTAGTTTTTCTTCTATAAGTTTTCCGTACTTTTGAAGACCATCAGCATTTTGACCATATAGTTTAATCCCAATAGGGGTACGAATACCACTAAGGAGCATATCTATACGTCCACGAATTGGGTAAGTCCATGAGTTTGTGAGACCTGGAACTTGCAGAGCATCTTCCATCTCTTGGCGGAGTGAGTCATAAGTTACACCTTCTCTCCACTCAGCTTCTGGTTTGAGAGAGATAATAGTCTCAAGCATACCAAGAGGAGCGGGGTCAGTTGCAGTTCCAGCTCGTCCAGCTTTTCCAAAAACCATAGAAACCTCAGGGAAACTCTTGATAATTTTGTCTGTTTTTTGTGTGAGTGCTTTTGCTTGATCTACTGAAATACCATAAGGTGTTACAGGCATATACATAAAAGTTTGCTCATTAAGCATCGGCATAAACTCCCACTTTAAAGAATTAAAAAGTGGATACATATATCCTAATGATGCTACAACTAGAACTATTACGAGGTACTTAAGTTTTAAACCATACACGATGATTGGGTGATACAACCAGATAAAAAATCTATTTAAAGGATTTTTGTTTTCAGGAATAATTTTTCCCTTTACAAAAAAGACCATAAGAACAGGAACAAGAGTGATACTTAAAATCGCTCCAGCAGCCATAGCAAATGTTTTTGTGTATGCTAGTGGAGTAAAGAGTAAACCCTCTTGACCATTTAAAGCAAAAATAGGTAAAAAAGAGACTACGATAAGCGAGAGTGCAAAGAAAATAGGGCGCCCAACAAGTTGTGATGATTTTAAAATAACAGCTATGCGCTCTTCATTTGTAGGCATACGACCCTCTCGTACTTCAAACTTATGCAACATCTTATGGGCATTTTCTATCATAACTATGGAAGCATCGACCATGGCACCGATGGCAATGGCAATTCCTCCAAGACTCATGATGTTTGAGCCAACTCCAAAGAGTTTCATAAGTGCAAATGTAGCTCCAACAGTTAAGGGAAGCACTATAAGAACGATAAGAGAAGAGCGAAAGTGCAGTAAAAACAACCCAATCACGATAATAACAATAATACTCTCTTCTATAAGTGTACCTTTAAGTGTCTCAACTGCTCCATCTATAAGACCAGAACGGTCATAAACAGTAGTAACATCAACACCCTCAACTTTTAAGTCTTGCATCTTCGCTTTTATGCGCTCTATGGCAGAGTAAACATCTTCGCCGTAACGAACAAGTACAATTCCACCGACTACTTCACCCTCACCATTTAGGTCAGCCATACCACGTCGAGGTGCAGGAGTGAGTTCGACTCGTCCTATGTCGGCTATTGTAAGAGGTATCCCACCCTTAGTTGTGACTACAAGTTTGCGAATATCATCAAGGTTTTTGACATATCCTTTGGCTTGAACTATCCACTCAAAACCATTTTCAATGACTATACGACCACCCATATCGTTGTTGTTGTTTTTTAAAACTTTCGCAACATCTTGGATGCTTAAGTTGTAACGAATAAGGTTGTCATTGTTTATAGTCACTTGATAGGTAGGTACAAACCCACCGACACTAGCCACTTCACTAACGCCATCAACACCCATAAGAGCATACTTATAATAGTAGTCTTGAATAGTGCGAAGTTCTGCTAAGTTCTTCGTTTTTGAACTAAGAGCATACTCATAAACCCAGCCAACACCAGAGGCATCAGGCCCAAGTGTTATAGACATACTTGCTGGTAAAGAAGACTGTACTGAAGCGAGTTGCTCAAGCACACGGCTTCTTGCCCAGTAAAGGTCTGTATCATCTTTGAAGATAATGTAGATAAGACCAGTCTCGTAGGTAGAGTATCCACGAACAGTCTCGATGTTAGCAATGGCTAAAAACTGTGCAACTAAAGGATATGTTCCTTGTTCTTCAACTGTCTCTGGAGACTGTCCATTCCACTTAATCTCTACGATTACCTGTGGAGGAGAGAGGTCAGGTAGTGCATCAAGAGGAGTGTGTTTCATACTCCAAATACTACCTGCGGTTAAAAAGAGCATAGTCATAAGGACTAAAAATTTGTTTTTTATACTAGCTTCAATAAGTTTTTCAATCATCATTTATTCCTAGTATAAACCATTGATTTGTGCATCACTATCGAGCATAAAGAGTGCATTACTTACGACTTCATCGCCTGCGTTTAAGCCCTCTGTGATGATATATGTATGGGGATTGAGAATTTTTACACTTATTTCTAGTGGGTCATACTCCCCTTCGTACTCACCAACTACAAAAGCATAAAATTTACCATCTTTACGGATTACTGCATCTGCTGAGAGTGTTAAGTACTCTTGCGTTTTATCTTTTGAGATAACACTTGCATACATTCCTGGGAATAGCTCTTTGTTCGTGTTTTTTAGACGTAAACGCAGCGTAAGTGTCGCTTCTTTTGGGTCTAAGTTTGGATATAGAAGCGTAGAGCTTGCAGTATACTTTTTGTCTGAACTTTTAAAAGAGACATCAAAAGAGTCGGCATTTTTAAGCCAAGCTAAATCATCTTCATACACTTTTGTCTCAACCCATACTTCATCAAGGTTTACTATCTCATAGAGTTGTGCTTTTGCATTAAATGCAGAACCGTGAGAGATAGTTTTTTTGAAAATATAACCATTCGTATGTGCATAAATAGTCGTGTTAAATGATACTTTTTTACTTTTAACAAGTTCATCTATCTCTTTTTGGTTGACACCTAATAGCTCTAGTTTTAGCTTTGCACTCTGAAGCATACCTTTTTGTTTTTTGTTTTTAGTATAGTTGTATGAGTTGAGATAATCTTCTTTTGCTTTGTAAACTTCAGGAGAGTAAACTGTGACAAGTGGCTCACCTTTTCTTACATACTTGTAAATTTTATCTGCATATATTTTTTCTACAAATCCACCAAAACGTGGTGCTATGTGATGGACTCTTGCATCATCTGCTTTGACAAAACCAAAGTTCTTTTTTTCATGGTTTGTTGTCTCTTGTTTAACTTTTACAGTTTGTACTGAAAAAAGTTGTTCAACCGTTGCCTCTCTTGCCATAAGCGAGAGAGGAAGTAGTGATACTAGTATTAGTTTGTTTATTAATCTCATTTGATTTCTCCTGCGAGTTGTGATATCTGTGCGTTTGCTTTGTTGTAGTTACTTACTGCGTTTATACTTTTTTGCTCTAATGCTAGCTTGTCAAAGAGAACATCTATGTACTTGAACAAATCGCCACCTGTTGAGATAGATGAGTTTGAGAGTTCAAACATGTGCGCTATTTGAGGAAGGGCATCATCTTGAATGATATGATAAATTTCGTATGATGAAAGCATCTGTGCATAGTAAATTTTCAGCTCACTCGATATAGCGATTTTTGTATCTTCTTTTTGACTTACAACGACTAATGCCGCTGCTCTTACTTCTTCTTCTGACGCATCTTCAGTTCCATACATTGGTAGGGAGAGTGCTAGTCCAAAGTTAAAGTAGTTATCAAAGTTTTCTCTATATGCATAGCCTGCTATGAGGTTAAGGTCCGGATAATTGTTTATGTCTGCTACTTCTATCTTAGCTTGTTCTTTTTTAAGCTCTTTGTCTTTTATAAGAAGTTCTGGATTATTTACTAGAGTAGGTTTAAAAGAGTCTAAGTTTGGCTTAGTAGCTATTTTTAGATTTATATCTAAATCTTTGACATCAAACGCAGCAAGATAAGAGATTTTTGCATACGAAGCATAGAGTTTTGCATTGAGTACACTCTTTTGAATCTCTAAGTTAGCTAAAGAGAGTTCCGCTTTCATGATACCCATATGTTGATTGTCATCTACACTTGTATAAGACTCATAGAGTTCTATATTTTGTTTTGTAAGTACTATATATTCATTTATGATTTTATAGAGTTCTCGTAGTTCCCAAACACTATAAGCCTCTGTTTTTATCTTGGCAACTAATGTCGCTTGGGCAGAGTGAAATTTTTCTTTTAAAACTTCATCTTCTGCTAGAGTAATATTTTGTCTGGAATCACGCTTGCCATAGTAGGGAAGCTTTTGCTTGATTGTTAAAACTGTTTGACTCATTGCTTGAGATGAGTCAATAGAGTTTTTTGTTAAAGATAACTCTGGATTTGAGAACTGGTTTGCCACATCACTTGCATGCTCATTTGCTTTTATTTTTGCATTTATGGACTCAAGTGAGGGGCTGTTTGTAAGGGACTTGTCTATGACTTCACTAAGTGTTATTGCACTAAGTGAAGAGGTGATAAGCAAGAGACTTAAAGTTAAGTTTTTCACGCTTTTTTCCTTAAAAATTTATAGTTGTTTTAACACGAGACTTTTTACCCACTTTAGGAGTAATAAAGATGTGTAGTTGCCAAGTTCCACTCATTGCTAAGTTAAGTTTTGCTTCGTAAGTACCATTACCTAAGTTCGTAGCTTCTACTTTTGAGACCATCGCAGGCATACCTGGCATTGCTGGCATAAAAGCTTTGAGTGACACTTTAGCATCAATAGCTTTAGTATCTTTAGTAATAGCGAACTTAAAAGTGTTAGAACCAGCAGTAACAGGTTTCTCAGCTGTGATTTGTACTTTTGTAGTGCGGTATTTTGCATCTTTTGAAAAAGCTGCTCCATGAGCAAGAGATGCACCTAAGATGAGTGTTAGTAAGATTGTAGTTAAAGTTTTCATTATGAACTCCTATTTTTGTTCGTTAATAGGAGTATACTAGAAGAGTGTGGTAAGTTTGTGTTAAAACTCAACTTTTGGGTTAGCTTGAGTGACCATTTCTTTGAAGAGCTCAAAGAGTTTAAAACTCTCCACTTCAACAGTTGACATATTTTGTACAAGGTCAGTTCTGTGTGTTACTATGTAGTCAGGTTCTGCTACATAAGAGAGCGCAGAGAGTGAATTTGTATGAACATTTGTATGTGGAGTGTCAATCGCTGCATAAGCAGAAGTTTTACCAAAAAGTGCCTTACCCTCATCTCCATACCATTTTCCAAGTCTACAGTTTTTATGGTCTTTGGTAGTTGAAACAGCTTCTATATTTTCTGATAGTATATCAGTATAGACATCATGTTTAAAGATAATATGATCTACTTTTATAAGTGTTGTATATAGATAGTCAGACATGTATTTTGCTTCATGTGCAGAGCTTGTTGCATTGAGTGCAAAGTTATTAAGTGTATCATAAAACTCCGATACAACACTTTGAGAACTCATAGCGATATCAGTAATGGTTTCGGAATTAGATTGAATATCACTCGCTTCTTGTTTGAGTGTGTTTGTTGTGATAGCGATTTCTTGAGTTGCTTTTTGTGTTCTCTCTGCAAGTTTACGTACTTCATCAGCAACAACAGCAAAACCACGACCATGCTCACCTGCACGGGCAGCTTCGATAGCTGCGTTTAGTGCAAGAAGGTTTGTCTGTTCTGCGATATCTTTAATGAGGTCAACGACAACCGTGATCTCGTTTGTTTTCTCGTTTAAGGAGATAATAGATTCGTTTGAGTTAGTGATAAGCTCGATTAGCTGTTCTATTTTATCTACTATATCTTGAACTACAGTTTGGGAAGTTGATGCTTCTTGTGCTGTCTTTTCTGTACTAGTAGATATTTTTTTTAAAATATTAAGATTTTGTAAAATATCATTTTGAATGATACTTAGTCCTTTAGATATTCCACCCTCAGCATTATCGTTAAACTCTTTAGATATAGCAGTCTTTTGAGCATTAATATAAGAGCTAGAAACTGAATAAATTGCTGTGTTTAGAGATGGTACAGCCTGTTTAAAGTCGCCTTTGTAACCGTTTTGAAGTATATCCCTTGTGCTTTTACCTATGTTTGCAGACTCAACTGATGCTTTGATATCGCGCATAAACTGTTCTGTTTGGTCGAGTAAGTTGTTGATACCCCATGCTACTGCTTGCATAGTATGTTGTTCATCAATATTTGTGATTCTATGAGAAAGTTTACCTTCACCAGCTTGTAAAAGAACATCTCGTACTTGCTGAATTAGAGGGTCTTTAAAAATCTTACTACAAGAGTCGCCATCTAATAAAGAGAGAAAGCTAACACCAACGATTCCTATAAATACAAGTAAAGCAGTAATGTACTCAGCTTGTACAATAAAATAACCAAGAAGTGCTATAAGTAAAACATAGAGTCCTAAGGTTTGTTTAGTGCTGTAAATTGAAGATAAAATCATCATAAGTTTCTCCTTTTTCTTTTAGTATGGTGTTTAAAAATTTTTCAGAGGCATGAATGCCACCATTTTTTTCTTGAGTTAAAAGTTGTGCATACAGAGAAGGAATTACTTGCATTGCTTTAGAGGAGGGTTTTCTTCTAACTGAGTGAAGGTCTACTACTTTGTCATTGCTATCAAGTGTAACTGTAACATTTGCTAAAACCCAATAGAAAGAACCATCCTTGCAGATGTTTTTCACATAAGCAAAAATTTCTTCCTTTTCTTTGAGTCTATCCCAAAGTAGTTGAAAGACAATCTTTGGCATATCTGGATGTCTGAGTATAGAGTGTGGTTTACCTAGAAGTTCGCTCTCTTGATAACCAGAGATGTTGATAAAAGTTTTATTTCCGTAAAGGATTTTCCCTCTTTCATCTGTTTTAGAAACTATAAACTCATCAGCTAAGAGCTCTTTTTCATTGTCTGTTGGGGTGATTGTTGACATCTCTTTTCCTAAAATATATTATTGTCTAAAAGTATATCACATTATATTTTATTATGTGTTGAATAGCAGTGCCTAACCTAAAATAATCTTAAATAACTTTAAACACAAACACCACACACTAATACAATACAATTTCTTATACATAATATAAGGAGACTTAAATGAATAAGATTATTTTAAGTATTGGACTCAGTTCACTTTTAACAACTATGCTTGTTGCAAGTGAAAAAGATGATGCGATAATTGCACAACTACTTCAAGATGTAGCAGTGCTCAATTCAATGAAAGCAGATCTAGAAGGGAATGCTATGTCAGGGTTTCAACTAGCGGGGTATGCTTCATTTGATTTTGTGGCACCTGATGGTGGTGATGCAGAGTTTAGTGGTGTGAAATTTGCACCTATTTTTCACTATCAGTATGGAGATATATTTCAGTTTGAGGGTGAGTTAGAGTTTGAGATAGATGCAAATGGAGAGACTGTTACAGCTCTTGAGTATGCTGCAGGTACAATTTTTCTAAATGACTATATGGGCTTACAAATAGGTCAGTTTATGTCACCTATCGGGCAGTTTGTTCAAAACATCCATCCTTCGTGGATAAACAAACTACCAAGTACTCCAGTTGGTTTTGGTCATGATGGTGCAGCACCCACTTCAAATGTGGGTATGGCACTACGTGGTGGACTACCAAAGATGGGTAACTTGAGAAGTAACTATGTAGTATTTGTTGCAAATGCTCCGAGGTATGGAAAAGCTGCAGATGGTGATATTATCATTGATGCGACGGGAAAAACAAGTTCAGGTGGAGCATCACAACTTCTTGGTGCTCGTTATGCACTGAACCCAATAGGTGGTATGGAAATTGGAATATCTGGTGGGGTTGGAGAGGCTTTTGATGACACAAATACTTCGGGAACTTCAGCAAATGTATTTAGAGACTACTCTGCAATGGGTGTCGATTTTATGTACAATAATAACGGCTTAGATATAAAAGCAGAATATATTCAACAAAAAATCGGTGAAAATTCACTTGCAACTACATCACTTAAAGGTGGTACTTGGACAGCTTTTTATGCACAGGTGGCATACCAGATAAATAGTTTAAATCTTGAACCAGTTTTACGTTATAGTGACTATGAAAACCCTTATGTTAATAATGAAAATATTGGAAATAGAAAACAACAGATAGCTGTTGGTCTTAATTATCTTTTTGCAAACAACTTAATAGCAAAATTTGCATATGAAAATGATACAAATAATAATATTGACAATGCTAATCGTGTTCGTGCACAACTAGCATTTGGTTTTTAGGAGAAGACAATGAAAAAATTACTGATAATAGTAGCTCTACTAAGTGGTATGAGTCTAATGGCAGATGAAGTAGAACCAGCAGATACAATTAATGGTGTTCAAGTATGGGCAGATGCATGTATGCGTTGTCATAACCTAAGAGAACCAGCAGTTCTTAGCAAACGTGCTTGGAAGTACTCTATGCAGCATATGCGTATTCGTGCAGGTTTAACAGGCAAAGAAACACGAGATGTTTTAGCATTTATACTAGAGTCTAAAACAGATGGAGATGCAAAGTAGTGTTGAGCTTAAAACTTTAGTATAATTAGAGTATGAAAATATTATTACTTGAAGATGACACTGCATTGGCTAGTGTCTTAGTTGATTACTTAGAAGATGAGAACGAAGTTGTTCAGACATACAGTATGAAAAAAGCTTCTTCTCTCTGTGAGGTGCAAAAGTTTGATCTCTACATCTTTGACATAAATGTCCCCGATGGGGATGGTATATCTTTGTTAAAAGAACTTCGTGAGTTTCATGATAATACCCCTACTATATTTATAACAGCCTTTCATGATACAAAGTATCTAAAGGCTGCATTTGAGTCGGGTGCAAATGACTTTATAAAAAAACCTTTTGACCTTGAAGAGTTAGGGCAGAGGATAAGTAATGTTAAGCGTCAGTTTGGGCTTCAAAGCAAGATAAATATAGAAGAAAATATCATTTTTGATATAGATACACACATAGTACAAACTCCAGATAAAAACTATACGATGACACATAAGGAGAGTGACTTTTTGCACTATCTTTATAAAAATAGAGCGAGAGTTGTAAGTAGTGATGAACTTCTGCAAAACATTTGGGAGTTTGATGAGATGCCGAGTGATGATGCGGTGCGAACTGTCATAAAAAACTTACGAAAGTACATAGGAAAAGAGCATATACTAAATGTAAGAGGAGAGGGGTATAAGTATGAATGATTTAGAAAAACATTCATTTTACTCATTTTTGGGGATTTACTTAGTCTCCTCTCTATTTTTTGTTTTACTCTCCTCTTTTTGGTACTACTCTTCACTTAAGAGTTCACTTGAGAGTGAAACTTACTATAAACTCACACACTTAGCAGATACTATCTCAGGTCGTATTATAAATGCTCAAATGAAGGGAATCAGTCTTGAGTTACCGAGTGAAGAAGGTTATGGTTATATGCTAGTTCCTATTCATGAAAAAAAGGCTTATAAGCTTGGTTACTATGAGAAAAATGGCTATAAAGTTCTTGTTTCAGCTTCACCCCAAGAACATCTAAACATAGCTTATGTAGTTGTCAAAACGCAGCACTATTTTAAAGAACTCAAAAAACTAAAGTCTGATGTTGCTACTCGTGCAGGTTTAGTTTTTGTAGCCATCTTTTTAATCTCTTTCATCTTAGCCAAACTTTTTATGAAACCTGTGCATAAACGCATAGAGCAAATAGAAGAGTTTATACAAGATGTTTCTCATGAGTTAAACACTCCCATAACAGCTTTAAAGATGAGTGCTTCAAGAGCTATAAAAAAAGAAGTATATGATAAAAAAATTCTTACAAATATCTCTATAAGTACCAAACAACTTGAGACTATTTACAACTCACTTACTTACTTAAATTTTAGCGATAAACAAGAAAAAAGTACAGATGTCGGACTAGATGAGATAGTAAAAAGAGTGGTGAAGTACTACTGGGAACTAAGTGATGCAAAGGGCATAAAAGTAGAAGTAGAGATACAGAGAGCCTCATTAAATATCATAGAATCAAGGGCAGAACTCCTCATCTCAAACCTACTCTCAAACGCCATAAAATACTCTATGCCCGAGAGTACCATACACATAAGTCTCAAAGAGGGACTTTTTATCATAAAAGATGAGGGAGTAGGCATAGCAAAAGATAAACTAGATGCAATTTTTGAGCTTTACTCTCGCGACTCTCAAATCGCAGGTGGTTTTGGTGTTGGTCTGAGCATTGTTAAGCAGATTTGTGATACTTACAAGATAAAAGTTGAGGTTTCATCTGTACTTGGTGAGGGGAGTGAGTTTAGACTTCTGTTTTAATATAAAATATAATGCAGACATAAAGCTGTCAAGAGTTAATCTTATACTTCTCCTATAAAATATAGGAGTTTATAATGAGACGAAGAAAAGCAAGAACAACATTAGAAGAGTTTGATAAAACACAACTTGTTGATAGTGAGTTAATAGATAAGATGTCTTTGTGGATACTGCGTATCATTGTAAAACTAGGTGGGGCAAGAGAGTTCATCGATACAAACAACTGTTTTCGTAACGATAACCTTGCCTACTTTCTTGAAGTAGGAGTTTTCGTTGATATGGATAGTGAGGAGTTTAAACGCAGACAAGTCCTTGCTATACTCAAAAAAAATTATACTAAATTAGAAAAAAGAAAAAGATTTACATCTGCGACTCTCCTTACTCAAAATATTCAACAGATTATAAAACTGATGGACTTAAATAGTGTAGAAAAGCAGATCTTAGAATTTTCTGTACTTTTAAACCAGTACGAAGTACTCGATGAAGCGGCAGAACTTTTGGGAAATAGTTTAAATACCACACAAGCAAAAAAAGCTCTCTCAGGCATCCTAGATATTCCTCTCCAAGATATAAATGCTGCGTTTAAAGCGAACTCAAAATTTAACAAGTCTTCTATCGTCTCCATAGATAAAAATGATACCCATAGTTTAGATAGAAAGATTCGCATTATTAGTGATAGTTTTGCAGATGATATGCTTAACCTTGATGAAGATGTCTCTGTCATGATAAAAGATGCAGTTCGACCTTGTGATAAAAGTACTTTAGCACTGAAGGATTATGAGCATATTAAAAATGACATAGATATCGTGATACCCTATCTTGCTAGTGCTATTGCCTCAAAAGAAGAGGGTGTAAACATACTCTTTTACGGTTTGCCTGGAACAGGAAAAACAGAACTTGCAAAAACTATTTCACAGGTTTTAGAGACAAAACTATTTGAGATTAGTTATGCCAACGAAGATGAAGAGGCGATAGATGGTTATGAGAGATTAAAAGCATTCAAAATAGCACAGTCACTTTTAGGTAATCAAAACATCCTGCTTATGTATGATGAGGCGGAGGATATATTTAACAGTAGTGATAGTCCTTTTGCACCTAAACGCCAAGATAACAAGGCATGGTTAAACAGAATCCTTGAGACAAATAGCATTCCCACTATCTGGATAACTAACAATATCCACAGTATTGATAACGCTATGGTTAGACGCTTTGACTTTAGTGTAGAGATACCCATACCGAACAAAAAAAAGCGTGCTCAAATCATCAAAAACTACTCCAACAACTTACTAGATGAGAAGAGCATAAATGTCTTAGCACAAAACGAAAACATAGCACCAGCACTTATAACTCGAGCGACAAAGGTAGTCAGTAGCTTAGAAACAAAGGACAAAGCAAAAGCCTTTACACAAGTGTTAAACAACACTCTCAAAGCACAAGGGCACAAAGAGATAAAGGAAAAAATAGCCACACTTTTACCAAATGTCTATGACCCTAAGTTCATCAACACTACAACGAACTTAGAACTTTTAACAAAGGGCATACAAAAACACCAAAACGCGAGACTCTGTCTTTATGGTGCTGCGGGAACTGGTAAAAGTGCTTATGGGAGATACATAGCTGAGAGTCTAAACAAACCACTACTGCTTAAAAAAGGAAGTGATTTGATAAGCATGTATGTCGGTGGCACTGAGAAAAATATAGCTGCTGCGTTTACTGAGGCTAAAGAAGAAAAAGCAGTCTTAGTTTTTGATGAGGTAGATAGTTTCTTAGCAGATAGAACGCAGGCAAAGCAGAGTTGGGAAGTGACACAGGTAAACGAGATGCTCGTACAGATGGAGAATTTTGAGGGTATATTTATAGCGACGACTAATCTCATGGATAACCTTGACAAAGCAAGTCTAAGAAGATTTGATCTAAAACTTGAGTTTGACTACTTGAAATCCGAGCAGTCATGGAATATGTTTCTCTCTTACTGTAAAGACTTGAACTTAAAAAAACCATCTGTCGCATTTAAAAAAAGAGTAAAGAACTTAAAATACCTAACCCCAGGAGACTTTGCAGCAGTAACAAGACAGAACAGATTTCGCCCTATAAGTGATGTGAAAGATTTTATAAGTAGACTTGAGGATGAGGTAGCTGTTAAGCATGAGGAGAGTGGGAAGGTTATGGGGTTTTTATCATAATGATCGGTTCTAGCCATAATGAAGATACGAAAGAATTTCATAAATATATAGATACTACAAAGTTTAGTAAGGAGATAGAAGAAGCTATCAAGGGTATGCTTAGAGTAGTTTTAACAAATGAGGAAAATGATATAAATCTTGATTTTGAAGATTTTAAAATTATTTTAAGTCATGGTGGAATGGTATTTAGTGGTATTGGTGAGTATGAAGGGAAAAGTGCAGCGATAGAAGCTGTACAGTTAGCCATAAAAAATTCATCTTTGGATTACAGTTTAATGGATAAAATTACAGGGGTCTTGGTGCATTTTGTAATACATCCAGACTTAGAAATTATAAATCTTGCTGAAGCAATGGAGCTTATAAACGAAAATGCTAATGAGGAAGCTGAGATTATCTTTGGAACTACAACTAAGAACTCAGTTAGTAAGAGCTGTGTAAAAGCGACTGTTTTGTTTACAGGTTATGAAAAAAATGAGTATAAAAATACCATACTAAATAATATCGAATAAGTAGTAATTATAACTTTTTAAATAAACAGACATAAAGCTGTCAAACATAAAGACTAAACTTCCATATACAAACTATAGGAGTTGTTTATGCGTTTTAAATACCAAGTTGTTAAAGAGTTATGTTCGCTAATGTTGGATGCTCAAAAAAAGATACAAGCTACTAAAGATATGACAAAAAATATAGAGAATTTAAAATGGAGTAATGAACAACATAATTTAAGACTAAAGGACTATCAATATCAATTTACAGATTTTTGTAATGTCCCAAATACAATACTTCTAGATGAAGTGATAAAAATACTGAATGAATTAGTAAATTCTAAATCAAAACTAGCTGATTTTGATGAACTTAAGTCTGATACGGAGTGGCTTAAAGAGTACTATACTGACGAGTCCTGGAATGATGTTACAAGATGGCTTTCAAATATTGACGGAACACTTCGTGAGACTTTTTCTGAGTATATGGAAGCTCTTCAAGAGGTACATCGTAATGTGTAATGTATAAGAATAATTAATCCAATACTATAGAATTTTTAGTTAGATACTATAATTATTAGGATAAAATTAATAAATATTCAAAAGCTTGTGGATGCGATGAAGAATACTCAGCAGAATTTTTTGGACTGTTGTTATGTTAAGTTTAGATAGACAGAGAGGAAACTTGCTTCTTTATAAAGTGATATATAGCAAGAGACATGGTATATTTTAGAGAAAAAGAAGTTACTGAAACGAAAGCCACTGTTTCTCTAGCGGATTTAAAAAAATAAGTTTGGAGGTTAGTATGAAGTATTATCACATGCAAATGCACCCTGATAATTTAAATGGTTATAAAAAAGAAGAAATATTGAATCTTGTAATGATGGGTTATATAGGGATAGATATAGATAGTGAGTATGCGAGCAAATTAGGAATTAATGATAAGCCTTTTACGGACTGGGGAGAAACATTACAAGTTTATGATAAAACACACAATTCATGGGATAAACAAATAACTAGTTTTTTAAGTCTGAAAAAGAATGATATTGTCGTTGTGAGACATGGCGAAAAATTTATTGCATTGGTGAAGATAGTAGGTGATTATCAATTTAATGAAATAGAAAACATTTGGTTTAGACATATGTATCAAATAAAAATATTATCAACATATAATGATTTTAAGGAAGAATATAAAATTCCAAAAGCTCAAGGAACATTTGAAGTTTCTAAAACAGGTGAAACATTTAAAGTTATTAATAAGATATATAAAAAGACTATAAAGGGTAAAGATATGCAAGAAAAAATAAACTTACTAAAAGACAGAAATCAAATTATATTGCAAGGACCTCCAGGGACTGGTAAAACAATGGTAGCTAAACAGATGGCTATTTCAATAATTGATAGCACTTTACCTTTAGAAACAAATAATGAGATAAAGAACAGTTTAAAAACAATAAAAAAGCGAGTAAAACTTATTCAATTTCATCCATCATATAGTTATGAGGATTTTGTAAGAGGTATTGTAGCTGATTCTAGTAGTAAAACAATTACTTATAAAACGGAAAATAAAGTTTTAGCAGAGATGGCAAAAAAAGCTCTTAAAGATAAAAATAATGACTATATTTTAATTATAGATGAAATTAATAGAGCTAATCTTTCTTCGGTTTTAGGTGAGCTTATTTATGCTTTAGAATATAGAGATGAAGCTGTTGAAAGTATGTATGCTTTAGAAGATGGTAGTAGAGAAATCACTTTACCATCTAATCTATATATAATTGGGACTATGAATACGGCAGATAGAAGTATTGGACATATTGATTATGCAATTCGAAGACGATTTGCTTTTGAGACCATTTTACCGAATAAAGATGCAATTAATTTAAAAGAGGGTGTGAAATTATTTGAAGCAGTAGAAGAAATCTTTATAGATACATCTCCTGAATTTGACAAATACGATATTTTATTAGGGCATTCTTATTTTATTGCTAAAGATACAGAAGAATTGAAAAATAAAGTTGAATACCAAATTAAACCACTTTTAAAAGAGTATGTAAAAGATGGTGTTTTGATTGACACTGCTGAATTAAGAGCAAAAATAAATACTCTATAATGAAATATATAGCTAAGTCTTTAGAGTATTCAAAAGATAATTTTGTTGTTCATAAAAGAGATAAGACAGCTTGGAATGAAGAAGAATTGTCTAAATTATCTAAAGAACCAAATAAGAAATATTTAGGCTTATCAAAAAAGTATGACTATGGTAATGATAAAATATGTGTAAAACCCTATTACTATATTGGTTACAGATGGTTTGATGAAAAGAAAGAGGAATGTATCCGTATCTCTCCTAAAAAATCAAAAGATGGAAAACAAGCTGATTATTTGAAAATGTTTTTAACCTGCCTAAAAGATCCCATTGTTTCAAAAAAAATGAATGATTGCTATGGGATTAAATTTAATGAAAAATGGATCGAAATAGAAGAAAATGAAGATGAGATAACACCATTAATAATATTACAATTTTTAAAAGTTGTACATAATATTTCAAAAAAAGGTTTAAAAAAAGGTTATACAAAAATTACTGAAAACCTTACCTCTAAAATAAAAGGTAAAATATTAGTCAATCAAACTATAAAGCAGAACCATTTTAAAAATAGGTTAGATAAAACTATTTGTAATCATCAGATTTTTACAATTGACTGTATAGAGAATCAGATATTAAAAACTGCTCTTTTTCAATGTAGTAGAAATTTACAAAATATAAATAATGATGATATAACAAAACTATTAAAGTTTAACTTGAATAGTTTTGAGTTAGTTAATACAAAAGAAATTTTCAAGAGTGATTTTTCAAAAATAAAATATTCACCCTTTTACAAGGATTACAAAGAGGCTTTAATATTGGCTCAAATGATATTTAAACGATTTGGATTTACTCTTAATAGCTCAAAAAAAGATGAGAAAATAAAAATACCACCTTTTTATATTGATATGCCTAAGCTTTTTGAGAGATATGTTGAAGTAAAATTAAGAGAAGTTTACCCTGAAATTCTTGATGGGAATACACTAGATATAGACTTAAAATTTAAAATGAGACCTGATTTTTTATTGGCATCACAGAACATGATAATTGATGCAAAGTATAAATATTGGTTTTATAAAAACAATATCAATGATGACTTTAAGGATGACTTTCAACAACTAAGTCTTTATGGTAGAGAAAGTAACATACGACAATATATAAATTTAGGAGATAGTAATAGAGAAGCAAATATTTTATTTATATATCCTGAAAAATCAGCTGAAGAATATGTAAATAATATTTACAAAAATAAAGTGGATGGCTTTAATAATATATATAAATTAGGAATAAAAATTCCTTCAAAGGAAAGTGAAAGATGAGCCTATCTAAATCTCAATACATAAGAGGCTTGCAATGTCACAAATCTTTATGGTTATATAAAAATAGATACGGTTTAAGAGATACTCCTGACTCTCAAGCCAAGTCAAACTTTAACATAGGTTATCAAGTGGGTGATTTGGCAAAAGAGTTGTTTCCTGATGGGGTAGAGATAGTCTTTGATGGTTCTGACTTTAAGGGGATGATAGCGAAGACTAAAGAACTTATAGCTAATGGTGCAGAGGTCATCTATGAGGCTGCGTTTAGTGATAATGGTATCTTTGCTATGGCAGACATCTTAGTCAAAAATGCTAAGGCTTGGGATATTTACGAGGTTAAGGCCTCTACTCACACTAAAGAGTACCACAAAAATGATACAGCCGTTCAGTGGTATGCACTCTCAAACACCATCACACTTAACCGCGCTTATGTGGTGCATATAAACAACAAGTATGTACGAAATGGTGAGTTGGATGTTAAGGCACTATTGAGTATTGATGATATTACAGATATTGTATTACAAAAGCAAGAGAGTATACCACTTGAACTTCTTGAGATGGAGGAGATGCTTGAGGGTGCTGTGCCAAACATTGACATCGGGAAGCACTGTAGCGACCCTTATGGGTGTGATTTTTCTTCGCACTGCTGGAGTCATCTGCCTAAAGAAGACTCAGTATTTGACATCTCTTATGCTATGGGAAAACAATGGAAACTTTACTATCAGGGGATACTCAGCATAAATGATGTTCCTAATAATTTTCACCTTGGTAAAAATGCTCGTACTCAGATACGGCATCATAAATCACAAGAGATAAAGATAGACAAAAAAAAGATACAAGAGTTTTTAGAAACTATAGAGTACCCTATAAACTTCTTTGATTTTGAAACTTTTCAAAATGCTATTCCAAGGTTTGATAATCAAAGACCTTATTCTCAGATGCCATTTCAGTATTCACTACATATCTTACATGAAGATGGAACTTTAGAGCATAAAGAGTTTTTAGGAGATGAAAATAGTGACCCTAGAAGACCGTTATCAGAGCAGATGTTAAAAGAGATTACACCAACTGGTTCAATCATAGCTTTTAATCAATCGTTTGAGATAACACAGATTAAGAACTTAGCTTTAGTGTGTTCTGACATTAGTGATGAACTTTTGGCTTTAAATGAGAGATTTATAGACCTTGCACACCCATTCCAATATAAACACTACTATCATCCAAAATTTAACGGTAAATACTCTATAAAAATTGTTTTACCAACACTCTTTCCAGATGATGATGAACTCGACTATAAAAAACTTGGCTCTATTCAAAATGGTGGGGATGCTATGGATACTTTTGCCAACTTACACCTACTCAAGGACAAGAGTCTCTTAGTCGGGATAAAAAAAGACCTACTTGCTTACTGTCGGCTTGATACTTTGGCTATGGTTCGGATTTGGGAAAAGTTAAGAAATATATATTAGGAAAAGAAAATGGAACTTGTTACAAACAATGGAACTAAAAAGCATAAACACCATATTATAGAATTAATTAAATCATCAGATCGAATAATCATTAGTTCAGGATGGATGAAGATGGATGGATTAAAAAAGCTTAAAATATGTTTAGATATCGCTGTAAAAAACAATGCCAAAATTACAATATACTCAGACCATCAAAACACTAAGGATGGGGTAAGAGAATTTCTAAATACATATAAAACAATAGAGCATATAATAACAAAAAAGAATGAAACTTTACATTCAAAGATATATTATTTTGAACAAGAAAAGAGTTTTACTACATTAATTGGATCTGCTAATATCACTCATGGTGGGTTATATTCTAGTGATGAGCTATCTGTAAAAATTACAGGACTAATTGGTGATAAGAATTACTTGAGTATTTGGAAATATTTAAGTGATTTGTCTGTAAAATATCAAAAGCATGATTAAAAAATCAAAGAATTTACTTCATTCAACAGCGAGAAATAAATGGCATATAAACACGACTACGATAAAATATTAACACGATTAACAACGATACTATCACGTTTAAATGATGGTGAAGCACTCTCTGTTAAAGAGTTGGCAACAGAGTTCAATACTAGTCCTCGAACGATTCAAAGAGATTTTAATGAACGACTTCTCTCTTTTCCTATCTATCAAGAAAACAAAAAATGGAAGATGCAAGATGGCTTTAGAGTGGAGAAGACTAAATCTCTTGAAGATGAGATAGTTCTAGACATCATTGAAAAAATCACCGAAGGCATTGGTGGTACTTTTTCGACCAAAGCCCACACCTTAATTTCAAAAATCAAAAATGAAGATTTTAACCCTATCTACACGAAGTTAAATATAGAAGATATTAGTGAAAAGTTTGGAGATATACAAGTTTTAGAAACTGCAATTAGAGAAAAAAGGAAGGTAGAGTACTCTTACAACAATGAAAAGCATCCTCCTTACACAACGACTATTAAACCTCTGAAAATTGTGAATTTTGAAGGGTTTTGGTATTTAATCGCACTAAGAAATGACACACTTAAAAAATACTACCTCAAAAATATCTCTCATACTAAGATAAGAGATGAGTATTTTATAACGGGTGATGACCTAGACAAACTTCTTGATGATTCCATATCTGTGTGGTTTCAAAAAGATGTAAAACCTTTTGAAGTAAAACTATTTGCAAATAAAGTGGCAGCCAAGTTTTTTAAACGCCGTCCTCTTCCAACACAAAGTATAGAGTCTATACATCAAGATGGCACTATGGAGTTTAGTGTGAAGATAACCCATGAGATGGAAATACTTCCTATAATAAAGTACTGGATTCCTCATCTTTTTGTACTTGAGCCCCAATGGATAAAAGAGATGATTCAAAAAGACTTGAAACAGTATGCACAAGAGATGTAAGAAGTTTAAAAGTTAAAAAATTGGCTTGCTTTTTTTGTAAGTGAAGAGATGGGTGCAGAACTAAATGCATCTATATTAACCCATCTAACATTTTGTGAAACTTTTTGTATAGTGTAGAGTTTTACTAAAATCTTATACTTTGTATAAGAGTGTTTAAACTCAGCGATAAAATTCTCTTCGATAGGCTCAACATTAGGCAAAACTAACATGTCTTTATACATCTTTTGTGTTGAGGTTTCTAATGCAATTTTATTGTCCTTGATACAAACCCCTAAAAAAAGTTCCATATTTTCATAGACTATTTTTTTAGTTTTTGTATAAATCTCAGGTTCTTTTTTACCTAAACAAGAACTCGCTAACGGACACTCTTCACATTTCGGGTTTTTTGGTAGACAGATGAGTGAACCTAAATCCATTAAAGCTAGGTTATGACTTCTTGGCTCCTTGGCGTTTACAAACTCCTCTGCTTTTTGCCATAGAGTTTTGACTTTGGGTGAGAGTAGGGCAAAGTGGCGTTTGATGACCCTTGCGATGTTTGTATCTACGACGGGTACATTTTGGGAGAGACCAAAACAACATACTGCACTTGCGGTATACTCGCCTATGCCTGGGAGTGCCATCAGCTCTTTAGTTGTTTTTGGTAGTCCATTTTGTGTTAGCTTGGCAGTTTTATGCAAGTTTCTAGCTCTTGAGTAGTACCCCAGCCCACTCCAAGCAGCGAGAACATCATCTTGATGTGCATTTGCTAGTGCTTTAAGTGAAGGAAATTTCTCTAAAAACTGCGGGTAATACTCATCTCTCACACGATTTACCTGCGTTTGCTGAAGCATTATTTCACTGAGGTAAACATGGTAGAGCTTATCGCTTAAACGCCATGGAAGTTCATGGCGTCCATGTGTTTCATACCATTTTAATAGTGCTGTTTGTGCTTGTTTCATAGAGTCTTTTTATATAAGATTCTAAATCTAGTTTTAGAGATGTGAGAAGGTTCTGTTACTAACTCGGAACTTATCTCTTTGAGGTTATTATCCAAAAACTGATCTATCTCGACTTGTGTTAAAGGCCAAGGCGGTCCACCATCTGAAAGCTCTTTTTTATGTGCAACTACAAGAAGCTCACCCTCTTTGGCTACACTCCGAGCTACTGCTTGTATCATCTTTGTACGAAACTCTCTTGGAAGAGATTGCACGGTAAATGCCTCAAAAATAAAATCAAAATGCTCAAAGTATTTGTCAGGCATATCAAAAATATCTTGTTTTTCGTAAGTAATATCAGTACCACTAAATCGTTTTTGAGCGATATCTAGTGCAGTTTGAGAGATATCTATGGCGAGAGTCTCATACCCTGCGTTTGACAAAGCAAAAGCATCATCACCTAAACCACAACCGATAACTAGGGCTTTTCCTTTATGCTCTTTATTTTCATCTAAGTAAGTTTGCAGAAGTGGATTTACATCACGCCTTGCCCAAGGGATGTTTTCATGTGAATCTTCATTTTGTTTATAAAGGTCTTCAAACCAAGCACTCGCTTTCATTTCTTCTTGCATCTATATTTCCTTGTGTGTCATGTATGGTCGCATTGCGTTATGGGTATGCTCTACGGCTTGAACTGCACCTTGTGAGTCGAGAGTTTTACCAAGTGTATGAAGATATGAAGCATAAAACTGCCAAGCCATAAGTATGGAGTCAACAACAAACTCAAAACTTTTTTTATCAGTAAAGACTAATTCTCCCTCTTCTTCAAAGATTTTCATACTATGGCTTATTCGTTCTCTGTGGGCAATGTTGTCTTTTATGTACATCTCTTCTAACTCTTTATCACGAGAAAATAAAAAGAGCATCTCTTTAAAGAAAAACCTATACTTCCACTGAATCTGTATAAGAAGTTTTTCATGTTCTTGAAGTTCTTGTATGTTTTTCGGTAACTCAGCAACACTCAAAAAAGCTTCCTCACGGAGTTGCAGATAGAGTAAACGGACAATCTCTTCACGATTTTTATAATGGTAGTGCAAATTACCAGGGCTAATACCCATCGCTTTTGCTATATGATTTGTGGTAGCTGACTGTGTGTTTGTTTGGTTAAACAGCTTGAGTGCAGCTTCTAAAATGGCTTCTTTTCTCGACATTTTAACTCCTAATAGTAAAATTATAGTGTAATTACTCTAATGTGTCAACAAATTTGTAAATTCGCTATACATACCTTGAATAAGTACTTGTCAAGGGTTAAAGAAGAAGTGAAAATGGACTGTTAGAGTAATTGCTCTTGACAATAAAGTGAAGAAGTTCTATAATTTTAGAGTAATTACACTAATGCTAAATAGTGTAGATTTAATCACAAGGAAAAGAAAATGAAAGATAAAATTATCTTAGGTATACAAATAGTAGTTGGTTTAATGTTGGTAGTTTTTGGAGCAAATGGATTTTTACAGTTTATGCCAATGCCCGAGCACTCAAAAGAAATGGGAGATTGGTTACAAGCAGTGTATATGACAGTTTATATTTTTCCTCTTATCGCATTTATAGAGATAGTTGCAGGTTTAGCATTTTTAAGTAATAAACTTGTTGCACTAATGGCTATTATCGTTATGCCGGTAGTCTTAAATGCAACACTTGCACATATATTTTTAAATGATATTGGAGGAGTTGGGATGGCACTCTTTTTAACTATCTCCATTGCACTTATAATGATAGGGAAAAAAGAGGCATATAGGGCTATATTTAAAGCATAAGGAATTATTATGAGCAGGGTCAAATATTTAAAAAAAGAAGAACAACAAATTGAGCCTCTTTTTAACGGGGCATTTACAGAAAATAAACCTATAGGCTTTCCAAATAGAAGTGGTACTGATGCTTACTCAAACATTTTTTACTGGGCACATTTAGTAGCACATGAAACAGCTGAATTTCCTCTGCATCCACATGAGGGTTTTGAGATTATGACTTTTGTATTTAAGGGTGCAGTTGAACACTATGACACAGTTTCAAAGATTTACACTCCTTTAAAAGCAGGGGACGTGCAAGCTATTCAAGCAGGTTCTGGTGTTTCACACTCTGAGAGAATTACAAAAGGAACTGAAATGTTTCAAATATGGTTTGACCCTGATTTCTCAAAAACTATGTCACAGGATGCGACATATAAAGATTACTCGGCAGATAGTTTTCATACTCAGAGTGATGAAAATAAAGAGACTCTTATATATATCGGTAATAATGGGAGCATGAAGAGTATAACTGAGGGTTTGGAGATACAAAAAACAAGATATAAAAGTGGTAAGTTTAATGAAGTTCTTAACCCCGAGTTTACTTACTCTCTTTACCTTTTAGAGGGTAAACTAGAGTTAGATGGAGAGACTCTTGTAAAAGATGATTATTATGTTTTACAAGATGCATCAAGTGTTGTTTATGATGTCAAAGATGGTGCAGAACTTTTTGTCATAAAAACACCAACAGAGATAAAATATAGACGATTTATAGAACGGTATTAAAAAAGAATATGCTGTGAAGAAGTTGTTTTTAGCTATTTTATTTGTGCCCTGTATCTTATTGACACAAGAGTCCTATTCTTTTGTAAATCTAGGAATTAATTATACTAATTGGACTAAACAAACTCAAGATAATATATTAACGAAGAACTTTATATTTGCAAGTACTGAATATGGTTTTGGCTCTAAATTAACTGAGTTCTATGGCAATACAAATATTGAAAATCCTTTTAATTCCTATGATGATGAACAAGCAAAAAATTTACGGTTTTTAATGGTTAATGATTTTGACATTAAATTAACTGAATCTTTTAGGATTCATTTACAAGATTTTCACTTACAAACAGATAATTATTTTGTCAATGATTCTGTTTTAGGTTTTTCTTATAAATATATTTACCAAGGGTTTTGGTTTAAGCCATTTATTGGTGTTCATTATACATATGATAGTTATTTTAACGGAGTTAATGGCTTAATGACAGGATGGCTTTTGGACTATAAGTTTAAGATATTAGAACAGACTTTTTCTATCTTTGAGTGGAATGAGATAGAGTTTTTAAGAGATAAGAATTTCTATGAACTTGTAGACGGAACCCCAATAGGTGATTCTAAAAGTAATGGGCTAAATGGTGCTATAAAGTTTTATTGGCACCCGAATGAAAAGATAACAGCAGGAATAGAGTACAGGTACTCAAAGTATAAACGAGGTAGTAAAGAGTTTTTAGGAGCTTTGATCTATAGTGTGAAGTGTAATTTTTAAATTAAAAAGGAAAAAAGATGAAAACAGTAGACTACCTTATTATTGTGGCAAGCAGTGAGCAAAATATGAAGCTAGGAAATAGCATAAGAGAACACTTAGAAATACTAGAAAAAACTAGTAAAATCATAGATATAGTAAGCCTGGACTTACCAATGTATACTTCACAAAAAGAAGATAAAGATGGTATACCTAAAGTAATAAGTAGTTTGGTTGAGGAGATGAAGTCTGCTAAAGCATATATATTTGTTGCTCCTGAGTACAACTACACTATACCTCCATCACTCACAAACTTTGTGGCTTGGGTTTCTCGTGTTGGTGATGACTTTAGAGTTCTTTTTAGTGAAAAAGCCATCTTAAACGCGACCTTTAGTGGTGGTGGCGGTGCTGATGTTTTAAATGCAATGCGAGTACAGTTCACAAAACTAGGTGCCATGGTTATGCCAAGAGAAGTTCTAGCAAACTATGCTAAACCTTTAAATACAGAGAGTCTAGAAAAAACACTCTTGCAGTTAATTAAATTTTCTTCTTAAGGAGTTTACTATGGATACTTTACGATTAAAAAATGCACTTTGGGGAGCTTTTATCTCCGATGCAATGTCGATGCCAGTTCACTGGTACTATAAACGCAAGTATATTAAAGAGGATTTTGATGGTGCGATAAAGGGCTACAACGATGCTCCCCATCCTCACCCAGAATCATTTATGGTTGGTAATATGTATCATCCAAACATCAAAAAAGCACAAGAGTTAGGGCGACCTTTTGACATAGCACACGAACACATCCGTTTTTACAATACTAACTATAATGATTTTAATATCAAACTAGCTGTTCATAGTGGTGAGCATAAAAATGCAATGCCTGCCAAAGATGAAAGGTATCATTATCATCATGGACTAAAAGCGGGTGACAACACTCTTGGTGCGAACTTAATGCGTGTTCTTATGTGTTCAGTTACAAAAACAAAAGAGTACAAGCAAGAAGATTTTATTGATGGATTTATTAGTCATTTGACTACACCGGGAGTGAACAAAGACCCCTATACAGAAGTATATGTAAGAGCTTGGTTTAACAAGTATACAGATGGTGTTCCTCCGCATGCTTGTGCAGAAGAACAAAGAAATGTCTGGTCAATTGCTTCAAGTGGTGGGGCTATTCGTCCGCTCTTACTTTCTCTAACTTCGCCGTCTGTCTATCAAGGATTAGGTGTAGCACTACAACATCAGCAAATAACACACAGATCTGACAATGTAAGTTCGGCACTAACATATCTAGTGCCACTGCTTCATGAACTTTTAGAGAAAAAAGATCCTATGAGTACCATCAAAGAGCATGCTTCAAAAGTACAGCTTATCAAGATAAAAGGCTCAGTGCTCTCAAAAACTTATGCAGACTATATGGGACCGGGAAATATTCCTAAAGATGAGATGTGGAAGATTCACACCGAATTTTCAGATGAAACACTTGACCTAGATGCACTCTTAGAAAAATATACTGAAGATGAGATACTAGGAACTGTTTTTACAACTGGCTGTTACACAGAACACTCAGTAGCTGTTCTCTCTTACCTTTTGTATAAAAACAAGTTTGATTTTAGAGCCTGTATCTTGGCAAATGCAAACGCAGGTGGAGATAATGTACATAGAGGGATACTTCTAGGTATGTTGGCCGGTGCAGCCTGTGATGAAATAGCTCAGGATTTAAAAGAAGGTCTTGTCGAGTATGAGAGTATTAAAAAAGAGATAGATGACTTTGTTAAAACTATTATGAAAAAAGGAAATGAGTAGTTCGATATTGACAATGTAAGGAATGATAAATAAACAAAACACAGTAAGACATCTCAAGTATAATCATTACAAAAGATTTAAACTTTTGTAATAATGAAGAAAGACTACTTTAGTCTTCAGGTGCCGCTGCAAATAGAGCTTTTTTATTCTCTACCCACTTTTGCATCCCTCCTGGGTCAGTCATAAGTTTAATCATCTCTTCTATTACAGTTACATGTGCTTTATCGCCTTCACTGAACATTTTCATCCCATGAGCTCTACTTAACTCCGCCATCTCATCAAAAGTCTCAGCTTTAAACTCTTCATCGCAGGCACCGCCTAGTTGTTTACATGTCATTGTTTTCATATTTTTCCTTTTTATACACTTAGTTTAATTTTATCAGTAGTAAACTGATGAATAAGCATCTGAATTAAATTTTGATATGGAATAGAGCTTTCAAGTGATTTTCGCTTGAGTTCATATAAATCATTTTCAGAAATTCTAATCGAGATGGCTTTTTTCTTTTGATGCTTGATTATAGACTGTAATTCTATTGTTCTTTGCTTAATATTTCCCTTGCTTTGCCACTCTTCATTCTCAACACTTGCAAGTATATCAAGTTCAAATTCATCTAAATTAGCCATTGTTGACTCCTTTTGTACCCCAAGTTACCACGTTAAAAACAGCTTAAATACCAATGCTTTTTTCATAAATTCCCTTATTAAATTTCCGACTTAATAGTAAATATAGGTGCTTAAAACACTTCTCAAACTATGGTATATTGGGAGTAAACAAAGATTTATTTACAAATGATTGTAAAAAAAGCTCAAAAATATGTATAAATTTTCAATCTAAAAATGTTATTTCTAAGGGTCTAAGAAGAGGAATAAAACGATATTTTTGTAAAGATTGCAAAGTGTCTTTCAGCTCAAAAAGAAGACCAGAGCAACAACAAAAAATTATTTTCGAAGAGTACTTTTTACATCGTCAAACTCTAAAACAATTATTCGTTAAATATGCTAGATCAATTAGCTGGATTGTGAAGCAAAGAGATGAATATATTGTTGATTTTAAAGTTCATACCCTCAAGGGGCACCCCGTAATCCACGACCTGTAAATCTAATTTGTGATGCTACTTTTTATGGAAAGAGGAAAGACGGGGTGCCCCTTGAGGGTATAAGTTAGGCACCTTAGTATTTAAAGATAATGAGACTAAAGAAATACTCATTTGGAAGCATATTCAAAGTGAAATAGTTCAAGACTACAAATATTTAAAGGAAGAGCTACTGGCTCGCAGATATACAATCACAAGCGCAACTTTAGATGGTAAAAAAGGCTTGTATAAGGCCTTTAAAGATATTCCAATACAAATGTGTACCGCAAGGGCATCAACACCATTTCCATCAAAAGAAGATTGTACAGCGATATTTAACTATGAGACCAAAATTACAAGCTAGTAAAGATCTTTAGAAAATAGTTTCGAGGCTAACTCTTTCAACAGAGAAAAACTTCACAAATAAACTAGATGTACCCCAAGAGTATTTCATCCCTTCGGTCAGGGCAATGGTACGAAAATTATAAAGATTTTTTAGAGGAAAAAAGTGTATCAAACACTACTGGAAAACTTCACTATACCCATCCAAGAATTAGAGCAGCTTATGGGATGCCCCTTGAGGGTACAGAAGTTTACGAACAAATTTACTTTACCTTTTTACCTATAAAAACTACAAGCATTTATCCATCTCAAATACAACAAATGCACTCGTACCGCAAGGGCATAAAAAAAGGTAGAGTATTTTCACATATGAAAAATATGATTAGTTTGCATCGCGGACTAAGTAAAAGTTTGAAGCTAAATTTAGTTGATTATTATTTGGTGAATTATAAGAAAAAGCAGAAAACTAAGCACCCGTTTTTACTATTAAGTCTCTTTATCAATCATACTCTCTCCAAATATTTATTTGAAGTTATAGTATCTTTTTTACTTAATAAAGTGGTGCACTTTTAGTTTGCACTACTGGTGTATTTTACCTTTGCACTTGACAATAAGTCGCTGCTAGGCTACTTATTGGCTACTATGTTTTGTTGTATCTGAACTTTTAAGACGGTTTGTTTTGATTGAAAATATTTAGTATTTCAATACTGTTGTCTTCTAAATTGATCTCGTAGTTTATAGTGTGTTTCTTATAGATTAAATCTCGTATATTTTTATCACTAAAATAAATTGATTGTCTATATTTAAATGGAAAATTTGGAATATTTTTTATGAGTTTATCTAATTCTTGTTGAAATTTTTTACTAGCACTAACTTTATCTTTGGCGATATTCTGTAAAGTTACCAAAAGATTTATTTGAAATTTTCTTGAACGAATTATTTTCATACTTATTTTTCAAATTCTAAAAAAAACTGCTCTATCTCTTTTTCATATTGTTCTTCAGATAACATTTCCATTTTACCACTTTTAATGTCATCTCTAATTTGATGTAACTTTTTTTGTCTCTCATAAAAATAAGGGTCAAGTTCTAAATTCTTATCTTGTTTTATTACTATATTGTCACTATGATTATTAACATAGTTCATAAAGTCACCAACATAATCATCTTGAACTTGAATTGCTATATTTTGCATAATGTACTCCACTTTTGAATTAAGCACATTATAGCAAAAATTCAGTAAATTAAGCTCCTGTTATAATCATAACTATTTCTACAAAATTCTCTTCTACGGTATCATCAAATGAAGTTGCAAATGCCATGGCACATTCGTCATGAATAACTTCATATGCAATATCTATATGCTTCTGTATATCTACAACACTATAGTGAGCAGATATATGAAAATAAAAAAAGACACAACTAGCATTGGCTAAGATATCGCTATTTGTTTCACATAATGTAGATATTGACTTTTGTATTGCAGACTCACCATGAGTTATACATCTGTCAATATATGCCGACCCTCCAACTTCCATAAAGTCTATATAGTCTGTATGACTAAGATTAAAATCTACGGCTTTTGGGCTTGTGAGTTGTTTAAATTCATTTACTAGTTCTTCTCTTGATAGTTTAGTCAATTTTATCCTTTAATTTACATTGTCAGATAGGCTAATATAATGATATTAGCCTACATTCCAAAATGATGCAATTCCCCAAATAACAAGAAAAATACCAATAAAGGGAGCAAATACAACAAGATTAACTAATGCAATTCTTGCAAGTACTCCGCCCACTCCAGCACCTAAGATAGCTCCACCAATTCCATATGATGAATATCCAAAGTATATGCCAATTATTAAGCCAATTAATATAAAAAACTGCATATTAATTCTTTTCACATTTTGGAGAACATTTTTGACAAAGAGTATAACTTGTTAAGTTATTATTTTCAAGAAATAAAAAAACATTTTTACAAGTTTTTAAATTTTCACTATACTTTTGATTAATACTTTGTTTATTACCAATAACTTGATGTAGTGAAGTACAGTTTTTCTCGTGAACTATATATTTGTTGTTCGGCACATTATAAGAAACTTTATACATTTAAACCTTAGAATTTGAATTTACCTTATCTTTCAATATAGGCATATTCAAATTTCCGACTTAATAGTAAATATAGGTGCTTAAAACACTTCTCAAACTATGGTATATTGGGAGTAAACAAAGATTTATTTACAAATGATTGTAAAAAAAGCTCAAAAATATGTATAAATTTTCAATCTAAAAATGTTATTTCTAAGGGTCTAAGAAGAGGAATAAAACGATATTTTTGTAAAGATTGCAAAGTGTCTTTCAGCTCAAAAAGAAGACCAGAGCAACAACAAAAAATTATTTTCGAAGAGTACTTTTTACATCGTCAAACTCTAAAACAATTATTCGTTAAATATGCTAGATCAATTAGCTGGATTGTGAAGCAAAGAGATGAATATATTGTTGATTTTAAAGTTCATACCCTCAAGGGGCACCCCGTAATCCACGACCTGTAAATCTAATTTGTGATGCTACTTTTTATGGAAAGAGGAAAGACGGGGTGCCCCTTGAGGGTATAAGTTAGGCACCTTAGTATTTAAAGATAATGAGACTAAAGAAATACTCATTTGGAAGCATATTCAAAGTGAAATAGTTCAAGACTACAAATATTTAAAGGAAGAGCTACTGGCTCGAGGATATACAATCACAAGCGCAACTTTAGATGGTAAAAAAGGCTTGTATAAGGCCTTTAAAGATATTCCAATACAAATGTGTACCGCAAGGGCATCAACACCATTTCCATCAAAAGAAGATTGTACAGCGATATTTAACTATGAGACCAAAACTACAAGCTAGTAAAGATCTTAAGAAAATAGTTTCACGACTTACTCAGACTACAGAGAAAAACTTCACCCAAAAACTAGATGAGTGGCATGGTATTTACAAAGACTTTTTAGATGAAAAAAGCACCTCTTCAACAACAAGTAAACTTCATTATACTCATCCAAGAATTAGAGCTGCTTATAGAAGCTTACAAACAAATTTACCTTACCTTTTTACATACAAAAACTATAAACATTTATCAATTTTATATATGCCCTTGCGGTACAAACACAACAAATGCACTTGTACCGCAAGGGCATAAAAAAAGGTGGAGTGTTCTCACACATGAAAAATATGATTAGTCTGCATCGTGGATTGAGTAAAAGTTTGAAGCTGAATTTAGTTGATTATTATTTGGTGAATTATAAGAAAAAGTAGAAAAGTAAGCACCCGTTTTTACTATTAAGTCCATTTTCATTATAAGTAGTTTGTTTTATTGTGATGTATATTTATCGCCTATCCGCATGTATATTTTTTAATTTTTCTGAAAATTTTGCATGATTATCTGCATCAACTGGATAATGATAAATCTTTGTTCCAGAAGGATATTTACCTAAAAAATTATTATTCTTTAAATTATTTTGTGGTCTTATTGGTCGTGGAGTAAATCCACCACCACAATTTTGGCACACATTTTCTAAGATATTTTCAACACAATCTCTACAAAAAGTACATTCGAAAGTACATATCATAGCTTCAATAGATTCTGGTGGTAGCTTTTTATTACAATTTTCACAAGTTGGTCTTAATTCTAGCATTATTGTTCCTCTCTAAGAAATTCTATATCAGTTTTAAGTTTTGTTCTAAGTCTAACAGTTTTTTCTTAACATCAAGACCACCAGCATAACCAGTTAGTTTTCCGTTTGTACCTATGACTCTATGACAAGGGATGAGTATACTGATGGCATTTGCTCCATTGGCATTGGCTACCGCGCGAACAGCTTTCTCATTTCCTATTGCTTTTGAGAGTTCTAAGTAAGTTCTTGTTTGCCCATAAGGTATCTCTCGCAAAGCAGACCAGACACTTTTTTGAAACTCACTACCGAGAGCTAAAAGAGGTAGAGAAAAAGTACTGCGTTTACCTGCAAAGTACTCAAAGAGTTGCTCTTTTGTTTGCTCTAGCAATGCATCATCTTTTACAATATACTTTGCATTTAAAGCTTTTTGTATGCGTTTATCAATAGTCTCGCGTTTAGTGCGGTATCTATAATCAGCCAAACAGAGTTTACCTTCGAAAGAGCCAAGTATAAAATCTGTAAAATCGGTTTTAAAATAAGATATATGTATTGTATTCATATGAGTAGTGTAACGCAGGTCAGCTTTAAGCATTAACAGAGCATTAAATTCATCTGCTAGTTTCATAAAACAAATGAAGTATCTAAATTCTAAGCTATAATCATAAAAAAAATTAGGACTTCCCTTATGCAAAAACACATCCTTGACCCTAAAAGACTAAATGTACTCGGTGGTCCACTAGAACCATGCTCACTTGACCCTCTAACAGGTTTTTTTAGAGATGGTTCATGTACAGTTACTCCTCAAAACAAGGGTATGCATGCCATCTGCATTTATGCAAGTCAGGAATTTTTAGACTACTCTAAACGCACAGGAAACGACCTTTCAACTCCTATGCCTCAGCATGGTTTTACTGGTGTTAAAGCGGGTGAGTCATGGTGTCTTTCAGGTGTGCGTTTCGCGCAGTCTGTTAAAGATGGAAATGCTCCACAAATTTTTATACACTCTACACATGAAGCGATTTTGCAGCTTGTTGATTTAGAGACTTTGAAGTCTTTAGCTATAGATTTAGATTAAAACTGTCATGAAAGTTCGGCTGATAACTTTAAAAGTTGATGAATTTCATGACTGTGTTGAAGAGAAACCCTGAACCGCTAGCTAGAAGAGGTACTTTAGAGTGAGTGAAAGCTTGTTGTAGTCATATGCAAACTCTTGTAAAAACTCAGGAGCGATAGAGTACGTTGCATACTCAATACTAGTCGCAAATGAATCAGAGATGATGTACTCAGCCCCAGCACCATACCCAAAGCCTCCACCAGTACTACTTCCGATACTTTGGTACATAACAGCACCGAGTCCGTAAAGTGCAAGATGTTCTACAACCTCATATCCTAGTTTCATATTTGCCCCATAAGAGTAAGAAGACATCTCTTCCATAGTAACAATATCAAAGTCAAAAGATCCACCGAAGTAAACACCATTTTGAAATGTTTTTGCATAACCATATCCAACTGTATAGCCAATATTCGACTGACCATCAATAGAAGCTTGTATAACTCCTGCATGGAAGTCACTGTATTTCATATCTGCATTTAATGCACTTGTTAAAGCTAAACTCGCTACTACTAAACTTAAGATTTGTTTTTTCATTTTTAATTCCTTTTTTTGTTGTAGAAGAATTATATGATCAACAAGCGAAGCCCTCAGTTCGTTTTTCAAAGTTTAGATTATTTTGTATTTTTATGCTTTTAATTACCAAACAGCACTAATGCAGCCCACTTTTCATAGGATTCACCTCTCTTAATCATAGTTAGTTTTGCTGCTCTAATTGACTCATCTTTTGGTAATTTGTTTATTAATAAATTTTTATAAAATAGTTTCATTAGGTATGCTGTCTCAATATCTGGAATCTCCCAGAGATTCATAATAACATTAGATGCTCCAACCATAAGAAATGAGTTTCCTAAACTTTGTACTCCATCAATAGTAGATATTTCTCCTGCTCCTGTATCGCAAGCTGATAATACAACCAGTTGTATTTTCGAAAAATTATAATAATCTAAAATCTTTTTCGCACTGATTATTCCTCTGTCTACACCATTTTTTATACTACGATTTACACCGCTAAGGACAATTCCTGTATTGTTGTACCCAGTTGCAGTATCTACAAAGTAACCATGTGTAGCTATATGTAAAATATCACTTTCGCTTTGGAGTTCAAAATTTTCTTCATTTGCATCTTTGCCTATAAAAAGTTTAAGATTTACATTTACTTTGTTAGCAATTCTTTGTACTTTTTTTGCTTCAAGCATTGTTCCAGGAAGAGAAGAAAATGAAACACCTCTTAGTGTTCTGTCTTTATTCATAGTATCCTCACTACCAACTTCTTCTTCAAAGTCTGGATTTGCGAACAGTGTGATTGTTTTTATGTCTTTTTGCTCTACTTCGCCACTTAACATTAAAATAGATGGAAGATAACTTATCGTTTTCTTTTCTATTAAATAACCATCTTTAGATAGAAGTGCTTCAAATGGAAGGTAGGAAAGTTTCGAAGTTGGAATAATGATAAGTCTCTGCTCTTTTATTTGAATATCATCAAACATCATATTGTAAAGTTTTTCATTTTTTGCAAATTCTCTATTATCTATTAAGAAGTCTATATCTTTTTTAGAACCTAAGTCCTTGAGTCTAATTTGTCCCTTTTGAATGATAAACATATAGTAGTTGTCTTGGGTAGCAAAGAAGTCTAGGACAGCACTATTTTCAGGTAAATTAGCATAAAGATTTTTCTCTTTAAGTGAATTCTTTCTATCGATAACATTATTTATTTTTTCGATAAGTGACAACTCTTTTTGTTTAGTAGAAATTTCCTCATCAAGAGCAAGAATTTTTTCATTATCATCTATGGTATTTAATGAAAGTAGTTTTTTTCTATCTTCTTTTATAGAGTCTAGTATTGGATTTAGAGAACGATTTAGTTGAGTGTTTACCATTGAATGCATAGCATTCTGACTATAAAGTCTTTGTGCTTTTTTATCTGCTATTTTTGCATAAAGTTGAGCATATGCTTTGGCGTCATTTTTTTTAAGATAAATACTTATTTGGATATTCTCAACTCTCTGGTAATACTTGCGTATATCTTTTAACCCATTATCATTGTTTGGCTTTATCATATTTTGTAAATTTTGAATTTTACCAGAAGCTAAATCTGCAAACTTCAAAGCTTCTTTATAATTTGCATTTTTTTCATACAGTAATGCCATATAAAGGTAAAGTTCTATAAATGTATCCTGTCTACCAAATGCTCCTCTGTCTTCTTTCATATTAGAGTCTAAAACAAGGTTTGCTTTTAGTAAGGCAATTTCATATTCTCTTATTTCATAATATGCCTTACTTATGTTGATAATATTTATATACTCATCAAGCTGTTCAAATGGATAATTTTCAAGGAGTTTTAAATATCTTTTTGTTTGAGTAAGATCAGCTTCTTTTGAGTAGAAAGTTGCTAGCTTTTGATAAGCTTTTATTTTATATATTTTTTTATAATTCAAATTTGCAGAGGAATCGTTTGAACTAATAATATTGGATTGTTTAGCCATCATAGCTATAGCTCTCGGTGTGTAAAATAATACATTCTCATAGTTTTTCTCTTTTGGAGCTTTATAGTTATCAAGACTAGTTATGATCTCCAAATAGACATTTTTTGCTTTTTCCCACTCTTCATACTCTCTATACATAAAGGCTATTAGATATTCGTAATGTATATAGTCTTTCATACTGCTATTCTTGTAATAATCTTTTATTGCCACTTCTCCAAGTGCTAAAGTTTGCATCATTTTATCTTTATCAATACATTTAGCTTTGTACTCTATGTGATTGAATGCACTATCTAAGCTACCTGTATTTGGATTGGTGAGTGTTTGAGTAAAGGTGTTAAAACTTCTCTCTGCTGCATAACACGGTTGGCCTGAACCATCTTGTATCTCCTGGTAGTCATATACATCATCCTTACATTCAGAGGGAATCCTAGACTCTTCAGCTTGTTTGCAAAGATCTTCTATATAAGTCTTTGGAGGCACATTAAAGGCCGATATTTTACTAGTTGATTGTAATATATTTGCTAACTGTGCATAGTTTTTACCAAATCCATTATCACTTTTTATAGCTTCTTTGAAGTAAAAAGCACCGCTATAAAGATGCTTTTTATCTAAGGTCTTATTCATTTTAGAAGTTGCTACATTGATGTTATTGTTCATTGATTGCATCATTGTTCCAATGGAAGCTATATTAAAAGTGCCATTAGCTTTCATTTCTTGCATCTTTTTTAGAATAGCTTCTTTCCCCCCATTATTTACATAGTCAACACTTTTTTTAGCACTTAATGTTTCATCCATATAACTATAGAGTTCGACTAAACCTCTTGAATGATACTGAAGAGCTATAAGAGAATTGGGGTTGTTAACATAAAACTTTTCTAACATTTCACTATCTAGCTCTTCTATATCTTTTAAAAACTTGTAAAACTCATAAGAGATTGTTGCAAGTATATCTGAGAGAGGTGTAGTTATCTGTGTTTTATACTCTATTTCATCTTTATAATAAACAAATTTTATTACTAACTCCCCTTCGTTTAAAGAGTATTCTCCTACTACAAAGGCATCAATATCTCTACTTAAAGCAAACTTTTTTGCAGTATCAAAGTTAAAATTTTGAAGTTTTTCAAATTTTATAGCTGAATCTTTATCATTTTGAATCTTTGTTATTGTTTGAAGTTCGTATTTATCTAAAGCAACAACGTCGTCTTCTAAGAGTTGTGCAATAGCTACTCCCATCCAATTATCTTGGCTTTTTTTATCTTGGTTTGATAGTGGAAATACAATTACACTATCGTTAGAAAAAAATCCAAACAAATTAACACTGAAGAGCATCGAGAGTAAAACTATCGTAAAACTTTTTTTCATTGATAAAATCCTTATTGGAGTAGGTAGCTAATATCGCCATTAGTATAGAGAGTAGAGTTAGAATCTTTTTCATAACTAAGCGCTCTTTCTAGAGTTGAAAGTTCAGAAGATGAATATTTCTGTTGAAGAGACTTTTTATCTATATATTCAACTGAAAAATTAAAAACTTTTACATCGTCTTCATATATTTTGATTATATTTTTACTATTATCTTGGAGTAAACTAGTTGGAATGGAAATTAGTTCACTGCTTATAAAGCTCTTTACTTCATAATCTTTATCGTTGATATTTAAAATATACTCTGCATCTTCATCATAGATAGGAAGATCTATACTCTTTACATTATTCTTACCTACAACGAAGTAGTTATCTCCACGAGAGACTTGAGATACAGAACGTGAAGAGGCTGAAATGACTATTTTTTCATCTTTAGCAAACCATTTATCAAAAAATATGACGACTAATGATTTTGCTATGCTGTTATTTTTACACTGATGTTCCACATTAAATTCTGTTGTCTCTTTTACTTTGAGAATACTAGGAGCACCACAAGGATAGAAAAATATAATTTTCCCCAAACCATTTAGTTTTACTTTCGTATGATTTTGTATCTCTCCACTCTTCGCTAATCTTTTCTCATCTTTTTGAATATAACTTTTGTCGTAACACTTATATGAGACATCTTCAATAGCAACTAATTTCAGTGATAATACTAAACTAAGAAGTATATATTTCATGTTTTCCCCTTTTTTAATAATTTACTCTCTTTTAAAATTTTTACAGCTTCATACACTGTAAATACAAAAACAACTTTTTGATAATCTATCCATATTGAGTAGTACTCAAGTAAAAAATATGAAGACACAATACAAAGTAGTGAAAAGATGACAATACCTAAGCCTGCAATAAAATCCTCTTTATTTTCTGCTACATATTTTTTGTATTTAAGATATTCATATGCGATTGAAAAGCCTTGACCTAGAAGAAATGCCATAAGTGCATTTAACAGATAGTAGCTTTTTATCTCTCCATAATAGTACATACTCATAACTGCATTTGCATTTATATATATTCCCGGAATAACACCTATCGGGGTATTAAAATAGTCATGGGAATTCTTGTCTACTCTTCCTAGCATCAGTACAGCATCTGTATAACTAACATTATCATCTAAAAATTGACTTAAAGAAATCTTTGAAAGTCCACTATAGTAAGAGTTGGCTTTGTCAAACTCTTTGTAGATGATTAAATTTGAAAGTTTTTCATCTGTCCAGTTTTTACTCTCACTTAAGTTTGTATCGTTTTGAGTAAGCCCCTGATATATACTAAATGCTACACTCTCTTTGGCATCTGTACCTAGAGAGTATCGGTTGACACTTAAATCATCTAAAGCTAAATACTCAACACTTAAGATAGAGATTAAAGAGTTGTTAATATCTTTATAGAGAGGAGAGACATCTAAAGAGGGAAGAATTATTCTCTTTTTAGATTTATTTAAAATATCTAAAAGTTCAAACTCTCCTTTAGAAAACAATTGAGATTCAATACAGCTTGGTTTTGATATGTCTAAATCTAAAAAAAGTAGAGAAGCATCACTCTTTTCGTATTTATAAAGTATTTTATTTATGATACTTTTTGGTAATGCATAACCAGTTAAATCATATTTTTGTATGTCACTGTCTGTAATCTCTACAACATAAAGTGGTGTCGTAATAAGTCTTGTTTTATCAAATTTGTTTATCTGTTTTATTGTATCTAAATAAAAATCTGTATCTGTGATTTTTAAATTTATAATATGAAAATAATCATTAAAAATTAGAAATATAACATAAAAAAAGGATACAAAAAGACCTTGTAAAACTGCCTTGTTTACAAAAGGTAATCTCACAGCATTTCATCCTTCTCTATATAACTTGTCATTTAAATGTATTCTAACATAAAATAGCATAAAATGAGTTGACTCGGCTTTTCATAGATTTTAACATTATTCTATATTATTTTTAGATAAAATTAATGATTAACTTCATAAGGGCAATATATTGGCTAGTAAAAACGATTACTCAAAACTTTACGAAGAGTATAAGGATGTATATAAGCAAGATAGAGCTAAGGCAAAAGAGCTTAATAGTAATTTTGATATGCCTATGCCTGAAACTTGGGATAGGGATAGTGTGCGACTCAGAGCTTTTTTAGATAGAGATAGTAAGTTTTATGTAACTACACTCTCTCCTTTTGAGTTTTATCTTAAAAAACAGTTCACAAATGATACACAAGCTGCATATGAAGCACTTGTATTTATATATAGAGATGAATACTTTTCTTATAATGATGCTAGTGTTTCGTACGGCTTTGTTTTAAATGATGAAAACGAGCTTATATCTTTAGCCCAAGAGTATACACTTGAACAAGACAAAGAGCTTATGAAGCAGTATCTTTACCCATGGCAAAAAAAGTTAGATGTATTGAAGTCTGAAAATATTAAAATAGAAAATATTACGCTTTTAAGGATGCAAGAAAAATTGCTACTTCAAGAGTATGAAAATTCATTTTCTGTGCTTGTATCACTCACCAATAAATATGCTAAAGCTTTAAAAACACTACTCTTAGAATATAGTTCTGTCGAAATAAACTCAGATGAGTATACTCTGCAAACTTATTTTAATCATATGTTTGACTTAAGCGATGAAGTAGATCTTATAGAGTACATTAAAACTCAAGAGCTATTGAAGTCTGTAAATGTAGTGAGTGACATTACTCAGATACGAGTACTCATACAAAAACAGATATCAGACAACAACAAAGAAGCAGAACTAGCACAATGTGGGGCGACTCATGAGACTATGGGTGAACTCTTACTTGAGTATGCATCATTTGAACAAGAGATAGTGACCCAGTATCGTACACTCGTGTCAAAATACCTTTCATATTTGAGTGTCCAAGGAAATTTTCTGCTTATAAATGAGCCTTTTGAAGTTTACTTTGACAACTACTTTGCAGATTTTGAAAACACTTTAAACTACTACAAACTTTTTTACAAAGAGATACAGAAGTCTCTCACCGAGACACCTTACTATATGAAAATGTATAATGCAACCCAGGCAAAGATTTCTATACTGAATCTAAACATACAAGAAGCAATGCACGAGACTAAAAAAGCATACATATCTAAACGCAGCCACTTAACAGACTTAAAAATCATACAGCGTGAGTACTCACAAGAGTTTGACATACTTCTTGGAGAGTTTACTCGTTATGGTGAGATGTATATAAAAGAGATAAAAAGTAATGAGGCTGACCTAAAAGAACACAAGGTAAATATTGCAGAGTTGCAAGAAAGATTTGATTTAAGGGAAGAATATGGATTTTTTTAAGAGACTATCGTTTTTGACATTTTTTAAAAAAGATGTGATAGAAGAAGATTTTTTAGATCTACAGACAGACAAAATACTTAATGATTTTGATCAAGAGTATAGGTTTAAAGATGTCAATGAACTAATATATCCAGATAGAGAAATAAAAACAAACCTTGTTCATAGTGCTACGGTACTATGGACAAGAGTTGTGAACTCTTCACATAGCATTTACAAAAAAATTCAGATTTTAGAAGCTGACTACATAGAAGTAAAGTCTGAACTTGATAACAAACTAGACTACGAACTCTTAAACCATGAGAAAAAACATACTGCTGTTATGCAAGAGGTAGTAGTAGTAGATCAAGAGTTGTTAGAGTATAACAACCAAAGAAAAGAGATAGAAAAAGCCTACCATAAGATAGGTGAGAAGAAGATTCAAAAAGGGAGTCTAAATAGACTAAGTGCTTTTTGGTTCTTGTTTGTCATGGGTATAGCGGCAATTGCAGAACTTTTTATGTATAAAAATGTTTTTCTTTCACAAGAAATAGGTCTTATGGCAGATAAGGCAGCACAAGACAAGTACACGGTTGAGTTGATGGCACTTGGTATGGCTTCTGGTTTTACTGTTATGATTATCTGGTTGTCTCATAAACTTGGTGAGCTTTTAAGACACTTCGATAGTGCTACAAAGGGTGAGGTGAAGTCTTATATCATTAAGTTTTTGTTCATCACTCTTGTGCTTGTCTCGGCGATAGCTGTAACTGTAGTTATTCGTGGGGATATGCATGAAATCCTTGCTAAAGATCAAAAAGTAGAACAACTTCAAGGTGAGGTTGAAGATGCAGGAAACCCATTTACTGATAATGGTGGTGGTTTTGACTCTGATGAGGAAGAGTCTGGCTTTGGTGATGAAGAGGATGATTCAGGATTTGGTTCTGAGGATGAAGAAGATAGCATTTCTCCTTCCAAAAATTCAAAACAATTACAAATCCAGCAGCTAAGAGATGAGGTAAACGCAGACAAAGGTAAAACATCACTGCTCTTTGTTATCATAAATATATTTATCGTTGTGGGTGGCTTATTTTTGTCTTATGAGACACACACCTCTAGTAAGATTTATGAAACCATAGAAAAGCATCTCAAAAAACTTGAAAAACTCAAAAAGTCTTTGGAGAAAGAGCTTCGTAACTTAGATAAAGAACTTGTCAAGTTTAAGAGTAAGCAGATAGACAGACACTTTAAGTCACTCCTCTTAAAAGCAGCCCTCTACGATAAAGAGGTAAGAACCTATAACACTTATATGCAGATATTTGAGCTAAAGATGCAACTTATTGAGGATTATATCAAAAAAGTATATGAAGAAAAAGGTGTAGAGTATAGTCCCATAAGTTACACAGACATCATAGATGGTAGAATCAATCTAGACCATAGAAAAGAGCTACACCATGTGAGTAATATAAAAGAGTACATGATATATAAAAACAGTAATATTGGGAGTGAAAATAATGTTTAAAATTTTAACTGCGCTTATCTTGAGTATAGGAGTTTTGAGTGCGAGTACTTATGTGGTAGTAGACATAGCACAGGGTATCTCAAAGAAAGAGTACAAAGAACTAGGTAAACTTACTTACCCTGATAAAAAAGACAAAAGAAATATCTATAAACATAAAGAAGAGATTTTTTTATACTCCTTTAATGCTACAAATACGCTCTCTTCTGACTTCACATATCTACAAAGAGATAAGGATGAAGATGCTTGGAAAGAGTCCAAAAAGAGTTTTATGTCTTTTTTTTCTAAGGTAAATGCATATGGTGTAAAAAAGAAAAATAAAGCAAGTCCAAATATTATATTTTTAGTAGATACTTCTGGAAGTATGAAAAAAAATGGTGTTATGGATGATGTGAAAAGCACTATAAAGTATCTTATAAATGCTAAAAGTGAAAAGGCGAAAGTTGCCATAGTCAGTTTTGATGGCAAAAAAAATATGAAAGAGTCTACTCGTGCGAAAATTCTTTGTAACTTTAGTAAATCAAATACTAAGTTAAACAGTGTTGTTAGCTCCATGAAACCATCAAGATACGATACTTTTTTAGGGTCTGGTCTCTTACGAGTAGAGAGACTACTCTCTCAAGTAGACATAAAAAAAACTTTAGTACTACTCTTTACTGATGGCAAGGCTGTAGATGACAAAGAAAAAGCATTAAAAATCATAAAAAGGTTTAAGTCAAGTGGTATAAAACTAAAAGTAGTAGCAGTTGGTGGTGCAGATGTTGATATGCTGAAGAGTTTTTCAACTACAGGCTATGTTTTTAATGCAACTTCAAATGATTTAAAAAGTATGACATACGGGATGAGTGTTGGAAGCGATGAACTCTTTTTAAGACTAAACAGCTTCCTTGAAAACTCACCCAAGATTACTAAAAATGATAGACTCATCATCTACTCCTCTATGATGAATGTAGATACACAAAGTGACTTTTTTATAGTGCCTAACATTGCATCTAAAAACTTCTATAAAGAGATGCAAAAAATCAATGAAGACAGAAGTATAAATGTAAAGCTTCATGGTGCAAAAGTGTATGTACGTTTGATTGGAAAGATGGATGCAACAAGAGAAAATAATCTTAAAATATTTTATAAAAGATTTTTCAAAGAAGCAGGAGGAGAGTTGAAGTTTTTTGCTAACTCTTCACTCTCTAAGTCAAAGATAAAATAGATGTCTCAGTTCTCACAAAAGTACTATAAGCATTACTTTGTCGGCAAAAAAAAAGAAGTAGAGAGTATAGAGTTTGACTTTTGGGTATGGAGTAACAGGTATAAGTTTTTTGAAATAATAGTTATACTTTTACTACTGCTCATACTCTTTTGTGTATGTACAAGATGTGTAGAGCCAAGTCACAGAAGTATATCTTTTGGCATGGATACACCTGATGTAAGTCTAGCATCACAACAGCACGATATGAAGAGAAACGAACCTCCCGTACCTAAAAAAAAAGCCCCACTACTAACTCTTGAAGAAAAGATACCAAAACTTGTACTTCCAGAACTCTCAAAACTCATCCCCAAAAAAGAGGTCACACTCCAAGAATACATGTACTATGTAAACGACACAAACAAAGGTTTTCCAAGTTATATAGATGCTCAAACAAACAGAATGATAAAAGAAAAAAGACCAAGTTGTAAGGGTGTAGAGTGTCCAGTACGTGGCATAAGTCAAGAGGATAAACAAGCATATGCAGAGTGGTTAAGTGAGCAGGGCAGTGCAAAATACAAGGTAGTTGAAACCTCTAAAGGCTTTTTTATCTCACAAATGTAAGCTCAAGGAAGAGAAGAGACTGCTTTCCCCCCTTTACTGTACAGACAGGGCTTAAGTGTATGTTACTTCCTGATATTCTCACTGTTTTAGGGTTTATATTATCACGATGTATACTCCATAGCCTATCATCAAAAAAGTGTTTATCAAATTAGCAAGAAGAAGGGGCATATGTTGTAAACATAGTGTCTATTTTATTACGGATTTTAGGTTTATATATAAGCAGAGTCGAAATCACCCAGTTTAAAAATAGTAGTGTATTGATTGTAAGTTAATAACCGTTTTATAGTCGCCTTGATCAAACTGTGTAATGTTAATATTCCAGTAATTCTCCAATGCCATGCCCACGATTATAGCAACTGCTTCTGGCATAGAGTGTGCAATGGTTATATCTGAATACTCCAAATGCAGATTATTAATAGTGTTATAAATCTCCTGAGCATATAAGACCCAGTCCTCATTCATACCGATAGTACCATTGCCTAAACTCTTCAAGATGACCTTGTTCTCAAAGTCTTTAAAGGTGTCATGATCATAAGAGACATTATGACTAGAGAGTTGTATCACTAAAAGAAGGCTTTTGCTTTGTGGGTTAGATATGTTTTTAACAAGAGAGAACTTCTTATACTCTGTAATCTGTTCTTTATATTGTCTTGAAGATATCGTTGCAACCCTGTCAAAGCGATCTTGAAAGTCATTATTCTGATACACAACAATCCCATCACTACGAAACATACTACCAATAGCAAAGCCGATGGCAGGTCTTTTAAGATAAGCGATATGGAACTGTACCTTGTTGTCAAAACACCGTTCAATAGCATTGAGAGAGTAGCGAATAATTTGCAAAAAGCTAATCAGCCTTTTATTATCATACATACTACCGTTATACTGAAAGAGCAGATCATTTCGTGAGATATTAAAGTAGCGATTTAACTTTTTTTCGATATCCTTAAAACGCTTGTCTTTTTCGATCTCTTTGGTAATGGAGAGATAGATAGCATTGAGTGGTTTTGGATCATCTACACTAATAACAATGGGAATAGGCAACACTTCATTGGTGTAAAACTTTCTCATACGATACTCGTCAATAACAGACCAAGACAATAGCGCAAGTGCAATAAATAGTGTTATCCAAAAACCATACATACCAAGATAGGCATCGGAGAGAAGTCCACCAAAACCAGCTAATGCCATAGAGGCTTGAAAGAGGTGATTCTCAAAAATATTACCCAGATACTTAAACATTATCGACTACTTTTCTTTGTGTATTTTTCATAAATCCAACCTTTTTTATCAACATAGAGCCAGTTACCAAACTTCTTTGTTACACAGACACTATCACCTTTATGGAGTGTTGCAACACTATGTGCTTTAGACTGATGATCACTACGTATGTTTAAACCATTGCTCGTGATTTTGTAATAATTGCATGTACTTTTATCGGCAGTTTTTACTGCTTCATACTTGTGCACCTGTGATGATTCTTTTGTTTTTATATTGGAAAAGTATTGACTTGCAAAATATATTATAATTACGACAACTAGAATTTCCACAATATGCGCAAGAATATAGAGTATCACATTTACAACAAACATAAGCACCTGACTAATTAAAAATATTACAATAAAAAGAGGTGTTAGTAACCATAATATTAATCTTGTTAAGCTCTTAAGCAGTAATATTATAGCTCGAAATAGTTTTTGAAACAGACCAAAATAGGATAAAGTAAGAAATATATTCAAAAGAATAACAAAACTGTAACTATGAGATAACACAATTTCTGTAGTGTGACCATCCAGCTTCATCCAAAATACTGCACCTAAATTAGCGATAAGTAGCATTATTATTAAACTAATATACTCTTCTATAATGACTAGCAAACATTTATCTTTTAGTTTTAAATGTAGTGGTAGTCTATGTTGGTCTATAAGAATCTCTTGTTTTGCTTTTAGGTTTACCACTGGTTTAGAGAGCCATTTTGTACCCTCAAGATAGGATATTACATCACGACAAGCCCGTTTAAACTTTCGAAATTCAGGTATTTTGTAGTTGTGTATGTGTAATAATTGGTTACGTTCATGTGCAATGCGTATTAGATTATTATAGTGTCCACCTATTAACTGTGCTCTATCTCGATAATATTTATCTTTTTGAGTATTAAAGTTGTCAAACTCATCATTAAGGTTTTCTTGGGCATCTTTATAAGCAATATAAGCATTAAGTTCATTATCAATATTTGATTCATATTCATACTGCTCTTTATAATAATAATCTCCATCATCACGATCACGATAGAACTTATGCCCTAAAGAAGCAATAGCAGGCTTTTGAATTGGTGTCGGTCTAACAGGTTCTCTTAGCTTGTTAAATGACTTTACTTTGTCGCTGTAACTTTCACCTACCGCACCTTTTGTATCTAAAAGTTTTTCAATGCTCTGCACGAAGTAAAGGACTTCACTAATCTGTGCTGTTGTCATTTGATCATGCCCATGTAGACAGAAATACTCACAATAGCTGCTACCATAATAAGTGCTGCTGTGAAACGTAGAAAACGGTACCATCGTGCTGCATAATAGTGACATGAATGCTTATTTAAAGCACGAAGTATCTCTACATAGTTTTCATGGTAGATGCTAAACTTTGACGTACCACACTCTACACAACAGTTAGTAAAAGATCGTATCAAAGAGCCTATTTTAGGATCATAACTTTTAGTATTGTGTAAGTCTATATGAGATTCTTCTACTTTTAACATGATTACTGAATGTAAATGTAAACGTACTTTGTAATCATCTATTATTTGTAAAACAACCCTACATTTTTCTAATGCTACTTCAAGGTCGTTAACACTTCCATTACCATGAACCGCTTTATTTCTAATCTCTCCAACCTCTATAATCTTAGCCTCAAAACTTGGATCGAATTGTTTAAACAGAACACTCGCCTTGTCATAGATTCCTTTTCCCTCTCCACCAAGTGACTCTAAAGATGACTCTATCTTAGTGCTCATTTGAATAAGCTGTGCTAAATCATAAAAGTGCTGACATTCTGTTTTGATATCAGGGGAAAAGAAAACGGATAAAAGTGCTCTAAAAAGTGAGGGTTTGGAAATAGTAGCCATGAATTTATGTTAATCCTATTTTGAGAGCCACTTATAGATTCAAAAAAATAACCTATAATTTAAGCTTAAACGAATTTAAAAAAAAAGCCTCCAATATAGCTGTAAAATGTTATAATTCTTTGGTACAAAACAATAACTTTATATCTATCAGAAGGCTTAATATAAAAAACATTGTACCAAAAACATCATCAACTCTGTCTAAAATATGAATTAAATTTTCAATCTAGAAAACTCATTCTTTCCTTAACTTGATTTATACATCTAAACACTGAATATCATTTTTTTCATAGTTTGATTTTACCCTTATAAAACGAATACATCATTTCGCTTTTATTTTTTTAAGATAATCTTCAAGCTCATTTATAAGCTTCTCTTTAAATCTTAACGGTTCGAGTATCTCTACATGCGGAAGCCATGCTTTGATAATGTTATCTATATCTTCATCATGGCTTATCTTAAAACTCACCCTGAGAGAAGCATCGCTATACTCCTCTAAAATATTTTGTGATTCTAAAAAATCTTTATTTTTAAAGTAGGGTGCTACTTCTTTGTAAACTTTTATGATTACCTCAAAAGAGTTTCCATCACTGTAAAATGCTGAGTGAGCATTGTCTAGAATTTTTTCTATTTCTTGAACTGTTGTCTTGTAATATCTTTGAGTAGAACTGATTTTCTTAATTTCTGAGAGTTTGAATGTTTTAGTTTTGTTGTCGTGCAGGTCTTTAGCAAAAAAATACCAAAAACCATCAAAGTTAACTATCTTATATGCTTCTACTTCTACTATTTTAGAATTAAGACTAAGAGATAGTATTTCTTGATTGTTAATGTACTTCTCAAGCCTCTCAATAAAAATAGAATCTATATCTATATCTTCGATATCATCTTGTTTCACATAGTATGGGTTAAAAAAGTTTTTTGTAGAGAGTTTTTTAAAAATTCTATTTTTGATAAGGTCAATATTTTTGACATCAGTAAATTGAGAGAGTGCAATTTTTAAAAACATCATCTCATCATTATCTAAAACCGTTCTGTTAAGAGAAAAGCCCTCTTGAAACATAAACTTTCCATTTGAGTCTTTAATGATTGGAAATTCACAGAGATTATCTTTTATATCTTTTTGGATAGTCCGTACACTTACATTAAACTCTTCTGCAAATTCTTTAGTATTTAGTCTTTCATTGTAAGAGAGTTTACTTAGGATTTGAGTTAATCTTCGTAAGGTCTTGTCGTAATCTTTTTTTCCCATAAATCAGCCTTTTACTTTAGATGTTGTTTGTAGTACTCATATACATCATAGATAGATATGTACTCTTTTTTAGAAGTAAGCATCTTATTCATAAGAAGGATAAAGTTTTTAAATACTTCATCTTGCATCAGCACTTTAGTCTGCACCGTTGTACGTTTATCTGTTTTATACTGCATTATTAAAAGTAGAGTGTTTTTATCGAAAAAGTCCATATTAAGAGTAAGCTTTTGAGAGAGATGTGATTGTATCTCTTCTCGAAATGCTTCCCTCTCTTTTTGTTTTATAGATTTAAAATTTTCTTTTTCATTTAGAATGGTATTAATATTTGTGCTTTGCAATCCAAACTGTGCATCTATCTCTCTTATAAAAGTTTCTATATTGTTTTTTGGTGAACCTCGTACAAATATTTTCTTTGCAAAAGCACGTTTATAGCTAGGGTTAATTTTTGAGTTTGGTAAATCTGCGATATCATTGTACTTATCAAAGTCTGTAAGTATGCAGATATTTGCATCCTCATCTAAACTTTCTCTTACTGAATCTAGTTTGTAAAGTAGGGCAGTTGTGTCTAAAATTTTCAAGTATTTACACTCTATCATATGCAGATGATTATTTTTCATTATCAAAATATCATATTCATTTTCTATAAAGATATCATCAAGCCGTTTATCTTTTATCTTTACACCAAGGAGTATGTCATCGTAGTTGAGTTCTTTAATAAGATTAAAGACATATTGCTCATACAAAAAACCAGTTTTTATTTTCTTAAATGAAGTGTTTGGCATTTCACTATTAAAATAGAGTAATTTATCTGCTTCATACTTTTCAAAAAAAACATTTAAATCTTTTTTATATTTATCAGCTATAGTTGAACCTTCAATGCAAACAACCTCAATATCTTTGAGTAAGAAGTGATCTTTTATGGGGATAGAGGTATTCATCTTATATGTTTTCATACTCTCTTTTGTTAAAATATTATACTCATTATCATATCTATCATAAGTAAGTATTTTAGTATTCTGGGCTAGAAATTCATTTGAAAATAAGATGCCAATATTTGCTAGCCCATCACTAACATTTATATGTAAATCCCCATAGTCATCGGTATATGTTTTTAGAATATCAATCACTTGATGTATGGCTTTTAGGCTATCTTCATCTAGTTTAATGGAAAATGTTTTAATCTCTAAGTCATACTTTTTTATAAATGCTGTTGTGCCATTAATGATTTTTTTTGCACTGATGAGGTCGTTTTTAAAGTCATCATAAATAATGATATGTTTTGTGATTTTATCTTTGTATTCATAAAAAATGGGAAGGATTGATGAGTAGAAATCACCAACTATTGAAACTAAAATCATTTTATTAACCTTGACTTGAAGTATTTTTTGTACGTCCAATTATGACATAAAATATAGCTATTTGTAGTAATCTCAATAGTTAAAGTTTTTTGACATTCTTGTCGTGGAACTTCACCCACTTACATCTTTTTTTATTTTTTATAGCATAGATATTATAAGTAAACTTTCGCCCACACTCTTGACATAAAAATGTAGCTCTGTTTTTAGCCTTGTTGTAGTTAACAAATAAAAAGTTTCCAAGTTGGTCACCCTCTTTATAAATGACTTTTTCATTTTTTAAGTAAGATTTTTCAGTGAGAAGGGCATCTTCTTTTTGTTTTGTGAGCCAAGTAGGTTCTATATCTTCTTCAAACTCATCTTCGTTCATCATAACGCTAAACATTTACCTTATAGTTGAGTTTTATATCTTCACTGTTCATTCCAGAAAAACCCCAGTTACATGCGGGAGACTCTATAATGCAAATCTCGATGTCAGTTTTGAGTATCTTTAGTTCTGTGTGTATATTTTCAAAAAGTGCAGTTATAAGTCTCTTTTTTGTTTCTTTGGCTCGACCTTCCATCATCATGATTTCAATGATGGTGTAGTTAGAACTTTTTACATCAGAAAATAGCATATCCTCATCACTAAACGCGATAAATCTATGGTACTTTTTCTCTGTTGGAAATGAAAGCTCTTTTACAATAGTTTCATGAATAATTTGAGAGAGTTGTGTTTGTATGACTTTAAGGTTTTTTTTAAGGCCATATATTTTAACTTGTGCCATAATTTAGCCAGCTCTCATTTTAAGTAGGGCATTTATATCTATGGCTTCATCATACTTCACAAACGCAGCACTCTTTTTATCTATGGCAAACATTGTCATTCTGTCGGCCAACTCATTTCCCTCATACCCTGCATGTGCTTTTATGTGGGAGAGTTGTACATCTTGCTTGATTTCATTGTAAAGATAGTAGGCCTTTTTTATGATGTCAAGGTTTTTAATCTCACCACCTTTTTTAGTCCAGCCTTTTTTCTCCCAGCCAATAGCCCACTTGCTGATGCAATCGATGGAGTACATGGAGTCACACTTTATGCTAACGTTATTCCCTGCGTTAGTCTCTCGTTGTGCAATAATTAAAGACTCATACAGAGCTCCGAGTTCTGCTGTGTTGTTAGTTCCCATCGGCTCATAGAGTCCGTACCAAAGTTCAGAGAGTTTATCATCTCTGTAGATTGCCACACCTGAACCAGCTTTTCCAGGGTTTGGAGTACATCCACCATCGCAGTAGATAGTTACAGCTCCATCAGTTGGGGGAACTTGAATTGCTTGCGTTTGGGGTGCTTCTTGGAGTTCACTTTCTCTATCATTTTGTCTAAATTTTTGAAGTGCTTTATAGTTTGTGATGATAGTTTTTCGAGATGTTTTTGCTTTTATATCTCGCAGTAGAACAAAAAGTTCAGCTCTTGCGTCTGAGAGTTCTTTTGTAAGACTAAGTGCTATAAAGTCATCTTTATTTTCTAAAGTAAGTCCAAGTAAAATGAGCTGTTCTTCATTTAGCTCGCCTTTTTTATCAACCCCTAGTTCAAGTAGGGCTTCTGTTACAACTTGCATTAGCCAGTCACTTTAGAGAGGTCAACAGGTGTAAATGTTTTAGCATTGTACTCATTGAGTTTGTCTTTTTTATCTAACTTTATAGCCCACTCACGGTACTCAACTCTATCTTCTTTGTACTCCATGATAGGAACAGCTTCTCCACAACTCGTCTCCACTGCATGGATGTTAAAACGAAAGAAGTTACGAACGATGTTTTTTATCTCCCCAAACTCTTTGGCATAGCCATCAAACTTAGCATCTTCTCTCTCAACTATTTCAGCCTTACAAAAAAGTCTGAGTATCTGTGGTTTACCAACAAAAGCATTAAAAACAAGGGTGACTTCTCCACCTGCGTTTGCATCTCTATATGTTCTGTTTCCACTTCCTGGGTACTGCATAAAAAGAAGAGTGCTCTCATCTAAAACACGGATACTATCGTAACCTTTAGGAGAGAGGTTTACCTCTCCACCTGAACAAGATGCAAGATAAAAAAGCTTCTGCTCTTGTATGAAGTCTATGTCCTTTTGTTTTAACACTTTGTACTGCTTACCCATTTATAGCCCTTTTAATACTTCTAGTTTCATATTCTACTTTATTTTAGTAACAAAGCTATTGACAACAAATAAGTTGTCAGATATAATGACACCAATAAAGTTGTCAAAAGGAAATATAGATGAAAAATTGTGTTGGACAAGTTGTACGTGGAAGTGATTTTTGGAATAGAACAACTGAACTTGAAACTATTTGGGATGCTATAGATTCTGGAAGTCATATTCTCTTAGTCGCTCCAAGAAGAGTTGGGAAAACTTCTATTATGCATAAGATTAAAGATGAGCCTAAAGATGGTCACATCGTTATCTATATTGATACAGAATCAGCAGATACTGAGAATGAGTTTTGGCATAAACTTTTTAATACAATGATGGAAGAAGAGTTCGTAAATAAGCTAATGTCTAAGTCAAAAGTTCTATATGAAAAATTGACAAACATTAAAATAATAAAGGTTTCTGTATCCGGTGTAGAGTTTGGGGATGGTGAGACTCTTGATTATTCTATTGCATTTGAGAGCTTAGTAAGAGATTTAGAAATAGATAAAAAACTTATTATTATGATAGATGAATTTGCCCAGACTATTGAAAATATTATAAAATATGAAGATGTGAAAAATGCAAACTCACTTTTAAAAGCTCATCGTGCATTGAGACAAAATCCAAAAGTATCAGAGAAAGTGACTTTTATCTATGCGGGTTCTATAGGTTTAGAGAGTGTTGTATCTAAAATAAGTGCTATTAAAATCATCAATGATTTAAATAGTATAAAAGTACTTCCATTATCTAAATCCGAAGCTTTTAAGTTTGTTAGTGCATTATGTTCTAGTGTAAAAATAATTTTAGAAGAAAATGTAATTCACTATCTTTTAGAAAAAATAGAATGGTTAATACCTTTTTATATTCAATTACTAATTCAAGAGTTAAAAACACTCTCACGAATAGATATAAGTTGCCCACTTGACAGTACAATGGTAGATGAAGCTATGGATAAGGCTTTAGAACACAGAAATTATTTCGAGTCTTGGCAAACTAAACTAAGAGAATCATTTTCAAAAGAGGAGTATCTTTTTGCTAAAGATGTTTTAAATATTATGTCCCAAGAGAGCACAATGCAATCATCTCAAATAATTAATATTGGGGCTAAACACTCTCTTGATGAAGATGAAGCAAAAGATATGATTCGTACTCTTGTTTACGATGGTTATATTAATAACAATGAGGACAATAAAGTCTATAGATACAACTCTCCAATACTAAGACAATGGTGGAATAAAAATGTTGCAAACTAGTTATAGTAGGTATAAATATACTCCTGATGAAATGAGTGAGGATGAATTTTTAAACAGGTTTGTAGTTCGTGCAGATATATTTCAAGATATATTTCAAGATATAAAATCATCTGATGATACTAATACAAATCAGCACTATATACTCATAGGTCAACGCGGTCAAGGTAAAACAACTCTTCTGAGAAAACTGCATATAGAAGTGAAAAATGATAAAAAGTTATCAAAGTTTTTACTTCCTATAAAGTTTGCAGAAGAGCAGTATCAGATCCGTTCTTTATGTAGACTTTGGGAAGAAGTGGCTGAGTACCTACAAACATTTTATGAGGATGAGTTTGCTACTGTACTTGATGATATGGAGAAGCATTTTGAAGATGAAGACTATTATTTAAAATGTTTTTCTTATTTAGAGTCTGTTGTAAAAACTAAAGGGAAAAAGCTTCTTTTACTCATAGATAATATTGATGAACTTATAGGCAAACTGAGTGAAAAAGAGCAGAGACAACTTAGAGAGATACTCATAAGTTCTAATATATTTCGTATAGTTGGTGGCTCAACTAAGATGCTTGAACATCAGCATGACTACTCAAAAGCATTTTACGAGTACTTTAAAATCATAAAGCTGAAAAGTCTCAATGCTAAGGAGAGTAGAGAGTTTCTTCTGAGTATCGCAAAAGAGGAACAAAAAGAGCAAATACAAAGTGTCATAAAAAATTCTCCAGCTAGAATAGAAACACTCAGACGCATAACGGGAGGAGTCCCTAGAACATTAGTGATGCTTTTTGATATATTTCTCGATGAAGAGGGTAGTGCTTTTGATGATTTACTAAAAATTCTTGATGAGGCTACACCTCTTTATAAGCACCGAATGGATGACTTGCCCCCAGCACTTCAAGAGATAGTACATACCATCGCTATAAACTGGGATGGTATGCTAACAGGTGAGATAGCAAAAAAACTGAGAATGGAGAGTAAGTTAGTTTCCGCACAACTGAAAAAACTTGAAAAGTATGAGATAGTTGAGTCTGAGTCTATCGGTAAAAATAAAATATATAAGATAAAAGAGAGATTTTTTAACATCTGGTATCTTATGCGTTTTGGAAGAAAAAAAGATAGACAGAGAGTTGAGTGGCTTGTTAAGTTCTTGGAGTCTTGGTGTACTAAAGAAGAATTAGAAGAAAGGGATGCTAAATTTATTGATAGAGTTAAAAAAGGTGAGCTTAGTTCTTCTTTTGCTTATACTATGGCTGAAACTTATTGCTATCTAGATATTGATACAGCAATTGGGGCAAATGTTAAATCAGAAGTAGCAAAATTATTGAATACTAATTCTTCTAATTTAGGTAACCACCTCTCCTTGTCAAACGAAGAATTAATAAATAAAGCAATTCTATTGCAAAAGTCTGGGGCAATAGATATCGCACTAACTACATTACTTAAATCTAATAAAAGGACGAAAGAAATTCTCTTGTTTATTGGATTACTTTTTGCACAAAAAGGGGAGTTTTTAAAGGCTGAAAAACCTTTATTGCAAGCTATAAAGAAAAAGTCTCATAGAGCAGTATATTATTTAGCGAAGATATATTTTATACAGAATATAAATTTGAGTATGTCTTTGATAATGATAGATGAAGCATACAAAAAATCAAGAAACGCTAATAATACACTATTATTTTCTCTATTACTATTGTGGAATGAAGATTTTACACAAAGTTATGATGAGTATGCTGAATATCTTATTTATCCTGGTGCTGCAGGAACAAAAGATAATAATACCATTTATTTCACTCTCTTAATCTCAAAAGGACAACACTACCAAGCTAAAAAGTTCCTAGAGATGAAAGAGTATCAATTAAAAGAAAGATACAAACCAATTTGGTATGCTCTTATGACTCTTATGCAAGATGAGTTTCCTCATGAGATTAAAAAGATGGGAAGTGAACTTCAAGAGAGTGTCGATGAAGTTCTCAAAGAGATAGAGGTTTATAAAGAAAAGTATGCAATTTAATTTATACGAAGCCCTTTGTTAAATACGATTTGTGCTTCTTCATTATTAAGCATAATAGAAAATACATCTTGAAATAATTTTTGTAATTTGGATGAAGAACTTATCTCTTTTATCTCGTTAGAATTTTTCTTTATTATATGATATTTATTGTTTTTAAAGGAGAGTGTCTCATCTTGATGTTGTAGTGAAATGACAGCATTGTTAACAAACGCAGCATCTTTATAGTTTGAAGAGTAGAAGTTTCCCATGATACAATCAGCTTCAGAGTAGGTCTGCAAATCAAACATATAAAGTGTAAGTAATCCATCTGGAGTTTGTATTCTAAGAGAAAGTGTTTTATCATTATTTTTTTCTATAATGTAAGAGTTGTTTAGTGTACTAGAGGAGATACTTAAAGGCTTGTTTGGACAGATAAATCCAAAACCAACATCAACAAGGTAGAGTTCATCTTCAAAACTCAAGAGTGTTACTCGATGGGTTTTAGCTACATCAATCTTTTCATTTGTAAGTAAAACTTTTCCTACTACAAACAAAACATCAAACCCAAGTTCATTAAGTACTTCATAAAAAAGTTTGTTATGCTCAAAGCAATATCCACCTCTGTTTTCTTGTACTATTTTTTTGAAAATGTCATTTAACTCTAAGGAAATTTCCTCACCTAGTAAAACAGCGATATTGTTAAAACTAAAGTGTGATAAATGTTTTTTTTGCAGTAACTCAATAAATTCAAGAGTATGCCCTGTCTTTTGTATATCGAGTGCATCGAGGTAGAATTTTAAGTCATTTTTATTCATTTTTTGCCTTTAAATCAACTGTTTTCGGACAAACTCTTTGTAATGTCCCTCTTCATTTTCTAGTTCTGCATGAGTTCCACTTTGTACAAGTTTTCCCTCTTCTAAAACATAAATCTGATTTGCATTTTTTACAGTTGAGAGACGATGTGCGATAGTGATAACTGTTTTCTCTGCAAGTATCTGCTCTAGTGCCATTTGAAGTTTCATCTCTGTGTGAACATCTAGGGCAGAGGTGGACTCATCGAAGATAACCACACTAGGATTAGCGATAATCATTCGTGCTATGCTTAGTCGTTGTCTCTGTCCACCTGAGAGCCTAACCCCATGGTGTCCGACTATCGTGTCAAGTCCATCATCCATTTTCTCTATCATCTCTAAGAGTTGAGCGATGTGAAGTGCTTTGTGAATCTGCTCATCACTTATGCTCTCATCCCCCATAGTGATGTTAAAACGCAGACTAGAGTTAAAGAGTATGGGCATCTGTAAAACGAGGTATATTTTCTCTCTTAGTGAGCTTTTATTTAGCTTCTCTGTTTGGATATTGTTGTAGTAAATTTCACCAGCACACTTCTCATAAAAGCCAGATATAACTTGTGCAAGGGTTGTTTTTCCACTTCCACTCGCTCCGATAAGGGCTATTTTACATCCTTGAGGGATACTTAGCGAGATATTTTGAAGTGTGTTTTTCCCATTTCCATAAGAAAAGTCTACATCTTTTAGAGAGATATTGACTGCATTTGTATCTAAGGTCTGTGTTCCACTCTTTTCAGTTTTTAGACTAAGTATCTTATTTATTCGCTCTAACGCAGACATAGCAGAGGAGTAAGAGTACTGAAATCCTAGTAAGTCTTGAACTGGTGTCATGATAAACCAGATGTAACCAAACATGGCAAACATCATCCCAATACTCAAATCACTATAAACTACTAGAAGTAGTCCACTCGCACGAAGTATCTCAAACATGATGAGAAAGATAGTGTATGAAAGTCGCTCATAAGCTACATTTTTATAACCGTATTCGTTTGAAGTTATTTGGATTTTATCGGCTAGTTTTATGGCTCGTGAGAAGAAAAAGTGTTCTTGATTACTCGCTTTTATCTGCCCAAAAAGTTCTAGCGACTCGCCCACATCTTCTTGAAAATCAGAAATAGCACTATTTTCTGCTTTTTTGAGCCCACCCACTCTTTTAGACATCTTTTTACTCAGAAGCATTATGAGAGGTTGAATGACAAGTATCATAAGCCCTAAAATAGGGTCGATGCTTAGCATAACAAGAGCAATCGCTAAAAGAGTTAAAACAGAAGAGACCACTTTACTCACTGCGGTGATGATAAAACCATCTAAGGTGTTTACATCGGTGACAAGGTTTGAAGTGATGGCACCACTTCCTATGGTTTCATACTCATTCATAGAGGTGATTTGAAGGTGGTTTATAAGTCGCTCTCTAATCATAAATGTAACATACTTTGAGATATGAGTGAATATTTTAGTCAAGATAACAGTGAAAATGTAGTAGATAAATCGCAGGGCAATAACCACTAAAGCCACTATAAGTATGTAGTTAAACGCAGAGGTAGAACCAAGTAGAGAGTTTATAGTCTCAACAAAAATTCCAGGTTTATTTAGTAGAACTTCATCTACCATAACTGGAAGCATAAGGGGAATAGGAACACTTACTAAAATAGCAAAAAGTGTTACTATTTGCCCATAAATGAGGATTCTTTTTTTCTTTAAAATAAGGGCGAAAATTGTTTTTATAGTTATCTTATTATTCATAAGAGAATTATATCTCTTATTTTGTTTTTACAAACCTAATTTTTGCACCTATTTCTATGCTCTCTTTCGCTTTTTTGATAAAACCTCCAAGAGTGGGTGGCGCAATTTCAAAGTCTATGTATTTGACTTTTAATTTCCCTTCGTATGTAATAGAGTCATTTATATATGTTTTTATAACTGCTACTGTTATGGTTTTTATAACTGAATTTACTTCAAGGGTTCCTACTAAAAAGAGCTGTCCTTTTATAACTTCTGTATTATGAATGCGAAAAGTGATGTTAGGATTTATCTCATAGCCTACAATACTCATAACATCATCATCTCGCATACCATTTTGACTATCAAAATCTTTGATATTTATGATAATTTCCCCATTTATAAGTCTATTATCCTCTACCTGTATCTTACCTTGAACACTCTGGTTTATGCTGAGAATAGAGTTGTCTATAAAGAAAAAAACATCAGCGAGAGCTTTGTAGTAAACAGTAGAGTTTTTTGTATCTACTGTATATGTTTGTTGTGCTTGAAGTGAACTTGTGAAAAATAGTAATGTGCTGAGTGCAGTAAAAAAATATTTCATATAGTTTTTCCTAATATTTGTTTAGAGTAATCATAACAAAAATTAGGCTAATGAGTTAGCCCTGATTGAATTTTTTATACGAAGTAATGTTTCTTCTTTACCAATTACAGCCATAATTACATCTATATTTGGTCCACCCATCTTTCCTAGAAGTGCAACACGAAGAGGCATCCCTATCTTACCAAAGCCTATCTCCATCTCACTTACAACTTCTTCCATAAGTGAGTGATAATCACTTGGAAGGTGCAACTCATCTGCATTTGAGAGTTTTGTACTGTAAGCCTCAAGCACATCAAAAGCATCACCTTTAAAAGCTTTTTTTATAGCTTTTTCATCAAAAGAGCTAGGTGTTGTAACGATTTCTTCTACAAGTGTTGCTAACTCTTTTAAAGTTTTTGCACGCTCTTTAAGTGCATCTAAAAGAATCTCTTTTTTATCATGAGAAGTGAGTACTATGTCGTAAGCTGTGAGCAGTTCTGCTAGCTCTGCGTTTGGTGTGTTCTTAATGTAGTGAGAGTTTAACCAGTCTAATTTTTCAGTATTGTAAATACTCGCTGATTTGTTGATGTCTTTAGGATTAAACAGCTCTATCATTTCTTGCATTGAAAAGATTTCTTGGTCACCATGAGACCAACCTAAACGCACAAGAAAGTTAAGTAAAGCAGCTGGTGTATAACCCATCTCTTTATAATCCATAACATCAGTAGCACCATCGCGTTTAGAGAGTTTTTTGCCGCTTGAGTTGTGAATCATAGGAACATGATAAAACGCAGGGATTTTAAAGCCTAAGGCCTCATATACAACTATCTGTTTTGGAGTGTTTGAGAGGTGGTCATCTCCACGGATAACTTCGTTAATGCCCATAAGGTAATCATCTATCGCGACTACAAAGTTATAAGTTGGTGCACCATCCCCACGAGCTATAACAAAGTCATCTAAAATGTCTTCGGCTTGAAAACTAATAGTCCCTTTAACGCCATCTTGAACTAAAATCTCACCAGTTAAAGGAGCTTTTATGCGGATAACAGGTGCTACACCCTCAGGAGGAGTTCCACTAAAGTCACGGTAACGACCATCATACATAGTACGTTGTTTATTTGCCATCTGTGTTTCACGAAGCTCTGTAAGCTCTTCTTTTGACATATAACACTTGTATGCTTTGCCCTCATCAAGAAGTTGTTTGATATACTTTGCATAAATCTCATCGCGTTGGCTCTGGTAAGTTATTTCACCATCAGCCTCAAGACCTAGCCACTCAAATGCTTTTAAAATTGCCTGAGTTGCTTCCTCAGAGTTTCTTGCTTTATCTGTGTCTTCTATGCGAAGAACAAACTTACCACCACGGTTTTTAGCCCAAAGGTAAGAAAAAAGTGCGGTTCTGAGACCACCGATGTGTAAGTATCCAGTAGGGGAAGGGGCAAAACGAGTGACAGTCATAAAAAAGCCTTTAGTTTAAGTAATGCAATTTTAGCTAAAATAGGTTAAAACTGCTTTATATGTATCGAATGCATTATAATGTTACAATAAATATTTGGCATAGATTAAAAGAAGATAAAAAGTATTTAAAAATAGTAGCGAAGATTTAAGTAGGCACTAGCTCCTGCACCACCTGGAATCTCTTTTATATTTTGTCGTACACTTTCAGGAAATGTGTACTGCTCATCAAAAATATTTTTTAGATAAAGATTTACTTCGTATGGTCTATTTTTGTAAGTCAGTGTAATGTTACTTAAATTGTACCCATTTATGTTTCCTGTTTCACCTGATGTAAGTAGATATGACTTTCCTGAAATATATTGTGTTGAAAAAGCACTACTGAGATGTGTTGTAAAGTTATAGTTGAGCATAATGTTACTTGTATAATGAGCTATATAGTCAATGTCGTTATCGCCTTGTATATGTTTAAGGTGCTTACCATTAACATAAGAAGCATTAAAGATAAGTTCTGATTTTTTTGTGAGTTTACTAGTTAGTTCAGTTTCTATTCCATATGTTTCAATACCATCAGAGTTATAGTACTCTGTCTCAGTCGCATTTCCTGTAGCACGCCGTGTAATTTCGTTGTGTAGTAAAATATGGTAAAGTGTTATCTGTAGTGCATTCGTTTTGTTAAGTTTAGTATCTACACCAAGCTCTTGTGTTTTAACATGTTCTCTTTTTAAGTTTACATTTCCAAGTAATACACCCGAGACATTTGCATATTTTTCTAAAAAAGTAGGGCTTCTATACGCCTCGGAGTAGAGTAGCTTAATGTTTGTATCTTCACTGTATCGGTAGTTAAAACCAAGTCGAGGATTAAAGTTAGATTTTGTGTCACTATTATCTTCATAACGAAGACCAAGTATTGTTTTTAAGTTAGTAGAGAGATTATACTGGAGTTGTGTATATAGAGATATATTGGTTGTATTGTATTTTTCTTGAAATGGACTTGCCGGATGGATGCTGCCATCGGTTTGATCTATAAAGAGTAAAGGGTCTGTTTTATCATCCTCGTAGGCTGCTCCTATAATATAAGAAAAACCTTCATTAATATCCTTTTTATACTGAATTTCAGTACTATAACGCTCAACAACATTTGTAACAGTAGTTGGATTAACAGGAAAGTTAAGTGTACTTAGCTTTTTATTCATATAGTCATAACGTAACCAGATGTTTAACTTGCCTGAGTCAAGAGCAAACACCTTATTCGCATCAATATAAAAAGACTCGTAGTCATTAAGACCTCCACTTTTGTTTGTTGCAGTAAGACCTAACTTCTCTTTTTGAGAACTAAAATAAGCAGCTTGGACTCTCCACTCTTTACCATAAGCATCGAGAAAAATATTCTTTAAATCGTTTTGATAAGGCTTGTTAACCTCTAGCCCATCTTCATCTGTTGTTCCTGCAAAATTATAACCGGCATCATTTTGATAGGAAGCACCCATGCTAATATTCGCTGAGTGTAGTGATAAACTACCATATGCATGGTTATTACTCCCACCTCTAACGGCTATCTCATTTGAATTTTTAATTCCCTGTTTGGTAATTACATTAACTACACCAGATATAGAATTTGTACCATATAAAACAGAGGCAGGGCTTCGTACAACCTCGATGCGTTCAACCATTTCAAGAGGAAGAAATTCTAAATGTGAAGATCCAAAAAGTTTTTCATGGAGGGGATGCCCATTTATCATAAATAAGGCTTTGTTATTGTATAAACCTGGATTTAGTCCTCGAAAAGTCAAAACAGTATAGCCCATGTATGTTTCATTAAGTTGGATACCAGGTAAAAAACTCAGTGCCTCATAAAGTGTTAGTGCCCCTAGCTGTTTTAGCTGTTTAGCACTCATAACAGAGACAATAGCCAAAGAGTCAGAAGCTTTTTCTTTTTTTTGAGACACAGTTATAATTTCAATGTTCATTAATTCTTCTAATGAAAGGTCAAAAAGTTCATCATATTGTGTCTCTTGAGCATTTACAAAAGAGTATAGACAAAGAAAAATAATAATACTCTTTTTAAACATAAACATCCCAAATTATAATCTTTAATTATCTAAGCATAACAATAAAGTCTTAAAGAAAAGATAAAAAAGATAAAAATCTATTTTAATGTTCTTAATATTTATTTATCTGTTGGTAAAATATAGATAAGATACTACTAAAATTTTTAAAATGGAATATATATGTATAAAATAATTTTCCCCTTGTTTATTGTTACACTACTTAATGCAGAAGTTTACAATGGAGTTGCTGTTGTTGTAAAAGACAAAGCAATTACACTTTTTGAGATACAACATGAAATGGAAATATCTAAACTAAGTGCGAACAGAGCAAGGGATATCTTAATTCGTCAAAAACTCGAAGAGGCAGAAATAGATGATAGGAAAATTAAGGTAAGCTCTGCTGAAGTATATGACGACATTAAAAAACTCGCAGCTAGAAATAACATGAGTATTAGTGATTTTTATGATGCAGTAAGAGAATCAAATGGAATGAATTCGATGGAGCTAAAAGCCAAAACCAAACAAAAGCTATTATCTCAAAAATTGTATCAGGCTATTGCTTATTCATCTTTGAGTGAACCGAGTGATTTTGAATGTGAAGAGTATTATGACATACACAAAGATACATATAAACATCCAGCTTCATTTACGGTTATTATATATGATGCAGACAATGAAAATGAACTTCAAACGAAAGTCGATAATCCGATGTTTTATTCACCTAAAATTAGAACAAATGAGCAGTTACTTCCTTATGATAAAATTTCTCCTGAGCTAGCTTCGCTTTTGGAAAGAACAGCACTTAATAGTTTTACAAATGTCATACCAAATGGTAAAGGCGGTTTTATGAGTTTTTATATTAAAGAGATAGAGTCTGCTAAAGAAGGAGGACTTTCTAGTGTTAGAACTCAGATAGTAAATTCTATTATGTCAGAGAAACGTGAACAAGTCCTGAGTGATTATTTCGCACGACTCAAGCATAATGCAGATATAAATATAATACGAGAAGTAAATTAAATGCTCAGTGATGCAAACTTTATAAACATAGCGACAGAAATAGCAAGTGCTTCAAAGTGTGTCTCTAAGCAAGTAGGTGCGGTTATCGTTAAAGATGGACGAATACTTAGTACAGGTTATAACGGTACACCAGCAGGTTTTACAAACTGTCGTGAGCATTGGGACAACAAGTACACTCCTGAGCATCATGAGTGGAGTAAAACTTATGAGATTCATGCAGAGATGAACGCAATCATCTGGGCAGCTCGTGAGGGGATAAGTATAGAGGGTGCAACTATTTATGTAACACTTGAACCTTGTAGTGAATGCTCTAAAAATGTCATAGCTAGTGGGATAAAACGTATAGTCTATGCAAAAGAGTATGAGCATACTCACTCCGAAGTAATTTCCAAATTTATCGAAGATAATGGTGTGGTTATAGAAAAACTTTAAACACCATCTTTTAAAAAGTCAGTTATTGCAGACTCGGGACGACCAATAATCGCATTATCTCCTCTGATAAGTACAGGACGTTGTATAAGTTTAGGATTTTGAATCATCGCTTCGATGAGAGCATCTTCATCTGTAACATTTTTAAGGTCAAGTTCTTTATATATAGCTTCTGTTGTCCTCATCCATTCTCTGGCACTCTTAAAACCTAACATTTTGAGCATATTTTTCATAGTATGAGTGGTGAGAGTTTTATCCAAATACTTAACTACCTCATTTACTTGTCCACTTTCTTCTACAAGATTTACTGCCTCTCGTGATTTTGAACATCGTGGATTATGCCAGATTGTTGTTTTCATAAATATTCCTTTATTTTATTGCTATTTTACACTATAATAGTTCTAAATAAATTTAAACAATGAATGTAGAAGGAAAATTTCACAATGAAATATGCTAACACTTATCACGCACTTGCAAATTTCGGAAGAGAACTGCTTGAGAAAAAAACACTTTCAGAAGGTCTACCTCTCATCTCAGTCTATGCAAAAAATGTCATTGGAGCACAACGTTGCTCTATTTTTATAAATGATGCAAAAAATCAAGAGCTCTGGACAACTATTGCTGATGGTGTTGAGAAGATTATTGTTCCCTCGGACAAAGGGCTTGTTGGAGTGACATTAAAAGAAAAAAAACCGCTGATGACTAATGATCCTTATTCTCATCCAAATTTTTTATCTGATGTTGATAAAGAGACGGGTTTTGAGACAAAAAATGTAATTACTGCTCCTATATTTAGCTCAAAACGTCATATACTTGGGGTGCTTCAGCTTATAAATAAAAGCACAGATTTTGATGAAGAAGATAAGCGGTTTATGATATTTTTTGCACATTATATTAGCGGATTTTTAGAACTTACTAATGTATATCTTAACGAAGCAGAACAACTTAAACGGGATGCTTAGGTGAAATCTTTTAATGAAATAGCAGAATTTGGTAAAAAGTTGGCATCATTATCTAATATGGATAATGCACTAGAACTCATCGGTGAAGAGGCAAAACGTCTCTCTAACTCTGAACGCTGCTCTATTTTCATAGTAGATGATGAAGATAATATGCTATGGACAAAGTTAAACAATGGTATAGGAAGAATAGTAATCGGATTAGACTCTGGAATAGTGGGTGATACCTATACAAAAAAAGAGGGTCAAATTGTCAATAATCCTTACGAAGATTCACGATTTTTACCCAGTATAGATAAAAAAAGTGGATTTATCACAAAGAATATGCTTAGTGTACCCATTTTTAACTCAAAACGTGAAGTGATGGGTGTAATGCAATTACTTAATAAGTCAAGGTTTGATTTTGATGATAAAGATTTAGAGATACTTACATTTTTAGCAAACTACATAAGTGGAAGTTTAGAACTCGTGCTTATGCAAGACAACTAGTAGAGGTAGTAGTGAGACTCATATGCGAGTCTCATAACTCCTAGAGCATAGTTTGATGAGTTGTTATAACGCATAACCTTCTTTGCGTACTCTTTCATCTTCTTTAATTCAGACCTACCTTTTGTGAAACAATTATATACTTTTCCATTCTTGCTTGTCTCATACACAAATGAAGCATTTTTTGTAGCATAATCATACTCGTACCATTGTGCTTCAACTGCAGGAATATCTGGCATTGTATCCCAGTTTATGAGTGTGTCAAATCCAGCTTTTTGATGAAGAAAATTTGCAGCTGAGACTATGGCATCTTCCATTTTACTTAAATCAGCAATTTTATTTTTATAAGACTTAGCGTAAATAAAACTATTTGGCATGAACTGAGGTATGCCAACTGCACCGGCATACGAACTTGCAAGGTTACACTGTGAAGGTGGCAGACTTAGTTTAAAACAATGACTTATGATAGAAGCCATATTTGTTTTGCCCATCTTTAGTAACCACTTTTCTCTAGTTGAATTTGGATTGGTTCGTACTACCATAGTGTTAAAAACTATAAAAGCATCATGACTTGGTTTGATTTTACCAAGTTTTGTTTCTTTTAAAAGGATGGCTGCGATTATCTCACGATTTACACCGTACTTTTTTTCTGCATAGTCATACACCTCTTTGTATTTTTTGAGGTTTTGTAACATTTGAGGAATATATGCAACAAGGGCATTATTTGCTTTTTTCTCTTGCACTTGATGATGTTTGATTTTATTTGGTTGTAGATATTTCCAACTCACTTCATCATACTTTTTTGTTTTAAAGTAAGAAGTTAAAAATTGGTTTGCATACTTATATGAAACACCTGATTTAACAGCTTGAATACAAACATCAGAGTAATTTTTATTTTTAAAAGTACAGTTTGTATATTTTGCTTGGAGTAAAGTACCGAGTGTGAGTAGTATGAGTAGTAATAGTTTAGTTTTCATTGTTTATCTTTTTTAATCTTGAAGGTGTACCAATATCATGCCACATTTTTGTAAACACTTCACCACTTATCTCTTCTTTTTGTATAGCTTCTCTCAAAAGTGGTGCGAGAGATTTTTTCTCTATGTTAATAGTATCAAAAAATTCATGTGTGTAGTATCCTATGCCTGAGAATGTATACATTTTCTCAGCTTGGTTTAAAACTACACTGTTTTTTAAGGCAAAGTCACCATTAGAGTTATGTTCAGGATTAGGTACTAAAATAAGATGTGCCTTTTTATCTTTTAGGTCAAAGTTTATATCAAACTCATAGGAGCAAAAGACATCACCATTAACAACTAAAAAAGGCTCATTCCCTAAAAGTGGAAGAGCTTTTTTTATACCACCAGCAGATTCTAGTGCACCTGAATTTTGCTCATCTGAGTAGAGTATGCTTATACCATATTTCGAACCATTGCCTAGGTATTCAGGGATTTTATAGCCTAAATAAGCAGTGTTAATAATTATCTCTTTAAAGCCATTTTTGACAAGCTTTTCAATATGCCAAAGTATAAGTGTTTTACCTTGTACCTCTAGGAGTGGTTTTGGAAGAGTATCGGTAAGTGGTCGCATTCTCTCCCCTCGACCAGCTGCAAGTATCATGGCTTTCATTTAAAGCACACACACTTTATTCTTTCCTGTGGACTTAGCTTGATACATTGCCTTATCTGCTCGAAGAACTGCTGTACTGAGTGAATCATGTTCCTTTATGAGTGTAAGACCTAAGCTAATTGTTACAGGAGAATAAACAATATTTTGTATTTCTATGGAATTTGTTACACAGAGACGTATCTTTTCTGCTAATGCTTTAGCGATTTGGAGTGTACTACCTGAAAAAGCGATTATAAACTCTTCTCCCCCATACCTTGCGATTAAGTCACTTTTACGTACGTTGTTTTTTAAAATTTTTGCAAACTCTATAAGAACTTTATCCCCACATTGATGACCTAAACTATCATTAATAATTTTAAAATTATCTATATCCATATAGACTAAATAAGAATCAATTTTAGAACGTGTATTGAGTGCAGCTAAGTACTCAAATTTAGTATTAAAATTTCTACGGTTTGGGATATTTGTGAGTGTGTCAACTTGGGAGATGTATTCAAATTTTTTACTCTTATTAAAAATAATACTTAGAAGCATAAGAGTTCCAGTTAAGGATATAAATAGAAGTATGATGATAGTCCTTTCACTGATCACCTCAAGTAAAAGTTCATTGTTGAGTGTAAAAGCCCCAGCACTGAAAAGTAAAAATAAGATGAGGACACTATTACTGGTTATATATTTTGGGTACATTATAGTTCTTTTGTATTGATATAGGTACATCATAATACATTTTTGTAAAATTTTTGTAAAATCAGAGCAAAATTTTTAGTCTCATCATATCTAAGGGCTGTTTCAACAGTGTATTTTAAAACAAGAGGAATATCTTTAAGATAGCAATCTTTCTTGTCTCGTAAATGCAAACGCGAGAAGATACCAAGCACTTTTATGTGGCGTTGTAGTCCCATAAAGTCAAACCACTTTAGAAAAGTCTCATCGCTAACACTAGGCACTTTTTTATCTCTAAAGTAAAGGGCTAACACTTCGATGTCCTCTCTCTTAAACTCGATGTAACAGTCTTTTAAAAGTGAAACTAAGTCATAAGTTATAGCCCCATTCATGGCATCTTGGTAGTCTATGACGCCAATTTCATTTTGTGGTGTGAGCATAATGTTTCGAGAGTGAAAGTCACGATGCACAAAAACATCTTGGGGCTGTTCTAAGACTACTTCAGAGATGGCGTTTAGAGTGTTTATGATAAGTTCTTTTTCTTGTGTTTTTAAGCAAAGCCCAAGGTTTTTTTCTAAGTACCACTCCTGCATTAAACCCATCTCAAAGTGTAAAAACTCTTTATCGTACAGAGGAAGAGAAGCTGTCTCTGCATTTTGCATCTTGAGTATCTCATCTATGGCTTTTTTGTAGTGTGTTTTAAAGTTTGAAGCCTCTAAAACATCAAGTAGTTGTGTGTCCCCAAAATCTTCTAAAATCAAGTAGCCATTCTCTTCATCTTTTTCTAAAATTTGAGGGGCTTTTACTCCCGCGTTTAGGAGTCGCGAAGTGACATCTAAAAAAGGAGAAAGGGAGTTTAACTCTAAAGAACTATCCATTACTACAAAAGTTTTAGTATCTTTTGTTAAACGGTAGTACTTACGAAAACTAGCATCAGCACTTACTATACTAAGGGTGAAGTCGGCATAAGGAGTTGTCTGTATCCAAGTTTTCATCTTATCCATATATGGCTCCGAGTTGTGAAGTTTTTTTAGCACCGGTTATAGAGCAGAGCTCAACACTCTCTGCGTTTACACGTTTGTATGCAAACCAAGCAAACGCCATAGCTTCGAGGGCATCACTATCTACTCCAAGTGCATCACTGCGTTTAATCTCACAACAGTGAAACTCTTTGAGTCTTTGCATAAGAAAAGTGTTTTTAGCCCCACCACCACAGACTATAAGAGTAGAAATATCTCTGTCTTTTAAGTCATTTGAGATACTTTTTGCTGTGAGTTCTAAAAGTGTTCTTTGTACATCTTTTTCACTTAAATGTGCGAAGTTATTTAGTTTTTCTTCTAACCAAAGAGCATTAAAGTACTCTCTTCCTGTACTTTTTGGAGCTTTTTTTATGAAGTATGCATCTTCTAGCATGAGTTTTAGGAGTGTTTCGTCCACTGTACCACTAGAAGCAAACTCGCCATCTTTATCGTAAGGTTTAAGCTGCGTTTGACTCATCCAGTAGTCAAGTAAAACATTACCACAACCAGAATCCCAGCCCAAAACCTCTTCATCTAAAATGGTGATATTCGCCATTCCACCGATGTTTAAAACAGCTACATTTTTCCCTAAGTTTGCAAAAAGAAACTTATGAAACGCAGGAGCAAAAGGAGCACCTTGTCCACCGTTGGCTATGTCCATACGTCTAAAGTCTGCTACTGTTTGTATCTGCGTTTGGGCACAGACAATGTTAGCATCCCCTAACTGCATAGAAAAAGGGTAGTCACCCTCAGGAGAGTGCCAAAGAGTCTGTCCGTGAAGCCCGATAGCTCGTATGCTTGAAGCTTCTATATTTTCTTTTTTTAAAAAGGTATTGATAGCATCTGCGAATAAACTACCTAGTTTATAGTCAAGCTCACCAAGACTTTTTAGAGTAGTTTTTCCCGCTATCATCTCAAGAATTTCTTTTTTTAAGTCTGCATCAAAAGGGTGCTCATAAGAGCTAAGGAGTTTACACTTCTCATTTGTAATCTCACACAGAGCAACATCAACCCCATCAAGACTTGTCCCAGACATAACACCGATAAAAGTATTTGAATTTTTCATACGATATAGTAGCACATTTCCTTAACGATACTCTAATGTTAAAGCTGTAAGATGTGTAAATAACTAGAAGGATTTTATCATGGTAACAAACTGGCGAATGAAAGTAGAAAAAAAGTTTGAAGATTTTACGCACCTCACTATCAAGTATAGATTTATCGCTCTGTTTTTGACTCTAGCACTTGTTATTGGACTAGCTTCAAACCTTCCAAAAATCACCTTTGATACTTCTACTGAGGGATTTTTGTACAAAGATGATCCACAGATACTAATGTACAATGACTTTAGAAATCAGTTTGGTCGAGATGAGAAAATCATAGTTGCCATTAAAACAAAAGATGTCTTTGACAAAGCCTTTTTAGAAAAACTTTTCAAACTTCACGAAGAGATACAAGAAAAAGTGCCTTACATAAAAGAGGTTGACTCCCTTAAAAATGCTAGAAAAACCATAGGAAACAAGTCTGAACTTATAGTCGAAGATCTCTTTTTAGATGGCATACCTGATGATACCAAAAAGCTCAAAGCCATTGCAGACTTTGCAAAAACAAACAGTATATACAAAGACCTCTACTTAAACGCAGACTCTACTTTTACAACCATCATGATAACCACTAACACTTATACATCTGTAGGTGCTGATGAGTTTGATGCACTCTCAGACGGCTTTGGAGATGATACTCATGGTGATGAAGAGTTAGAATTTATCACAGGAGCTGAGACAAATGAGTTAATAGTAACACTTGAAGAGATACTCAAAAAGTACAAGGCTGATGATTTTAAAATCTATGATGCGGGCTCACCCATCGTTACAAAAAATCTACAAACAACACTTATGGCAGATATGTCAACATTTATACTTTATGTTATTCTGACTATCTCTATTTTACTTTTTTTAACATTTAGAAGAGTGAGTGGAGTTGTTATTCCTCTTATGGTAGTTATTTTGACTTTACTTGCTACCATAGGCTCTATGGCTCTTCTTGGCTACCCCATAACTTCTATGACACAGATACTTCCCTCGCTTCTCTTAGCTGTGGCTATTGGAGATAGTATTCACATACTTTCCATCTTTTATCATAAGTATGATGAGACAGGAGATAAAAACTTAGCTATTACCTATGCGATAGGACACTCTGGTCTGGCTGTAGTTATGACCTCTTTTACAACGGCAGCTTCACTGCTCTCTTTTGCTATCTCAGACATAGCACCCGTTGCTGCACTTGGGATATTTTCCGCTATTGGTGTGAGTTTAGCACTTGTGTTAACACTTGTTCTTATCCCTGTTTTACTCTCTTTAACTCCCATGAAACATAAGATAAAAGATGAAGATAGTTTCTTAGATAAGTTTATGATAAATATCGCAAACTTTTCCATCAACTACTCAAAAAGCATAGTAACTACTGCGTTTATCGTCATTGTAGTCTCTCTAGTACTAGGCTCACAGATGCAGTTTTCTCACAATCCTCTTCATTGGTTTAAAAAGGACAATGTTGTGCGAACAAATACAGAGACTATAGATAAAGAGCTTCGTGGATCTATAAGCATAGAAGTGGTTTTAGATACGGGAGAGGAAAATGGAGTTTATAATCCTCACTTTTTAAACACTTTAGAAAAAGTAACACAAGAGATATATACTTACAAAGGTGAGAACTACTTTATAGGAAAAATAGTAAGTATAAATGATGTCTTAAAAGAGATACATATGGCGTTAAATGAGAACCGAGGAGAGTACTATGTCATCCCTCAAAACAAAGACCTCATTGCCCAAGAGTTTTTACTTTTTGAGAATAGTGGGAGTGATGACTTAGAAGAGATAGTCGACTCTCAGTTTTCTAAAACTCGCATGAGTATCAAAGCTCCATGGGTGGATAGTGTGGAGTATGTTGAGATGATAGATGAGCTACAACTCCTACTTAATGAAGAGTTTAAAGGTATGGCAAGTGTGAGTGTGACAGGAACACTACCTATCCTCTCGACTACGATTACGAAGTCTATTGAGAGTTCTATCGAGTCTTATATCATTGCGTTTATTGTCATAGCTATTTTAATGGTGATTCTCATTGGGAACTTCAAGTTAGGCTTACTGAGTATGATTCCTAACCTTACACCTATCATGTTTGCCATAGCGTTTATGGTTGTGTTTGACCTGCCTTTAGACATGTTTACTATTCTCATCGGGGCGATAGCCATAGGGATGGTAGTAGATGATACCATCCACTACATGCACAACTTCAAACGCTACTATATACTGCATAATGATGTGGACGAGGCTATAAGGCTGACACTTCACTCAAGCGGTCGTGCGATACTTATAACATCAGTAGTGTTGAGTTCTGGCTTTTTAGTTTTTATGTTCGCGAGTATGACAAATCTTTTTAACTTTGGACTCATCACAGGTATAACAGTTATAGTCGCGATGATTACTAATTTAACACTAACGGGTGCATTGATGAAACTAGTTATAAAAAGTCATGCTGATATTTAACTTTTTATCTGTAAGCTTGTTTGCATAAGTCTAAACAAGCCATTTCGTATATAAATATAATATATTAGGTATATATTTTAGTAAGATTTTTACTATAAAAAACAAGATATTTTATTTTATTAAGATGTCTTTACCACTATTGTGCTATAGTATAGATACTTTATAAATACTATTACAAAGGAGTACATTATGTCAGTAGTTATTAATATAAAAAATGAGACTGGTGGTTTTGACTTTGTTGGTTCTAGAGGTGCAGGTGAAATCGTTAGAAAAAGAATGAAAAAAGAATTAGATAAAGGAAGTACAATAACATTAGATTTTAATGGAATAGAACAAGTGACTCAGTCTTTTATAGATGAGTTTTTTGGTATTTTCATACGAGCATTTGGTATTGAATATGTTAGAGGAAAAGTTAGACTTGTAAATGAAACACAAGGAATAAAAGATACTATCAACTTTGTTATTAAATATTCAAAAGAGCGTTCTGCTTAGTAAAAATCTTCATCTTTATCATCAATTATCTCTTTCCAAAGATAGTTTCTCTTAAAATAATCCATATCAAACTCAATTTTGGCTTCATCAAATTCAAAAGCTACAACGACTCCTTTCCAGGGGTCTGATAATTTCTTTGTTGTATAGAGTCCATTAGTATATCTAATCAAGGTGTCATTAGAAATAATAATAAACCTACCATCTGTTTGTTTGAGAATTTCCACCATTGCATAAAGTCCAAAACCTGCATTTTTTTCTTGACCATACATTTTTTGAGGTGTTGCAGTAATTCCTTTTTTTAGTGCTTTATGTATAGCTTCTTCTTCTGTCGTAATGTCATTAAATTTTAGTTTTAAATTTGAAAGAAATCCTACACCTCTATCTGAGATTGCAAATTGAATTTTCTTATTTGTTGGATAGTATTGTGCCATTACATGTCCATCAGATTGTGCATGGTCAGCTACATTATTCATTAATTCTAAAAATAGGTAGTGCAGGTAATGTTTTAAATCCTTATTATCTGTATCTGTTAAATCTTTGAAATTTTTAAGCATTACATCGGTTAATTGTGTTGAGATTGTTTCTAGTCCTGCACGTGTTTTAACTATAGATATTGGACTAAATGTTTTGCAAAACTTATAATCGGAAGTTAGCATATTATAAATGTAGTCATTATCTGTTGTAAGTTGAAAATTAACATCACTGTTATAGGCACTTGTCATAGAAATGAAAATTGGTTCAACCCACTTGATATCTTCAAATAAATTATTATTGTTATTAAATAAATTACTATATTTTTCGATGTTTGATATCTTAATTTTTTTCATAAATTACTCCTTCTGTTTTATACTTTGCATTATAGCAAATGATATTACAGTCCCAAGTGCTATCTGCCATGCAAAACCAATGCTAAACCCAAATGTATAGGGTTGTAGAGCAAGAACAGTTAAAAATCCTCCACCAAGAGCAAAAGGGACAGTTTTTACACTTCCTCTCTTGGTGAAAATTGCTGAGAAAAACACACCGAGTAGACCAGTGTAAGCAAACGCCATAACTCCAAGCGCAAAACCTATGAGTGAAAGTTCTGCATATCTTTGCCAGAAGTAAGAGAGGATTGCCATGAGGGTGAGTGTAAGAGCAAAAAAGAGGACTGCGTTTCTTGAGGCTTTTATGAAGTGTCTCTCATCTGTATTTGGATTTTTTGCTAGTTTATAAGGCTTGTAGAGATCTTCTATGGCGACAGACGCCATGGCTCCTAAAACAGAGTTTGTGCTTGAGAGTGCGGCAGCTATGGCTCCGACAGTTACAAAACCACGAAGACCTTCAGGCATTTCGTTTAAGATATAGTACATAAAGATAGTGATTTTTTCACCCTTAAAAGTTTGTAAAACTTCCGTGCTTTGGTAGTGAACAAAAAGTAAAGCCCCAATGCTTAAAAAAAGTAAAACGATAGGAATAGTAAAAAGGATAGAGAGCAGAAGTGAACGAGAGGCTTCATCTTTGTTTTTACAGCTTAGAACCCGTTGTGTCATGTCTTGGTCGAGTCCAAACGCAGCAATGTTGAGGAGTAACCATCCACTTAAAAGCCCGATAATACTAAACTTCCCATCTAAAGAAGTATCTATAAACACTAACTTGTCACTTGCATTTAAAGTAGCTAGAATATCTACACCCTCTAAAGAAGTGTAAAGATAAAACACAACAAGTACTCCAGCACTAACATAGGTAATAGCCTGAATGATGTCACTCAAAATAACAGACTTTACCCCACCAAAGTAAGTATAAGCTAAAGCCCCAAGAACTAAGATAAGAATGGAGATAAGCATATGAACAAACGCGATGTCAAGAAAAAGTATCATGCTTATAGCGAGTGCCGCGATGTAGAGTCTAGCCCCACTAGCCATAACACGACCGACAAGAAACATAACACCAGCTTGTTTTTTCGCACTCTCACCATAACGATTTTCTAAAAGTTCATAAACTGTGATGGCATTTATCTCATAAAACTTTGGCACAAAGTATTTCGCTACAAATATAACTCCAAGAAGAGAAGAGAAGTAAAATCCGATGAGTGTAAAGTTGTGAGAGTAAGAAAACTCAGGCACACCGAGAAAAGTAGCGGCTGACTGAGTAGTTGCGAGTATGCTGATGGCAACTGCGAGAAGTGGCATGGCGTTTGAAGCGGTGAAGTACTCTTTTGTTGAGTTTATTTTAGAGCGAGAAAACCAGTAAGAGCTAAAGGCTAAAACACCAAAGTAAGCTAAAAATATAAGCCAGTCAAGAGAGGAAAAAGTACTATTTATCAAGAGCTTCTCTTAGCTGAGACATAAAAACTTTTCCAGGGTCATTTTTCTCTGTTCTGTATGACTTATCATTTTCTAACCAAAGTTTTGAGTCTTCATACTCTCTATACTCGTAATGCCCAAAGACATTTTTTATACTTGGGTATTTACTCTTGAGGTACTCTATGAGTCTGATGTTTGCGCGAAGTTGTGCTGGCGTCAGGTCTTCTTTTGTGTTACTCTCTCCTCCAACATTTTCTATACCTATACTTGAGTAGTTTAAGCCTATGACATGTCTTGCCATAATGTTCTCAGGCATGAGTTGGTAGATAACACCTTTACGGTTGATGAGAAAATGAGCTGAGACATTTAGAGCCGATGCTTTAGCGATGTCAGCTCTATCGCTAAAAAGAAGTTCAGGATTTAAACGCTCAAATGACTGCTCAAAACTCATCACAGCAGTCCAGTGCACGACTACACTTTTAGGCACAATTTTAATGTTTATTACTTCAAGTGAGTAGTGCGTTTTGATGTACTCCTTAGTTAGCTCTATGCGTTTGTCTGTAAAGATGATGGGCTTTTGTATGATAGAATTTTTCGTATGCATATTTTGAATGCGTCTGTTTGCAGCTTTTATTTGTCCTAAGGGTATAGCACCACTTTTGACCTGTTTATATATAGTGTCGATTATCTCAGTGATGCTATTGTGTGCGAGTTGATTTCCAAAGAGCAGTATATCTACCCCTGCGTTTATGGCTAAAGTTGTACTCTCTTTAAGTGTATAGTGTGCAGATATAGCTTTCATCTGCATATCATCACTGATGATAAGACCTTTAAAGTGAAGTTCATTTCTAAGTAGGTCTGTGTTTATTTTACAAGAAAGTGTCGCTGGATACTGAGCATCAAGATGTTTGTTAAAAACATGTGCTGTCATAATGGTGTCAGCTCTATTTTCTTTGATGAGAGTTTTGTAAGGCTCTAGTTCTTTTTGACTCCAAGTCTCACTCACATCCACAAAACCCTTATGCGAATCTCCAAGAGAAGAACCATGACCGGGAAAGTGTTTTAATACGGAGATGATGTTTTTCTCTCTTTGTGCATCTATCACTAAAGAAGCATACTTTACTACATCTTCACTTTTTTCACCAAAAGAGCGCTCAAGTCCAACTATAACTCTGTTTTTTGGATTGACACTTAGGTCTACTACTGGAGCAAAGTTGAGGTTAATGCCGACATTTTTTAGCATCTGTGCTTGGGTAGCATATATCTCTTTTGCCTTAGCTGCGTTTAGCTTGGATACCTCAAACGCAGAGGGAATTTTGACAAAACCATACTGCGGTTTAAGTCGAGCAACTTTTCCTCCCTCTTGGTCTATGGCGATAAAAAGAGGTTTTTTAGAGTAGTTTTGTAAGTCTTGGGTGAGTTGTTTTACTTGATAGGGATTGAGTATGTTTTTTACCCGTTTTTTATCCTTATAAAACCTATCAAAAAGTATAACACCACCTAAGTTGTAAGTCTGGATGTCTTTAATAACTTGTGAATTGTAGAAAACAGCTTGATCTTCAAAACCTACGACAAGCATTCTCCCTATCATTTTTTTAAGTTCTATATCTTCAACGGAGGTTGCATTTAGTAGTAAAACTGTTTGTAAAAGTAGAAAAAATATTCTCATTGACATCCCTCTGTACTAAGTAATAGTTTATTTATATCATTAATCGCTTTAAAGATAAGTGATTTCGTTTTTTCTTTTGTAACACTCTGTGGCTCAAAGTGATCGCTTACTACTTTTAAGATATGAAAGTTTTTTATAGCGGGGGAATGGAGAACTGCATCTAAAAATCCATAAGACTCCATATCTACTAAATCATATTTTGCTTCACTTAAGGCTTCATCTACACAGACAATATCCTTTTTATTTTTAGCAAAACCTTGAGAGACTCCATTATAGACAACTACACCTATATCCATCAAAGTGCCTATCTTAGAGCTACTTTTCGCAGCACAAATCCCGATGTTGAGAAAGATGTCAGTATCACAAATATCATATTGATTGATAAGTGTCTGTGTTGCTTCTCTCGCACTTTTAATACCAACCCCACTTAATATAATTTTTCTAGTATCATCATAATAGAGTGAAAAACTACCTAAATGAGATTTTTGAAGTTTATACTTATCTACAAATGCTTGAACTTCGCTCTTAAGTGCCATAACTATATAAGTCAATAAGTTTTCCTTTAAAGTTTATTTCGATATTATAGTGAAAATATTATAAGGAAATTTTTGATGGCACTTACAAATCCTGATTATTCAAATTTAGATTATGATGATATGGCAAAGAATATTGGGCTTAAACCAAAGCATATACCATTGCTTTTAAGCAGTTATCTTGAAGAAGCTCAACCACTTTTTGCAAGTTTAGAAACGGCAATCGCAAAAAATGATTATGAGACCATTAAAAAGAATGCTCATTCATTAAAGGGTAGCTCTGGGAACATGCGTTTTACTGAGCTCTATGATATGGCAAAAGAAATGGAGCTTTCAGCAGCAGAGAGTAACTCTTCTTTTGAATATGCAAAGTATTTAGAGGCAATAAGTATAGCAGTCGCAACAATTAAGATATAAATAAATAATTTTAGCTATACTTTCAGTTCTCTTCTTTAGACCTGTGCAATGGTTGCTACGGATAATGGGTCAGGGTAGGAATACAGCAGCCCACCTTTAGCAATTATGTGCCGCAGGTATCTGGAGAAGAGTCTTCTACTATAAAACATTTCACATATAAATTTTCCCGATACATACTTTTTAATAATGATAAAATAATAATTTTTTACTATAATAGAGTATTTAATAATAAGAAAAGGTTCACCTTATGAAATATACAACAAATAAAAAAGCTTTCTCACTCATAGAGCTGATGATAGTTATTGTTATTTTAGGACTACTTGCAGCTATGGTAATGCCGAGTCTTACAGGTAAAGGTGAAGAGGCGAAACGCGACTTGGTTTGTGTACAGATGAAGTCTATTTATGATGGTGCTTTAGATATGTACAAGATAAAAAATAGTGTTTATCCCGCAACCGAGGAAGGTATTAAAGCATTAACTGAAGATGACTCTTACTTTAAAGATGGAAAAATGCCAAAAGACTCATGGGGTCAAGAGTTTATCTATTTAAATGATGATGGTAGCATCGAACTTATATCTTTAGGTGCTGATAAAAAAGAGGGTGGAAAGAAAGAGGGCAAAGATATAAGACTGAGTGAGTGTAAGTAAAGGCGTGAAAAAAGCTTTTTCTCTTATAGAATTGATGATAGTTATAGTAATTATCGGGGTGATTTACACCCTTGCTGTGAGTAAGCTACAAAATGTAGGTGCACAAAAACCAGTTCCAAGTTTGAAAAATCTTAAAGAGTACCTCTTTACTTATGTAAAAGAAGAGACTAAAGAGGTGAAACTTTTGTGTTTAGGTGCATGTGAGAGTTGTGATGTTTATGTTGATGATGTGAAACAAGAGAAGAAAATAGAGCCTTTTTTTGATGACAGCATAGAAGTATATAAATATGATTTTTCACAAGGGACACGAAAAGTTCAAGATGCAGTTTTTTTTAACGAAGAGGGGAGACAAGAAGATGTCTGTTTTTCATTTACTATGAGTAGAAATTCAATAAGCGAGCAAGTTCTCATTGTTTTTAAAGAAAAAGCTTATGACTACACAAGCTACTTTACTCCTACAAAAGTGTATGACCACCTAGAAGAATTACTTGAGTCTAAAGAGATTGTAGTACAAGAAGTAGCACGATGATTTTTAAGTATAAGGGCATAAATGCAGAAGGTAAAAAGCTAAAAGACAGAGTTGAGGCACTCTCTATCACTGAGGCTAGAAGTAAGCTCAAAGCTATTGGTGTTATCTATGAGTCTTTAGAAGAAGAGAGTCCTAGCCTTTTTGAAAAGTTTGAATTTTTAACAAAATATAAAATTCCACCAAAAGAGTTGTCTGCACTCTCTCGTGAACTCTCTATGTATATCCGTTCAGGCATAAGCATTGTTGCCGCTTTAAAAGTTGTGCAATCACACTATGAGAGTAACAAGAAGATGAAACTTTTTCTCTCTACTATAAGCACACATCTTGATGAGGGACAAAACTTCTACACCGCGTTAGAATCACAAACCATAGTAGAACTCCCACCATTTTTTAAAGAGTCTATACGGGTGAGCGAGAGTGGTGGTATTTTAGATGAAGTGCTTTTAGAGCTTTCACGTTTTTTAAAAGAACAAGATAGAATCCATAAAGAGATAAAAGGGGCTTTTGCTTATCCGAGTTTTATGATTATCATCTCTCTAGTTATGATTGCATTTATGCTTACTTTTGTTGTGCCTCAAATTACAGGTATTTTTGAGAGTATGGATCAAGAATTACCTCTTCCTACTCAGTTTGTTATAGCAGCAGGAGATTTTTTTTCTAGTAACTTTCAGCTTATGTTAGGGATTATCTTCTTAGTTGTTGTTGTGTTTGTTACATTGAAGAAAAAAGTATATGCTTTTGCCTATGGTGTTGATAAGTTTATGCTCTCCCTACCGCTTTTTGGGAGTATCGCTATGAAAAGTGAGTTGGCTCGTTTTGCCTACATTGCTTCACTACTTACCCGCTCAGGTGTTCCTTTTGTTCAGACCATAAACCTCTCTGCAAACATCTTAAATAACCGTGTTATAAAAGAAATCTTTATCCGTGCGAGTAAAAAAGTTGTTGAGGGAAAACTTCTGTCTGCTGCACTAAATGAATCACAAAAGGTCATAGATATTGTATTTATTCAGTCTATCGCTTTAGGAGAGGAAACCTCAGAGCTAGAGAATATTTTAACACATACTTCTGAACTTTATTTTGAAGAAAACCGAGATAAAATCGCTCTTTTACTGACACTCCTAGAACCAGTACTTATGCTTTTTGTTGGTGGAAGTATAGGTTTTATCGTTGCAGCAATGCTATTACCTATCTTTTCTATGAGTATCTCTTAGATGAAACACAACCGTAGTGCCATAGCCCTTCTTATAACCTTGATGTTTGTCATAGTTATAACAGTGGCGATAGCTTACGGTTTAAAGCAGGTAAATGATGCAACAAAGATCGTAAAAGAGGAAAACTTTCTCTATCAAAAGAGTATTATCGTTGAAGATATACTTAACATTTTAAAAAACTCTCCGGAGCTTCAAGCCTCAGTTGAAAATAACTCTAGTGCTAATTTTTTTCGGCTTTTGTCACAGGCCTCTTTTATCCCTTTTGAGTATGAGGGTATAGAGATTTTTCTAAGTATGAAGAGTGCAAGAGCAAAGTTTAATCCAGCGATGTTAGATGAGCCAAAAGTAACCCTTTTGAGACAGTACTTATCTAACCATAATGTTAACTCGCAGTATGTAGATATTTTGCTAGATAACATTAGAGGGATTAAAGAAGATAATAGTTATAATAGCAACATATTTGATGAAAATCCCTATCTTTTTAGAGACTATATCGCCTCTACTAAACATTTAGAGATAATAAACGATTATTACACCAAAGAGTATAACGATAATTCGCTCGAAGACATAGACTTTAATGCTTTGTTTTATTACGGAAGTAATACAAACATAAGTATTGATATAAACTATGCAACTCCTGAAGTATGGGAGTTTATGCTTAACTGTTCGAGAAATAGAGCAGAGTTTTTAAGTGCAGGAGGTGGCTACTATACTTCTTTTGAAGACTTAAATCTAAATGATGATGAGAAAGAGATTTTAACTAAAAATTTTAAAAGTAGTTTTTTTGAACCGATAATAGAAATAAATTTAGAGATAACACTAAATGGACAACACTCAAAAATGAGTTTTGAGTATGATATAAAAAAGAAAAAGGGGTCTAACTTTGCTTACGAAATTTAAACGCAGTACTAATGCTGTCTTTTTAGACCCTAAATCAAGTGAGACTATTAGCTGTGAGAAAGGGAAAAAGCTTGATATAATTCTCTCTCCTAGACTCTATTGGGTTAAAAAGATGAAGCTACCTGTTTCAAGTGTACGCGAAGTTACAAAACTTCTTCCCTCTATCTTTGAGGATTCACTCCCTTTAGGACGCTACTCATACTATGCTTATAAAAGTGAAGATGAGTTCATACTTTTTGCTTTCGAAGATAAAAAAATCCTTGACTTGATAAGCCAAAGAGGTATCAGCAGTTCTGAAATAGGCAGCATTCGTTTTGCACAGTCTGAGTTTAACTCTTTAGAACATGGTGTGAGTATAAACGATAAAGAGTGTATATATCTTCAAGATGGACTACTCGTTTTAGCCCCTTTGTCTTGGGTTCATGAGTCGAAAGACATAGACTTGAGTGAGTTAGAACTCTCCAAGTATACTATAAAGCTTCAACAGTTTGGGCATATTGTTGATAATAAAAGTCTTTACAAGGTTGGTGGTGTTTTAGTTGCGTTTGTAGTTATTTTATTAGTTGAGATTTTTATCACAAGTACTAAGATAGGGTCGATAGAAGAAAAGAGAGAAGCACTTTTCACAAAGTATAAACTTCAAGCAACAATGATTCAAAATAGATCAACATATGCTAAGTACTCTAAAATATACAAAACACAGACAAAACTTAGAGAAGCAATAGCCGTGTTTTTGACATTACCTCTTAAAGCTACTCAGAAGATAACACTCCTAGAGTATAAAAACAAAAAACTCTTTGTGAGTATAAGTGGTATTAAAAAAGGAAGTGAGACAGTATTTCTTTCAAAACTTAATGCCAAAAAGCTCAAGTACAAAACATTTTTTAGTGCTAAAAGTATGAAAGTGGAACTTAGTTTATGAATCAGGTGAATCCTCTACATATAGGTGGACTACTCCTTGTAATCATCATGTTTTTATTTTTTAAACTAGGTGAAGTTAAGAGTGAGTTGGGTGAAGTTAAGAGTGAGTTTCTTGTGAGTGAGGCACTAGCAGTTGACTTAAAAGCTTTAAAGTCTATTTATGTAGATAAGAAGAAGGTGAAAAATAGGATTGAGAAAATTCTTAGAACTACATCTATAAAAACAGCAGCTTTAAGCCTTAACCACAAGAAAAAGTTTATAAAAATCAGTTCAAAAAGTATGGATAGTAGAGTTTTAAATACTTTAATGGGTAAAGTTTTAAATGACTCCTTCAATATCACTACTTTAAAGATAAAAAGACTCAACGATACCAAGGCTAGTTTAGAAATGGAAATACAATGGTAAAAAAACTCTTAAAGCTTTTTGCCTATATTCTTTTTTTTATTTTTGCACTTATAGTGTTTGTTCCAAAGTCTAGTGTGTACTATCTTTTAGAAAAAAATCTAAAAAAGTTTGATGTAGTTGTCTCTAAAGAGAGCCTTAGTGAGAGTCTCTTTTCACTAGAAGCAGATAATTTAGAGGTAAGTGTAAAGGGAATTGAGGGGGGTGTTGTAGAAACAGCAAATATAACTTTTCTACTCTTTTACAATAATGTAAGCTTTAGAAATATTAAACTTTCATCTTTAGTTGAGGCTCATTTACCATCGGAGATAGATAGAATTGATGTAACTTATACTCTTTTTCATCCTTTAGTTTTAGTGCTTCATGCAAAGGGGCAGTTTGGTGAGATAAATGGAGAGTTTAATATACTAAAAAGAGATTTAAATGTTACATTAAGACCAACAAATACAATGCTCAAAAAGTATAAACTAAGTATGAAAATATTTCAAAAATATAAAGATGGGGCTTATATATATGCAAAATCTTTCTAACACAAAATTTCTTAGAATGACAACAAAGCTTTTAATACTCCTTCTTATTGCGAAGGCAATAGCTGTTTTTATTTATTTGTATTTACCAACTGAAGGAATTCAACTTAGTTGTGCTAAGTCTTACCGATCAGTGTATCAAAGAGTAGACTTTAAAAATATGCTTAAAAGAGTAGACTTTAAAAATATGCCACAAGAGCGAAGGAGTAACACAATAGCATATAGTATAAATTCACTTCTTTTAAAAGGATTATACGGAAGTCGGTTTAATGGCTTTGTTATAGTAGCTAAAAAAGTATCGCCAAAAAATACTACGATAGTAAGCATAGGGGAATATTATGCTGGATATAAATTAAAAGAGATAGCATTAAGAGAAGTAGTGTTTAGTAAATTAGAAAAAGATTTTGTGTTAAGATTAACAGATATAGAGACTTACAATAACCCAGCCCCAAGGAGTAAAGATCTTCAGCTTACAAGAACACAAAGAAGTGTGACAAAAAAAGACATTGAAAAGTATTCAAATAATCCATCAGACATTTGGAAAGACATTGCTATTTCTCCACTTAAAAAGGGTAGTAAAATAATAGGATTTCATGTGATTCGCATTAGAGAGGGCTCTAAAATGGCAGAATTAGGTCTTAAAAAAGGAGATCTTATAATTAGTGTAAATAATATAAAATTGACATCTTTTAAAGATGCACTAAGTTTTTATAAAAAAATAGATACAATTAAAACGATATCTTTAATAGTTTTACGCAATAATCAAGAGAGGGAAATAATTTATGAGATTCATTAAAATAGTACTACTAACAACACTTTTAGTTGTGATACTTCAAGCAAGAGAGCAGGTAAACATCAACTTTTCTGATTTACAGATAAATGACTTCATCAAACTTGTCTCAAAAGTTAGCCATAAAAATATACTGATAAACAATAAAATTAATGGAACGGTAAACTTCATAAGTACAACAGCTATTTATGATGATGAGCTTATTGGTATTTTAGTCTCCGTGTTAAAGTCTAAAGGTTTTACTCTTGTAAAAAATGCTTCTATCTATGAAGTAGTACGTTCCACAGAGGCTGCAAAACATAATGTGATAGTTGTAGATAAAAATAAAAAGGCATACGGTTCACTAATGGTTACTCAAGTTATACATATAAAGGGTGATAATGTGGATGTTGTAGCAGCAAAAATTCGTTATTTGATTTCTAAAACAGCAAAACTTATGACAATAAAAGAGAGTAATATTCTTTTATTAACAGATTACCCTCAAAACATTGCAACTGTTAAAAAAGTTATAAAAGATATTGGCTCAAACAATAGAACTATTGTTAAAATAATTCCTATTCACAATGCAAATGCAAAAAAACTTCAAACCAGACTTCTTGAAGTTGCAAAATCTATTTTTAATGCAAAAATTGCTTCAAATACAGTAAAGATTATTTACGATGATAATATTAATGCATTAATAGTGGTTGGATTAGACTTAAATGTAGAAAAAATTGAGTCTTTGATAAAAGAGATGGATATAGAGTCTAATGGCAGTAATAGTGTGGAGATTTATGAACTGAAAAACTCTGATGCAACAACAGTTGCCGCATCACTTAATGAAATTATTGCAAAACAGATTTTTTCAGATCCTTCGTTAAAACCAAGTGTATCTGCGAGTGTAGAGATTAATGCTATCATTACCATCGGTAATCCACTTATACTTAAAGGAATAAAACTTATTATAAATGAACTTGATAAAGAAAAATATCAGGTCTATGTTCAGGCAAGAATTATAGAAATAAACAAAAGTAATGCACAAGCGATAGGGGTAAAGTATGGATTTGACGCGGGAGTGTTGACATCAGAAGGCCTATACTCATTAGCAACAAATTTTGGAGGACAAGCAATAGCTGGTCAAATTGGTGCGGCACTGTCGACAACTGTTATCGGTTCAGGAGCTACAAATGGCTTTGCACTTGGTGCCACTCTCGACTTTCTTGAGACAAATGGAGCTGCAAAATCTATAAGTAATCCTTCTATTCTTTGTGTAAATAATAAGGAATCATCTATTTATGTTGGAAGAACAATCTCCATCTCAACAGGAAGTGTCACAACAACATCGGGATTAAATGGTGTTACGAGTAGTTTTAAACGTGAAGATGTTGGCCTTACTTTAAAAATAAAACCTCGAGTGTCTTCAAAAGACAAGGTAACACTTGATGCAGAAGCAATTTTGGAAAATTTAGTTGATGATGGAAGCAATAATGCAACAGGACAGCCAGTTACTTCAAAACAAGAGGTTAAAACACAGGCTATTCTTCGTCATGGCGAGAGTATTATCATTGGAGGTCTAGTAAAAGTATATGATAGAACTTCCGTGAGTAAAGTTCCAATTTTAGGAGATATCCCTTGGCTAGGAGAGTATCTTTTTTCTTCAACAACCACAACAGTAGAACAGGATAATTTAATAGTGATGCTAACCCCATACATCATAGATAAAAGTGAAAAACTTTCTCAACTCCAAGAGGACTTAGGATTACTCTCAAAAATTCAACAAGAATATAATATAAAAGTATTTGAGAAGCTTGAAAAGAAAGCAAAGATGAAAAACATTGCTGAAATAAAATCTAGTGAAGCAAAAAAGTAAATGCTACACCAAGAGCCTCTACATAACTTAACACTTGAGATATATGAACCTCTAGAGTTAGATACTAACATCAGTGTGAAAAATGCATTACTTTTTAGTGAACTGGATGGAGTTGTTACTGCATTTACATCAGAGGAGTCTTATGCAAGTGCGAGTAACTACTATACTAAATTAGACAAAGAGTATCCTCTTTGTCTATTAACCCAAGAATCTTACGAAAGACTTTTTAACCGTTTTTTAGAACTTAGAACTGATAAAGCCATAGAAACTATGCAAGAAGAAGAGGGTGAAGAGAGTGAAGAAGATATCTCACTTACTGACTTTCTTCGTACTTCTAGTGACATCTTAACAAGTGAAGAGTCTGCTCCAATTATCAAGTTTGTAAATGCTCTTTTTTATCAGGCTGTTAAAAAACGGGCTTCGGATATTCACATAGAAGTTCAAGAAAAAAAAGGTGTAGTTCGTTTTCGTGTTGATGGCATGCTTAGTAAAAATGCAGACTTAGATAAAAAAGTAGTGAGCCTTATAGTAAGTCGTATAAAAGTTATCTCAAACCTTGATATCTCTGAGAAACGTATCCCCCAAGATGGTCGTACACAGATAAAAATAGCGGGTGAAGTACTTGATATTCGTATCTCTATTCTTCCGACTTTTTACGGTGAACGAGTTGTTATGCGTTTACTGATGCAAAGTTCACAAATACCGCAGATAAATGAACTCGGATTTGATAATGCACTTATAGAGACGATGCAAAAATTACTCCGTTCATCTCATGGAATTATTTTAGTAACTGGACCAACTGGTTCTGGTAAAACGACCTCTCTGCACTCTTTTTTACGCGAAATCCAAGAGCCTCATAAGAATCTCATAACAGTTGAAGACCCTGTTGAGTATAAGAGTGATAATATCGCACAGATTCAAGTGAATGAAAAAGTAGGGCTTACTTTTGCTTCAGCACTCCGTTCTATTCTTAGACAAGATCCAGATGTCATTATGATAGGAGAGATTCGAGATGAAGAGACTGCAGCTATCTCAGTCCGTGCAGCTCTTACAGGTCACTTGGTATTCTCAACTCTTCATACGAACTCAGCAGCTGCAACTATCTCGCGTTTAGCAGATATGAAAGTGGAACCATTTTTGATAAGTTCTTCACTTTTAGGGATTTTAGCACAGCGTTTAGTGCGAGTTATTTGCCATGAATGTAAAGAAGAAGATGGGTTGGCTGAGAACTTTGCAGAGGATTACAATATTTCTAAAGATGCAGTGATTTATAAGTCTGTTGGTTGTAAATCTTGTAACTACTCAGGTTATTCTGGTCGTCGCTCTATTGGTGAACTGCTTGTGATGAATGATTCTATAAAAGAGTTGTTAAAGACCACTACTGATGAGCATACTATCAAAAAACACTTAGAGGCTAGTGGTCTTAAAACTATCTCTATGCAACTCTCACAAATGCTACTCAATGGAGACACTTCGCTTGATGAAGCTATACGTATCGGTTTAGGTCATGCCTAAACGCAGTGCTTTTACACTCATGGAAGTAATGGTAGCAGTTGTTATTGTCTCTGTGGTAATTGCAGCACTGTTGCAGATGCAAGGAAATACAAACCAGAAGTTTTTTGGTATAAAAAAGATGATGAAAACAACTCAGTACAACTCTTTTTTACTTTCCCTTTCAAATAAGTATGGTTTTGAATCATCAAAGATAGATATGAAAAGACTTGTAGATGAGTTTGAGCTAGAGAGCGATTTACGTCGGCGTTTAAAAACTATGAAAGTAGAGATAAACTATGAAGAACTTACAACGATAGATACAAGTGAGTTTGAAGACCCTTCTGAGTCTGAGCAGAGTTCCAATTCAGGTTTAGTCTTTGAAATAGGAAAAACTACTCTTCATGCAAAAGATTTCAGCACACAACTCATACGAGTAAAAATTCAATGAAAAAATCAGCTTTTACACTCATAGAACTTTTAATCTCTATCATTATTTTAACTATACTAATGCTTTTTTTATATAAAAGTTATGCAAACCTCAATCGTTCTAACTCTTTACTAAACGAAGAGGTAGAAAAAATATCCAAGATAGAGAAAATCAAAAAAACTCTGCTTATGGATTTTACTAGAGCTTTAAATGTGAAAGTTTTAAATCAAGATACAAAAATAGATATAACATTTCTGCAAACTACCCACTCTTTATATAAACGGATAAATCCTTATGTTGGTTACATTGTAAAAGATAAAAAACTTTATAGAATAGAATCACTTAGACCCTTAACTGAGTTTCCTTTAGTAGCTGATAGTGAGTTTGTAGCGGAAGAGTTGGGTGAAGTGAAAATATTTCGTATTTATAAGTCGACAGATACTAAGAGCAGTTTGTATCTAGTTCATCTTCTTTTCAAAGATACAACAGAGATACTTCTAAAATTGAATCCTCTCGAGGGATTCGGCATTTAGTGTCTCACTTACATGGGATATTAGTCCCTATGCTTAGAGATACCACAAGGCTGATTTGGACTTGGTGGATTATCTTTTAGGTATGTTAAATCTTCTAGTGTTTGATCGAGTACTCTTTTTTGTTGTAAAATTGGAAGCATTAGATTATCTTTTTCATTAAGGGGAATATCCCAGTTTAAAAGTATTGTTTGGACTTCATCATCAAGCTCTTTGAGGGCATTTTTTATGTGTTGTATTGAGTTCATAAGTAGATTATAGCAATAATTTATAAATATTTGGGTATAATCCCACTCTCAAAGTGTGTTTGGCTTTTATCTATCTCGTAAGAGGTTAGCTTTAGTGCCTGAGCGGTTAGCGCTTTTTTATGGACTCTGTTCATGAAAAACATACTCATGATATTTTTACCTAAAGGATTATCGATGCCAAAAATGAAATCGGTAAAAGGCGCTGTTAAGCGTTTTAAAGTTAAGAAAAATGGTCAAATTAAACGTGGTAAAGCGTTTAGAAGCCATATTTTAACTAAACAAGATGCAGGAACTCGTCGTGATCAAAATCAACCAGCAGTGGTTGCTAAGTCAGACGCAGCAAACATCAAGGCTATGATAAACTAATTTTAGTTTTCATTACATCTCCAATTTTTAAATAAATTGGGCAAGACCACCAAAGTAGTGGCACCTTGATTGTTTAAGTAAAGCCTTTAGGGGGTTGTAGGGACTTTGTGTCCCTGCCTGAGAAGTGGACTTGTTCATTTCTTAGTGAAATAACGACTAGGTAAAGAAAAAGGAAAGAAATGCCAAGAGTAAAAACAGGTGTAGTTCGTAGAAGAAGACACAAAAAGATATTAAAATTAGCGAAAGGTTTTTATAGTGGTCGTCGTAAGCACTTCCGTAAAGCCAAAGAGCAAATTGAACGTTCACTTTATTATGCATTCCGTGACCGTAAGCAGAAAAAACGTGAGTTCCGTAAACTATGGATCATCCGTATCAATGCAGCGGCTCGTTTAAATGGAATGAACTATTCATCTTTCATGAATGGTGTACATAAAGCAGGTGTTGAGCTTGACCGTAAAATTCTTGCTGATATGGCAATGAACGATGCAGCAGCATTTACTGCAGTTGCAGACGCTTCTAAAGCAGCATTAGCAAAATAGTCTTTATCCCTTTTGGGATGAAGTACTACTTAAGAAACATGACAGTGATGTCATTCTCCAAATACCCCTCTCTATAAATTATATTTTTCACTTTAAGATTTTTAGCAATATTCTCTATCTCATATTTTTGCATATAATTATATGTATCACTCTCTTTATCCCCATATAAAGCATTAAAAATAAAAGCTTTTCTTGAAGAGTTATAGCAGTTATGTATAAATAGATGTATCTCAAAATCTGTGAGAACATTAAGTGCACCACTACAGATATAATAGTCCTGTATAGGAAGTTCTTCTTTACAAATATCTAAATGGAGTATCTCAGTTGGTGTTTGAGTTGAGGCAATGCTTACCATATCCGATAAAGAATCCACTCCTAAATAACTAGCAGGTTTTCGGTCTTTCTTCCCTAAGTAGCGATAGAAATCACCAAAGCCACAACCGGCATCTCCTATACAAAAGGTGTCAAGTTGTTCAGGAAGAAGTTGTAGTATCTCATGAAAACGAAGCTCTTGATTTTTTTTTGATGACCAGTTTAGACCTTTGGCATTGAGTCCATACTTTTGTATAGCACTTGTGTAAAATTTTGAACTATTTATTTTAGGCATTAGTCATTATATGTAAAGAAAATTAACAAGTACATTATGTATAATTGGCTTAATATATGTAAGGAAAATTTATGAGCGAAAAAAGAGTTGTTCTTGGCGGTGGGTGTTTTTGGTGTACTGAAGCTATTTACCTAAATGTTAAAGGTGTCATCGGTGTTGTGAGTGGTTATGCAGGAGGAAATCGTCCAAATCCAAATTACCAAATGATATGCACTGGAGTGAGTGGTTATGCTGAGATTATAGACATAAAATATGATGAAGAAATCATCACTTTAAGTGAGCTACTTGACATCTTTTTTGCTGTACATAACCCAACTACCCTTAATGCCCAAGGTGGAGATAGAGGAACACAGTACCGTTCAGTCATCTACTATGCTAGTGATTTAGAACATGAAGTTATAAATGATGCGATACAGAGAAATCAGAAAAACTTTGATGAGCCAATCGTTACAGAAGTGAGTGCTCTTCCTGAGGTGGTTTATCCTGCTGAGGATTATCATCAAAATTACTATGCACTTAATTCTGAGCAGGGTTACTGTCAAGCAGTTATAGCTCCAAAACTTCAAAAATTTATGATGAGTTTTCCTCAAAAGTTATGATTAGAGAAGCAAAATATGAGGACTTAGAAGCTATATCCCTCCTAATGCACGAAGTATTTGAGTTAAAAATGCGAGCATTTTATAGTATTGAAGCACAAAATGCTTTCTTAAACCAGATAAGTTTGAGTAGTCTTCAAGAGAGTTATAAAGCAAAAAATATTTTTTATATAAATGAAAATATAAGTGCAGTTTTAGAGTTTGAGACATACTCGCATATCGCTTTTTTGTTCTCTAGAGAGGAAAATAGAGGAAATGCAAAAGCTCTATGTGAGTATGCATTTACACATAAAAAAAGTGAGGCTTTAACTGTCTGTGCTTTTGAAAATGCTATCAACTATTATGAAAAAATTGGCTTTAAAAAAGTTTCTAATGAGATAGTTCTTGAGGGAATAAATTTTACTATTATGGAGCGAAAATAATTATCTAAGTTGTAATATGGCAGGATCTATTTCACTGAGTTGTCCATCAGGAGTATCTAGTAAAAGTTCTATGTCACAGTGAGGATACTCAGAAGTTTTGAGTGTCTGTGTTGGTTTACTCTCAAACGCAGCCTTCTTTGCACAAAGAATAATATTACTAAGAAGGGAATTTTGTACATTATTTGATGTAAAACTCCCTTTGAGTTCTTTGTTTATAAAAAGATTTATAGTTGTTGATATCTTCTCATTTAAAAGTGGATGTTCTTGGAGCAGTGCATTTTTATCTATACTTCTTTGGGCATGAAACACCTCTTCAATGGAGTCACGAGCAAGTTGCAGTAAAACAGAACGACTCATAAGGTCTCCTCTAACTCTTTTTGTAGTTTATATCTATGGATAATTTTAATAACTATCATAACACTAATAACCTGAAAGAGTGCCGCTAAAATAAAAGCATAGTAGTGAAGCTTGTCTATGGAGTTGGCATTAAAAGCAAGTGTTGCCATAGCTATGAGTAGTGTTAACGGCATAGAGTGTGAAAGTCCCATCAAAACAGCATCTCGTACTCCAAGCTCTTTTATAAAGACTAAAGAGGCGATAAGACGCATTATAATCATAACAAGAGTAATTACAAGTGCTTTTTCAATAAGCCCCTGGATTAAAAGTGCATCTAAGTTAAACGAACTTCCAATATGAATAAAGAAAATGGGGATAAGAAAACCAAAACCGTAAGAGGCTAGTTTTTCTGGAAGTTCATGTTTATGCTCAAAAAATGTTGGTATAAAGATACCTGCTAAAAAAGCACCAAAAGCGAGTTCGAGATGAAGATAAAGCATTGCACCAACGAGAAGAAAGAAGATACCCATACTCAGACGGATATCTTGTTCTTTGTTATCTTCATGTGGCATAAGAGCAAGTGAGACCTTTGGAAACCACCAAAATATAAGCTGCATACTACGAAAAAGTAAGAACATAAAGAGTAAAAAAGCCAAAAGTGCCATAATAGTTTGAAAAAGTCCTAACCCAACTCCTGAGGTTAGAGTAGCAGAGGTAATGGTTAGGATAACGATACTTACAACTTCTCCAATTCCTCCAACTGTCATAGACATAGCAAGCCAGTCTGTTTTACCATACTCTTTTGAAAGAGTCGCGACAAGACCAACAGAGATAAGTGGGAGAAGAACCATAAAAATCTTACCAAGTGAGAACTGTATAGCAAAAAGAATAGAAAAAGCATATAAAAAGATAAGATATACAATGACTTTTTTCATGATGACAGGTGAAGTGTTGAGTACTTTTTTGAGGTTAATCTCGGTTCCGGCTATAAACATAAGATATAAGAAACCAAACTCTGCAACTATTTCAAAGAGATGAGCATCATGTAAAAAGCCAACATAACCAAGAAGAGAACCTAAAATCATCTCAATAGGAGTAGTAGGGAGTTTTAAAAATTTTGCGAAAAAAGGAGAGAACATGATGATGAGTGATAGTGTCAAAATAAGTGTGATATTATCATTCATCAGCAGTGATTTCCTTTAGACTTTTTTGGCGACTTCTAGTTTGAGGGATTGTAGCATATCTAAGTCTTTATTCATAGCTCGACCATTTGTTGTAAGGTAGTTTCCTATAACAATAGAGTTTGCACCATGCTCAAAGATTTCAGATTGTCTCTCGCCAAACATAAGTTCACGGCCACCTGCAACCATAATTCTGTCTGCATTTGGAATGAGTTTTCGTGTTAAAGCGATGAGATTAAAAGCATCTTCTATCTCTATGGAGTTAGGTTCTAGCTCAAGAGCTTCATTGTGATGGTAGAAGTTTATAGGCACAGAAGTTGGGTTAAGTGAAGCGAGAGACTCTAACATGCTTACTCTATCTGCCTGCGTTTCGCCCAGACCAAAGATACCACCGGTTATCAGTGTAAGTCCTGCTGTGTTCACATTTTGGCAAGTCTCATAGCGCTCACTCCAAGGATGTGTTGTACATATCTCCTGATAAAAACTTTCACTTGTCTCTAAGTTGTGGTTGTATGCTTTAATTCCTGCCTCTTTAAGGATAAGTAATTGTTCAACTGAAGCTGTTCCATTACAAGCTATCAAACGCAGCTCAGGGGCTACTTCTCCAACAGCTTTAGCAACAGCACAAACAAACTCTAGTGTTTTAGGTTTAAGCCCTTTGTCTGCTGTAACAAGACAAAACCCAAGTGCTCCATTGTCTCTAGCAGTGATAGCTTCTTCTTGGATTCGTTTTATATCTTTTTGTTTGTATCTATCTATATCTGCTTTATAGCGAACACTTTGAGAGCAAAACTTACAATCTTCTAGGCATGTTCCACTGTTGATGTTACAGATAGAGCATAAAAATATCTCTTTGTTCATTATAATTTCCTCTCGTATGAGAATTGCTGAGACTTAAACTTTTTGTCGTTTTTTTCTTTGCTAAAGTAAGTGACTTTAAACTTTTTCTTTTTTATCTCAAGCAGTACACACTCAGATACAGGTTTATTTCTTGCACAGGATTCACCAGGATTTAAAAAAAGTGTGCCTTCTACAAACTCTGATTTAAACTCATGTGTATGACCAAAGATAACTACTTCAGCATCAGGAGCCATATAAAAAGGGAGATGCATAAGTTTGAACTTTGTGTTGTCTAACTTAAAGTAGTAGGGTTCTTGAACAAGATTATAGTCGTTGTGAAACTCAACTAAATGTGCATCATTGTTCCCATAAACGCAGACATGTCTTTTACCACAGTTTTTTAAGAGTTCTAGTGTTTCTCTCTCGTAAACATCACCAGCATGAACAATAAACTCAGCCCCATTCTCAATGAGTAAATCAAGCGATGCTTTAGCTTTTTTTACTTTAGTATGGGTGTCTGAGAGTATACCAATTTTCATAGTCTATTTTGTCTCTTCTTTCTCAGTTGTCTCTTCTTCACGAGGAGTACGAGCTTTACACTTCACACACTCATAAACTTCTTTATTTCTGTAAGTTCTCGGTGCAACAACACCCTTACAGCCTTTTTCTTCACACTTAATAGTAGTCGGTTCAAACTTTGAGATGAACTTACACTCAGGGTAGTCATTACATCCCCAAAATGGACCACGGCGAGAGTTTTTAAGACTAATAGTCCCACCACAATCAGGACATGGCGTATCGCTATTTTTCTCTTCTACATTGATACTTTTAGTGTTTTTACAATCAGGATAATCACTACACGCTAAAAACTGACCATTACGACCATTTTTTATAACCATATCATTGCCACATTTGTCACATTTTTCTTCTGCTGTAGTCTCTTTTTTCTCTACTGCGTTTCCTTCTTCATCACACTGTTCAGTATACTTACACTTTGGAAAACCAGAGCAAGCGATGAAGTTTCCAAAACGACCACTGCGTAAAAGAAGTTCACTCTCTCCACACTTAGGACAAGTTCTCCCTAGTGGCTTAGCAAGTTTTAAACTCACAATGTTTTCTTTTCCATCAGCAACTTGTTGCATAAATGGACCGTAAAACTCAGCTAAAAGTTCTTGCCAGTCAGTTTTTCCTTCACTAACTTCATCGAGTTTTTCTTCCATGTTAGCAGTAAAAGAGATGTCTACTATGTTTGCAAAATGCTCTTCTAGTATCTTAGTAACTGTAAACGCCATCTCAGTAGGTACTATCTGCTTTTTCTCGATGTTTACATAAGTACGCTGGCTTAGTGTTGCAACGGTTGGTGCATAAGTAGATGGACGACCAACTCCTTCAGACTCTAGTTTTTTGATAAGTGATGCTTCGCTATAACGTGCAGGAGGCTCAGTAAAGTGTTGCTCAGGTTTAATAGTCTGAATTTCTGCAGTGTCACCCTCTTTAAGAGTAGGAAGAAGTTTATCTTTGTCTTCTGCCCCAGTTAGTGCATAAAAACCATCAAAAAGGAGTTTTCTACCACTTGCACGGTACTGGTTCTCATTCCCTTTAAATATAATACTTTGTTGTTCAAACTGTGCATCTTCCATCTGACAAGCCATAAAACGCTCATAGATTAAACGGTAAAGTTTAATCTCATCAGCCTTTAAAAAGCTCTGTGCTACCTCAGGAGTAAACGCAAGCATAGTAGGGCGAATAGCCTCGTGAGCCTCTTGTGCACCTTTAGACTTTTTAGTGTAAACCTTTGGCTCTTTTGGAAGATACTTTTTACCAAAACGGCTTTCAATGATACCACGGACGCCACCAACTGCCTCACCTGCAAGGTTAAGTGAATCTGTTCTCATGTATGTAATAACACCTGAAGTTCCATCAGGAGTTTTAACACCTTCATAAAGTGATTGCGCAATCATCATCGTGCGTTTAGGAGTAAAGCCTAACTTACTAGATGCAGTTTGTTGCAAAGTTGAAGTCATAAAAGGTGGAGGAGTTGCAGACTTTCTCTGTTTAGTCTCTAACTTTGAGATAACAAAACTGTCAGCTTTAACACTTTTCTCAATTGCTAGTGCTTGTTCTTTATTCTCTATCGTCATCTTTGTAATCTTATCACCCTTATGGATGATTAAGTTAGCATCAATATTTTTCTTAAACACAGTGTCAATAGACCAGTACTCAACAGGAACAAAAGCTTGAATTTCGCGTTCACGGTCTACAACAAGTTTAAGAGTAGAACTTTGAACTCGACCACCTGAGAGTCCTTTTTGAATCTTAGACGCCAGTAGTGGAGAGAGTTTATACCCAACAACTCTGTCAAGCATACGACGAGCTTGTTGTGCGTTTATCATGTCCATATCTAAAGTACGAGCAGACTCTAACGCATGCTTGATAGCAGTCTTAGTAATCTCATGAAACACGATACGAGGTAACTCAGCAGGATCTTTTTTCATAGCATGAGCGATGTGCCACCCAATAGCTTCACCCTCGCGATCCTCATCGGTCGCGATATAGATAGTGTCCGCTTTTTTGGCAAGAGCTTTTATCTCTTTAACGATGGCTGCATTTTCTTTTGCAACTGAGTAAGTAGGTACAAGGTGCCCACTCTCTTCATCAAGTGTGATTCCAAAACGAGATTTAGGTAGGTCACGGATATGCCCTTTAGAGGCTATAACCTCATAACCCTTCCCTAAAAAGTTTTTTATAGTCTTGGCTTTAGCCGGTGACTCTACGATAATTAATTTCAAATAGTATTCCTATATATAGTATAGTAAAAATTGTTTTAGTTTTGGAAGTGTAGCGAAAAAAGATAAAAAGTCTAAATTTGTATAAATTTACAAAAAAGCTAAAGTTATTTTTGTGGCTACCGATATTACTTCTATATCGAGGCAAGGAAGCCAAGATACAAATTAACTTAGAGCGAAAGGCTCTACCCTAAAAGGATTTATTATGGGTTTTAGAATTAACACAAACATAGGTGCATTAAATGCATTTAGAAATGCTTCAATGAATGGTCTTGAACTTAACAAAAGTTTAACTTCACTATCTTCAGGTCTTAGAATTAACAAAGCTGCTGATGATTCAGCTGGTCTTGCAATTGCTAACAAACTTTCAGCTCAGTCTCAAGGTCTTGGTCAAGCTATCAAAAATGCAAATGATGGTATTGGTATGATTCAAACTGCTGATGGTGCTATGGAAGAGTATGGTAACATTATGAAAAGAGTTAGAGTTCTTGCTGTTCAAGCGAGCAATGATACTCAAGATTCTACATCTCGTGGATTTATTCAGCAAGAGGTTACAGCACTTTTAGAGCAAGCTAGTGATATCGCTACTGATACTAAGTTTAATGGTGTAAGTCTTCTTGATGCAACTGGTGGAACAACTGGTACATTTACTTTCCAGATTGGCGCATACAGTGGAGATACACAAACTGTTGATTTTGGTAATAATACTGTTGCTTCAATTACAGGTAAAACAACTGCTTCTATTTTAGTTGGTACACGTACAGAAGCACAAACTACAATTACTGATATGGATACTGCTATTACAGCTGTTGATGGTCAACGTGCAACGCTTGGTGCATCTCAAAATAAACTTGAGTCTACAGTTAGAAATATATCTGTAACACAGGTAAATATCGCAGCTGCTGAATCAAATATTCGTGATGTTGATTTTGCTTCTGAATCTGCAAACTTTGCAAAAAGAAATATTTTAGCACAGTCTGGTTCATATGCTATGAGTCAAGCAAATTCTGTTCAACAGAATGTTCTTAGATTACTTCAGTAGTAAGTAATTTCGCTCTCTTAACTAATCAAGATTTTTTCTTGATTAGTTTTTTAACATTTATTTGTTAAAAAATCTTCATAAGCATCTTTGTAAGTCTCACAAAGATACAACATTTCATCAACAAATAGTTTGTCCATGCTTTTCATATGATACTTTTCATTTTTTAAGCCTACTGTATTTAAAAAATCATATATAATAGGTACGGTATATTTAAAATAGAGTAGATAAGTTCCTATCGTATTGTTTGTTTCTCTTTCACCATTTAAATGTAAAATATCTGATATTACTCCAAAAAGCTCATATAAGTATTTATCAACACTCTTATAAGAGGCATTTTTTTTGTATTTAAAAACATATTTATTTATTGTTTTTATGTGTTCTAATCGCTTTTTTAGAGAGGCTATATCACCACAAGAAAGTTTTTGAGAGCTGATGTTAAGAAACATACATTGGATTTCATTGCGAATCACTTTTTTATCTAAGATAGAATGATCTGGAATTTCCAGAGTACTCATTGGCTCAGTACATATAATGTGAGCACCAAAATTTAAATTGTAAATTTTTTGTGAAGCATCCTTAAGATAAGGAAGTAATAAATAAAGACTTTGAAGAGATGTTTGGTAAAGCGGATTCGTATATACTATTTTATCAAAATTTCCCTTTATGGGAAACAAGTTACTTTGTGAATCCATAGAACTTAATAGTTCGTCTTTTTTCTTGAGATCTTGCTGATTTTTTGTTGTATGTGAATTAGAGTGAGACTTTCCTGTTTTACTGTCAAGGGCAAAATCTAGTCCTAAAAGGTATATCTCTTTTGCATCAAACATTATTGTATGGATTAGAGAAGTAGAACCTACACAAGAAGCATGTCTTGAAGAAAAACCATCGAAATAGAATGTATTTTCTTCAAGAAAAAAACATTGTTCTTTTTTAAAAAGTTTTCTAACATTAGTTGGAGCAAAGGAGCCAAAAAGGAGGGTAGAATCTTTTAAAAACTCTTTTACATCAAAACCTGAATAAAGAATGATAGAGTTATAAAAGCCATCAAGGTGTACTACTAAGTCGGGCACGATATTATGCTTATGGAGGTGTCTTAAACTTGAACCTACGGCTACGATGATAAACTTTTTATGGTTTTTTTGTAGCCATTGCGTGTGTTTATCGAGGGATGGCCCTGCACCTATAACCAGTACAGGTTTCTTTGAAAAGATAGTATTCTTTTGATGTTGGTTCAAGTTTATAATTGAGTAGTCATTATTGATAAACTCTAAGGGTCGTAAGTGTTTGTCCTGAGTAATTCTATAGGGAAAAGTCATAAAATCTTGAGATGCTAGAGTATGTTGTACTAACTTAATTTTATGTTCAGAATGTGCTGGAAAGTATGAGTACTTAAGGTACTTATTTGTAAACCACTCTTCATTTAAGAAAAGTTGAAAGTTATTTATAAAACTATTGTCATCTTGTGCAATACAAAAGACTAAAGAACTTTGGTTTGCTATTTTATAATAAGGCGTACAAAAAAGTGAGAGATAAAAAAGTTCTAAATCATCTTCTATGATTAAGTAATGTTTCGCTTTAACTTTTTCATGAATCAATGGTATGTGAAGCCCAAGACCTGCACCAATAAATAAGAACTTATCTATTTTTTTGAGTGAATCATCACTGTTTGTATTGTCAAGATAGTAAGTCATTAGAGGGTAAAGACCGAGTATGCCTTTTTGTGTATCCATGAGTTTATCACTAGCTTTTTCAAGGTTATGGAACATGGTGAAACCATCAAAACAGTATGTAGACTTAGAAAAATCAACTCTTTTTGCAAGTTGAGTTGAAGTTACATTACTATCGGAGGCATATAAGTACTTTTTATTATGTAAGAGCTTAACATCAAAGTAGCTACCCATGTACTCAAGGTCATATTTTGCCTTGTACTCTCCAGATTCTAAAGCTGATGTAAATACTTTTATTTTTGTGAGTGTATCTTGGTGCTTTTGTTCGAAGTAGCTTAGATTTTTTTCATATGTTTTAATTGCTAGTGTTTGTAGCTCTTGTTCATTCATGAATTCTTCTTTAATGTAGATTGATAGTACGTAATTAGTTTCTCGATTTGTGTTAAAAGGAGAGTTTGTAAATCATAGAGAGCTGTTTTTTTCTCAATTAGATTAGTACTATTAAAGTAGTCATAGATATAGCTACCAATATAGTGTAAGTAGTCATTTAAAATTCTACTCAGTTCATAGTTTTGGATGTCTTTTTGTGAAGCAAAAATTTCTGTTATCTCTTCAAGTAAAGTAGCTATATCATTATATGTTTCTTCTTTTGTATGTAGAATCAGAGTTTGTAAGTTTAGGGTATGTGTAAATTTAGCATTTATTAGTACTTCATCTTCGTTGGAAAGGTTTGCTGTACTGTGGTTTGTAAACAAATTTTTAAGAAGCTTGTCTTGTGTTATGATTTTTAAAATTACTTCTTCTGGATGTAAAGGAATAGTGTGAGAAAATTTTGCACCATTACTGAGGTTATAAATAGTTTGACTTTTATTTATTAGCTGTGTTGTAAAATACTCTATAGTATAAATAGAAGAGTAAAAACCTGGTGTAGTCTCAACAGTCTCTTTGAAATTTCCTGCAATATTAAAGAGACTCTTTTTATAAGATAGGATTTCTGTATCTTCTTTGATAAGAGACTGTTGTGCCTGATGCTCTCCTGCATGTGTTTTCCCCGTTTTTGTATCAACTGCAAGATCTAAACCAAGTAAATATATCTCTTGAGCTTTAAGTACTATGAGCAGCTGTAAAGCCATTGAACCAACACAAGGTGAAGATAGTTTTAAAGAATCTATTTTATAGCTTGTACCTGTTTCAAAAAAGAAGAGTTTTTCTTTATCTATCAATGAGATAATATTACTAGGTGTAGATGTTCCAAAAAGACAAAGGGACTCTTTTATAAAGTCTAAGGATTCTAATTTCTCAAAAGAGGTGATTCCCCACTCAAATGGATCAATATGAAGAATGATATCGGGTTGTACATTTATACTTTCAAGATAAGCAAGTGAAGAAGAAACAGCAATCGTTATGAAGTTATGATGATTTTTTTGTAACCAAGCAGAGTTGTTTTGCAGGGATGGCCCTGATGCTAAAACTAAAAATGGAAGTTCATCAAACTCTTTAGAGAAGTTTATTGACTTATTGAGAATGTTATAGTTATCGAGTATATAGGGTAAAGGTTGAGTGTACTGTAACATTAAGTTGTTAAAGAGAAATCGAATATGGGGCTGAGAAGTTATAGAAAGTTGAAAATCTTCCACTTTTTTTTCAGAGTGACTGAGTAGATAAAAAAACTTTATGTATTGGTTGAGATAATTTTTTGTATCTAAAAAGAGAGAGCTTGAGTACATAAACTCCTCTTTATCCTCAAATACACTAAATATAAGTGTTGCTTCTTGTGAAAGTTTTTTATAGTTGAGTGTAAAGAGAGAAAGTCTAAAAAGCTCCAAGTCATCTTCAACTATAAAGTAGACTTGTGAGTGAATTTTTTGATGAATTTTTTGTATGTGTAGTCCAAGACCAACACCAAAAAAGATAAACTTATCCAGAGTAAGTAACTCTTTAGGAACATTGAAATCACGTTTAATATATTGAGTAATATCGAGTGTGTAAGTACGAAACTCAGAGATACCCTTTTTATCTCGAATTGATTGGAGCTCATTCTCGCTGTAAGAGTGTCTCGCAAAACCTTCAAAAACATGATCAGCTGTTGTATTGTTTACAGAGTACTCGCTCGCTAGAGTATGTCCAACACTCTCTTTGTTATAGAGAAAAGAAGCACTCTCTTGCTCGTAAACATCAAAGCCATCATTTTCATAGACAAGTTCATACTTGTCTTTATAGTGACCATTTGCTATAGCACTGTCAAGTGAACTCAGCTTTTCAAATACTTTTGGGTGTTGGCTCTCAAAGTATTTTATATTCTCATTAAAATTATTTGTGATAAGTTCATTTATATCTTGCATATAGTTAGCCCCTTGTAATGGCTCTAAAAAGCAATATTTATACCATTAAATCTTAGTGTTAAAAGTAGTGATAATATCTTTAATATTTACTATAATTTTTTTGAATAATTGCTCTTGATAAGTCTCAATCATAATCTCTTGAGTATTAAAAAAATCAAATATAAAAGTGTAAGAAAACCTTATGTAGTTTTGGAGTATAAGTGTGATAATTTGAGCCTCTTTTGAAGTGGCAGAAGTTAACTCTTTTTCGAGTTTGATAAGAATGTTTAGAATCTCTTTATGTACATTATTTTGTTCATATTGCTCAAGGACTACGAGTAGCTTTTTATTGTACTGCTTCATCTTTAGTAAAAAAGCGAGTTCTTGTTTGGATAAATAATTTTGAGAATTATTAGTAAAAATATTTAAAAGTTCCAATCCAGTACCTGTAGAAGGTTTTTGTATGAGAATAATATCTTCTGTTTTGAAAGGTTTTGTGCCTTTAAGAAGAGCACCTTCACTTAAGTTGTAAACATTTTGAGTCTCTTTTTTTAGCCCTTGTGAGATTTCATTGATAGCATTTATAGATATGGAGAAATTGGGTGTTGTTTGTACTGTTTGTGTAAAATTTCCCTGCGTTTGAATAAGAGAATTCCTAAAATCAAGTGTATCAGAACTCTCTTGTGAGAGCTCTTGCTTGTAGGTATAGTTATCGGTATGTGTTTGAAGTGTTTGAGCATCTACAGCTAAGTCTAAGCCTAAGAGGTAAAGCTCTTGCACTTCAAATGCAATGAGAAGAAGATAGGTGCTACTTCCTGCACAAAAAGCACTCATTTCACCAAAACCCTCTTTAAAGTTTGTACCACTCTCAAAGAAAAATACTCTCGCTTTATCGAAAAACGCAACTACTTTTTTTGGTGTTTTAGCTGATGTTAGAAGAATTGATTCATCAAAATAAGTTTTATCTGGAATCTTTTGTAAATGCACGATACTTCTCTCAAAACCATCAAAATGAGTAATGATATCTGGTCTAATACCTGCTTCATAAAGTGTTAAGAGTGTTGCAGAGAGTGCAACTATGATAAACTTATCTTGATGCTCTTTTACCCATGCTATATTTTTACCAAGTGATGGACCAGGAGCGAGTAAAAGAGTAGGTTTCTTTTTAAACTGCTCATGGAGAGTTTGACTTGTAAGATTAAGAAAGTTGTAATTTTCTTTGAGATACTCAAGCGGTTTAGTGTACTGCTCTGAGATACTTGTATAGAAGAAGTTAAGGTGTGACTGCGTAGTTGTTAGAGTATGAAAAAGATTAAGTTTTTCTTCACTATGGTGTATAAATTCAAAAAATTTAATATATTGATTATAGTAGTGTTTATCTTCTAAAAACTTAGTAGCTGTTATTTTAAACTCAGGAGATTTAGAAGCTATACAGAAGTAAAGTTGTGAGTTTTGTGCTATTTCATAATAACGAGTTGTAAAAAGAGAGAGACGAAAAAGTTCCATATCATCTTCAACGATAAGGTACATTTTTGCATTTATTTTTTTACTAATACTACTTAAGTGAAGCCCTAATCCAACACCAAAAAATATAAATTTTTGTAACTCTTTAAGATGATAAGAGTCTTGATGGTGCTGTGTATAAAAATCAAATAAAAATTTATATCCCTGAGGAGCTACATCTAAAGGAAGTATTTTATAGGTTTTAAAAGTACTTTCATCTTTTTTATCATTAACACTTTGAGTCATTATATTTGTAAAGTGGGTACTGTTTTTTGCATAAAGATAGTTGTCATCTTCTTTTACATACACATCAAAACCATTTTCTTCATAAGTGAGTTCATATCTCTCAAGTAGTTCCCCATCAGCTATTTTCTTTTCATAAGATAGAAGTCTATTGTAGAGATTCAAATGGTTTTGATGGAGGTATTTTACATTATTTGTAAAATTGTTTTGGATTAATTTATTCATATTTTCTTATATATAATCGTAATTGAGAATGAAAATTATCTTCCATTTTTAAACCAAATATGGAGTCATCGGTTTGAATCAACTTATAATTAGGTAAAAATGTATCGTAGTCATTACCAAAAATAGGCTCTTCTACACCATAAATGTGAGTTGCAGATTTCTTCTTTTTACCTTCTTGAATATTACGTAATAAAATATATTTTGGTTCTAGTTTATCAATATAATGACAATAATTTTTAACAATAATTGGTTCCATTTCTTGAAAAGAGATAAAGTTTACAAATAGGTCAATCTTTCCCCGAAGATTTGGCACTTGCCATGAACAAAGGTTGAGTGCTTTATAGTTTTGACTAAGGGTATCAATATCTAATATATCTAAATTTTTAAGTTCACTATAACTTGCTACATTTTCTTCCCCTAGAAGAGTTTTTAGATAATATGATGAGAAGTGAGAGACAGGAGGTATATCAGCATTGATATAAAAACAGTCATTTCTTTCATCGCCTAAGAGAATTTCACCAAGGGTACCAAAGCCCCCACCAATTTCCATCACTTTTTTGATATTAGTGGTATCAATGTGCTGTTTTAAAAAGTTTAATCCTAAAAGATAATTTAAAAAAGAACGAGAAAAATGTCTGTTGTCAAAAGTAAATTGTTCAAGAGGATTTCCTATATTACTTTCAGAAATTTTATCTGTATAGGGCGCAAGGTTTTTATTACTCGCGCAGAGAACTCTATAATCAGAATATGCCTGTGTCTCACCATTAATTAAATAATTGAGTTTAATATTTGTTTTTGGATCTGAAATTATATTTGATAAGGTGTGTTTAAGAGTATCAAAAAGAGAGGGGTCACTAAGATAGTTTGGTAAAGCATATGCAGGTACAAACATACTTCTAGAAGACTTGAAAGCCCTAAAGTTTTTTAGATCCTTTGTAATGGCTTCGTCAATTATAACACGAGAAGCTTCTTCCCAAAAGGCTGTTGGTTTATAATAAAATGATTGATTTTGCATATCTTCGAGCATCTCTTGTAACTCTTGGTTTTGTTTTATAGTCATAGTTTCCCTTTATATGTCAAATGTATATTTAAGTTTAAAATCTCTATTTGGAGATTCTTTTAGTGTGTCATCAAGCTCTTGGAGACTGAAGAAGACTCTGGTTAGATAATATTCACTATCATAACTGTTTTGTAACATTACAAAAGGAGAAGAAACTTTTGTGTCAATTGTAAGTTGAACTAAGGTTTTGTGAGTATTTCCAAAACGTAAAATACCATTTGTAACACCTAGTCCTGCATTACTACTCTGTATTAAAGATTTTGCATGACTATGATTTATCTCTTGTTTATCATTAAAATAGAATCGCTCATAAGTGTCTCCTCCGTTTTTACACTCATACCATAGACCTTGATCTTTTTTCTGTTTGAGAAGTGTGAATGTACCTGCCCTAATAGTACCGTTTACAAAATCTGATAATTGTAATGAAATATCTAAACTTAATGTTGAATTTTGTATGTCTATAGTCCATGTTTTTGTTTCAAGTGCAATATTTTTCATTCTAATACTTGTGGAGAGTGTGTAAATATTGGGTGCTATCTTATTAAAACTGTAAGTCTTGATGGCTACTAAATCGGATACTCTTTTTAATTCTGCGGACTCGATAATAGTTGTTGATGTATGGAAATCAGCAGTATTGATAATATAATCTAATTCACCATGGTGAACAGTTCCAAAAGGCAGCAAGATATTATCTTTGACAATTGAATCTAGTGCTAAACCTTTGTTTAGATTAAAATTTATCTTGTATCCCCCTTTTTCAAATATAAGGGACCCTGCTTGTTTTTTAAGACTTATATCGTTCTCTAAGATTTGTATCTCATTAAAGGTACTTTGTTTGGGCACATCTAAAAACTTTAAGGCATTATTCCACTTTGTGTGTGTAATATGTGTTCTGTAATCACTACCCCAGTACTGCAGTAATGTTTTTAGACTTTTGTCATCTTTCATATTTTGGTAATAATTAAGACAGAGAGTATTTATTTGGTTAGCACCTCTACCACAAGCTGACCATCGAGAAAGAGAATATTTTGTTTGTTTTTTAACGATGATTGGAAAGGCTGCACTAGTAAGTAGCAGTGCCACATTTTTATTAAGAGATGATGCTAAAATTTCACTTGGCAGATAAAAAGTTGCTTTTTTTTGTAGTCTTTGAAGTATAAAAGAGATTCTCTCCCATTCATCAGTTGATATTAGTGCTTCAGTTTCAAAACGACCAGGTCTATAGTTGAAAATTTCTAAATCTGAGGAGTAAAGAGGAAGTGCTATATATCCTAATTTATGGTATTTATCTATCAGTAATTCATACTGTTGGATTTCTATTTCTTGATGAACAACTCTTTGAAATTGTTGAAAAAGCAAACTATCTGTCCATAATAAAGAGATAGTACTATTGTAGCCTTTGACTAGCACAGGAGTAAAAGCATAAGATTTTTTCCATTGAGAAGCATGGATTGAATATGGATTATTCCACTCAGTAGCTAGAGCGCTATAGCCAACTTCTGCATATATATCAACAAGAGATCTTGAAAAAACTTGCTCATTTACATAAGCAATAGATGGCTGGAGGTTTAAGATTTCTTTATATACTTCGAGCCCTAACTTTTGATTTTTTATGTTTACCTCATAGGGAACCATAGGGGCTATCATCTGGATATAACCACTTCCTATTAGCTCAACAAGCCCTTTTTTATGAAGCTCTGAAAATTGTTGAATCCATATGGGCTTTAATTCCTGTATCCTTTCCAATGTATAGCCACTCATCTCAATCGCAATTTTAACTTTATTTTCATGTATTAAATTGAGTAAAGGTAGATAGGTCTTTTCTATAACCTCCATGTGTGCACTTTCTTCAATGGCAGAAAAGGATAAATTTGCATGGTAAATCTTATAAAATTTCATACTGTTTATACTTTATAGAAGTGTGGATTACCACTATGAGTCTTTTTATCAACAATAAAGGTGACTCTTTCGTATACTAAATTTATTATATCTTGAACTTTCTCTCTGGACTCAGCTTTTACAATAAAAACACCAATTCGTTGACCATGATTTTGTATTTTTGGAATAATGTCACCTATGGAGTAGTTAAATTCTAGTTTTTCAATATTTGGATGATTGTGAATAAATGCTAATCCTACAATTTCTTCAAGTTTCCCTTGAGGAATAAAAAAATATCTGTTAGCTACAATGTAGTTGGTTTTCTTGGTTAATTTTTTAAAGTTTGGAGTCTTATTTATCGCAATTTCTATGGCTGTTTGGACATAGTTGATATCATGTGCTAAGGGTACAAGACTAGCAGAAAAATCTCCACCACTTAATCGCGATGCGACTTCAATAACCATGGCTTTTTTGTACTTTGTTGAGTAAACAATATCTCCTTTGATTACCCCTTTCTTTAGTTTTATTGCCTGTGCTATTTTTTCAAGCAGTGCACAAACTTCTTTTTGTACACTTGCATCTAGTCCACTCGGTTGCCAACCGCCATTTTCCATTATATAAGGATGAAAATTGAGTGTGTCTTCGTATACACGATCTGCAAAACCTGGATGAGCATATCTTCCATTGTAAACAATGGTCTCTGTACTAATTTGACTACCCTCAATGAACTCTTCAATAATCACTTGTTTAGTTTTAGAGTTCTCTTTTGCATGAGTATATAAAGTGAAAATTTGTGTAGGATCTTGACAAATACTTACACCACGTGAGCCCGCAGCATCAACAGGCTTTATAATGATTGATTTTGTATTCCATTCTTCCCAGTAACTTAAAATCGTATCTGGATTTTCTATGAGTGCATAGTTTGGGATAGGGATGTCATTTTCCCTAAAGCACTCTTTCATTAGAAATTTATTTGTTGTTATGTTAGCAGTTTCAAAGCTTGGTGAAATCCATCCGAATTCTTGAGCAATTATTGCAAGAAGGTGGGGTATATCACTTCCCATTGTTAAAACACCAGATAGCATAACACCCTGAGAAATTAGTTGCTTAACATAAGCTATCACCTCTTGTGTTTTACTAAAGTCAATGGCTTGTGAATAATCAGCTTCATCTAGTCCAACAGCATTAGGATTCGCATCAACAACAACAGTTTGTAAACCCATATTTTTTGCTGTTTGGAGTAAAAAAAGTTGATCATTACTAGCACCAAGAATTAGAAGAGCTTTTTTTTTCATGAAATAATATTTCTTTTTCTTAATGTATTAAGAATAGCTTCATTATCGATTTTTTCAATACTCGAGAGGTACTCTTTATCGCCAGTACTAGTGTATTCATTTTCAATGGCGATTCGTATAAGTTTAGTATCTATATCATGATCGGTAATTAATTCACTGATTATTGAACCAAAGCCAGCGGATTTGACATTTTCTTCCAGCGTAATTATAAAGTTTGTGTCACTAATGAGTGGAAGAAGCTTAGTTGTTTTAAATGGCTTAATCCATCGTACATTTACAATCCCTACATCTTTAGACCTAGTTTGTAGTTCCTTTTTGAGTTTGATAGCAGTATCTAATCTATTAGCAACAGTAAATATATAACCATCTTTACCTTTGCAAATGAACTCATTATCATCTAAAGAATCATTTGTAATATGCACTTCCTCATCAGTCCTTATCGCTTCATATGGATGGAGTATAATCATAGGCGAAGAGGCGGAAGTATGTCTTTTTTGAATTATTGCTTCTAAATCTTTACTCGTACCTGCATAAAAAATATCTAAATTTGGAAGTCCTCTAAGGTAGGAAATATCATAAATAGCATGATGGGTAGGACTGTCAAAACCAGCAAATCCAGACCGCGAAGCGATGATTGTTACTGGAAGATTCATAAAACAAATATCATGAAAAATTTGATCCATAGCTCGTTGCATAAAAGTAGCCTGATAGCATAAGAAGACTTTTTTTTGATTCATTGCAAGGCCTGCAGCCATTCCTGCTGCTTGTTGCTCAGCCATTCCAACATCGATTACATTGTGAGGAAACTCTTGGATGAGAGTATCTAAGCCTGAAGCATAAGGTGTTGATGGCGTAATCGCATATACATTCTTATCGTTATTTATAATATTTTGCAGTGTTTTAGCAATTATTGCAGTATAAGATTTTCCCGCCGGTACAGGGGAAGTACTTTGTGCATTAGTTGGGTTAAATGGCATGGAAAAATGTAGCTTATAAGGATGATTTTTTGCAATTTCAAGACCTTTACCCTTGATAGTCTTCGCATGAATAATAATCGTCTTTTCTTGTAGTGATTTTTTGGCCGTAGCAAATGCAGTAATATTTTCTTCAAGATTGTGGCCATCGCTTATAAATAAATATGTAAATCCCATAGATGTGAAAAATTTTTCTGCACTCTCTTTACTTGCTAAAATATTATTTACAGCTCCAACATTTTTTGGAATAGACATTCCATTGTCATTTATTAGAATAATTAAAGGGAGTGGTTCTTGTGCCGCAAAATTTAATCCCTCAAAGCTCATGCCCTCTACAAAAGCACCATCTCCAACTATCGAGATTATAGTGCTGTTTTTTTTGTCATATTTATTTGAAAATGCTAAACCTGTGCCTATAGAAATCGCAGTTCCACCATGTGAAGCATCCAACACATCGTACTGACTCTCTCGAGGGGAGATAAATCTAGACATACCATTAATGCTATTGAGGGTTTTAAATAATTCCTGACGTCCTGTCAAAATTTTATGAGTATAGCCTTGATGTCCAACATCAAAAAGAAGCTTATCACAGTTCATGTCAAAAACATAATGAAGTGCTAGGGTAAGTTCAATCATTCCTAAGTTAGGACCAATATGCCCTCCTGTTTTTGAAATACTTTGGATTAGAAAGTGTCTGATTTCTATAGCTTTTTCTTTGAGTTCTTCTAGTGTTAGATTTTTTAAGTTTGTTAGATTATCCAAGATACATGCCTCCGTTGACATTAAGTGTTTGACCTGTTATAAATGAGGCTTCTTCTGAAAGTAAAAAAACAACACTAGCTGCAATTTCACTAGGTTTTCCAAGTCGTGCAAGTGGTATTTCTAGTTTTGCCTGCTCAGTGAGTCCTATTAGCTGTTCTTGCGTAAATATTTCTGTCTCAACCCAACCAGGGGAGACAGCATTGACTCGTATATGTTTAGCACTTCCAAGACGAGCAAGAGATTTTGATAAACTAATAATAGCAGCTTTAGAAGCGGCATAGTGAGGTGCTTTATTGCCACCTATTTGCCCACCGATGGAAGAGATATTAACAATTGAAGCTTTTTCATATCTTTTTAAAAACTCTTGAGCTAAAAAGAAAGGTCCTTTGAGGTTTGTATCTAAAATCCATTGATACTCTTCTTCTTCAATATCTAAAAAGTTACCTTGC
>NZ_JAEMVD010000010.1 GCF_029215975.1 Sulfurimonas sp. SAG-AH-194-C20
AAATTTAAAAAAATCAAAGGTAGATACTCGGTCTTTGTTGGTAACAAGAAGCTTACCCAACTTAAACCTCAGTACTTTAACTTAACAGATGGTTGTCAAGATAAATTAGATTTTGTTATAGATGGGAAAGAACATTCCCTCTCAAACACTTCAGATTTTTATGTAACTGCCGATTTTAGAGTTATTAAAAACAAGAAACAGCGTGTAAATATTATTGGTTACCAACCGAAGGGTCATATTGACGAAAGTGATATCACTATCTCTTTAAAAAAGTTAAATAAAAACTACTCGGTTGATAAGCAGCATAAAATTTATAGAGTTGAATTTTATCAAAAAGAAGAATTTTGTTCCATGTTAATGGTTCATTTTAAATAGGAAAATAGTTAATGAGCACCCAAACACAGCACTCTTTCTCAAATGTACTATCAGTTAATCCCTATAATAGTACATATATCAACAGTGTCTCAAGTTTTTTAAATGTAGATAGTTCGCCAGAATTTTCTAAAGATCAATTTGTAATTTCTTATCTCAATACAAAAGAGTTTATAAATGCTCAGATTGAAATCAGCAAGAATATTCCAGATGAGGATATGTTTGATGCTATTAATTCAAAAGCATATGACGAACTAGCATTAGATAATGCTGTTGAATACCAAATTCAATATATTGAAACATTTAACCATCTTGACGAAGACAACAGACATTTTCATGTTTTTATAGTTGACCCATTAGAAATAACACAAACATACATAAACACTATAGAAAGAATAAAGTACATTGATATTATTATTCCTGCTCCTCTCCTTCTAAAGTCTCTCTATTCTAAAGAAATTATAGATAGTGGTGGTATACACTGTTTTGTTTACTTTCAAGAAAATGATGCATTTATCACGATTTATGGAGACAAAGAATTTATATACACAAAATCTATTAAATATTCACTTATCGATATGCATGAACGTTTTTGCGAATTGTACGGTGAAAGAATAGAATATTCTAGTTTTATAGATTTTTATACTAATGAAAGTTTAAAAGAAACACAGAGCGACTACAAAGAGTACTTTATTAAGTTATATAAAGAGCTATTTGCAAATATAAATGATATTTTAACTTATGCAAAACGTGCTTTTGACATAGAAAATTTTGATCATCTTTACATTGGTTCTCAATTAGAAACAATCACAAAACTTGATGAAATGCTTGAAGTTGAACTAAACATTAAATCTAGTGAATTTGATTTCAACTATGGCTTCGAGAGTAACAACCTTTATATTGATCAGCTACATGCACTAATGCATACATATACAACTCTATCAGAATCTCAAAGATATGAATCTAATTTTACAGTATATCATCGTCCACCTAAGTTTGTAAAAAGAGAAAGCGGTAGGCTAATACTCTTAACAGCAGCCTCTTTCGCTTTAGCATTTGCTTATCCAATTACTTATTGGATGCTTACTTATGCACAAGCACTTCAAGAAGACATCTTAAAACAAGAGTATCGAGAAATACATAATATTAAAATAACAAGACAATCAACTATCAAAAATAAAGAAGCAGATAAAATAAAATCTCTTGCTCTTTTAGATGTAGAAAAAAAAGAGTATATAACAAAGAAAAACACTCTTATAAAGATACATGATGTAAAAGTAAACTACCCAATGAAAGCACAATTACTTTCATTACTTACTAAAGACTTAAATAAATTTTCAGTAAAAATGGAATCGCTATCATATGCTGAAAATAATAAAACAAAAATATTTCAATTCGACTTAGTCTCATCAAAGGATAGAAAAATCACTAGACTTGTTCAGCACCTGACTAGAATTTATGAAAATAAGTTTAGATTCGAATTAGAAAGTATAGATTATGACCAAGAGAGCAAAGTATACTTCTCTCAGCTAAAGGTAAACTTATTATGAAAAATATTTTGCCAAAGTTTAATATAGAAGACTATTTACACAACATTGATAAAGTGTTTTCTCAAAAAACACAAAAAGACATTTATATGGTCTACATGATGATTATTGCTGGAATATTTGCTTTTGCCTATGTATTGTTTTGGGATAGCTCATTCGCAAGTTTTGAGTCAACTAGAAAACATGTTCTTAGTCTAGATAGTAAAATTAATGCTGATAATTCTTATTTGCGAGCTAACCCTGAATCGAAGATTCTCATGCTTGATAATGAAATAACGAAAATAAACAACAATATGATAGCACACAAAGATAATAATGCTTACATAAAAAGTAAAATTGAAACGATATCTTCACTTATATATGATGAGAGAACATGGGGTGAATATCTAGATTCAATATCTAGAAATGCCCAAAAATATCATGTGAAAATAAAAAGTTTTTCCAATAATTATGCACAAAATCATACTTCATTTGGTCACATACTTGATATCACAGTTAGTGTGAAAGCAAATTATAAAAACACTTTGCTTTTTATTAACTCATTAGAGCGAAGTGAACTCGTTGTTGATATACATGACTTTACTATTAAGGCAGAAAATAATTTAAATACAGATTTGAATATTTCAGTTTGGGGGATTACATACTAATGAAAAAAATAGTTTTAGGTTTGTCTATATTTCTAAGCAGTCTCTTGTATGCTAATGAACTTTCATGGGTTGACCAACAGGTAAATGCGATAAAACCACCTCGAATAGGCATGAAGGTGAGTTATATAAATAAGATACAAGACCCTTTTGTATTTTTAGAAAAAAATGGAACCATTCAAAAAGAAACACCTAAAAAGAGCCTTTCATCAGTAAAGAAGAAAGAAAATACTTTAGTTCTTAAAAAACAAAAGACAAAAATAGTAAACAAAATTTTAGTTTTGAGTGTAGTAATGAACCATTCAGCCATGATAAGTGGAGAATGGTATAAAATCGGTGATGCAGTCAATGGTTTTGTCATCAGTGAAATCAATCCAAGTTCTGTACTTTTACGTAAAAATAAAAAGCAACTATTACTTTCAACTAAAAGTAATACTAATAAATTAAAATTTCTAAACAAGTAGGATTTAAAATGAAATATATACACATGCCAATACAAGCGACACTCTTAGCTTTTCTTCTTTCAACAAGTGCTATTGCGGACTGTTCATACGAACTTTTTAGTATTAGTTCTGCAAAAGAGACAAAAATTATTGACTTCGTTGATCAACTAAGTGATGAATGTGGTTTTAGTATAATTGTCACTGACCCAAATGCTGAAAAATTTTTGAATTCTAAGCTAAATAAAACAAACCTTAAAAACTTAACAATAGATGAAGTGCTTGATATTATTCTCTTAGAGAACAACCTCTCTTATACATTACAAAGTAATCTCCTTAAAATCTCTTATCTGACAACAAAAGTTTTTGAGATTGACTATATACTTTCACAGAGAAAAAGCACAGGAAGCACAGATGTGACGTTAAGTTCAAACTCTGCATCATCTCAAGGTGCTACACAAGGTGCTCGCGGTGGTGGAGCTAGAGCAGGTGGTGGAGCTGGAGCAGCCGGTGGAGCTGGAGCAGCTGGTGCTAGTCGACAATCTAATTCACAAACAGGTATAAAAATAGAGAGTACTGATGAAGTGAAGTTTTGGGAAGAGCTAGACTTAGAATTTCAAAATATTCTTAATCGTCCTCATGATAGCTATAAAGCACTTGCCCCAATTATTAATAAAAATGCTGGTCTTATTACTGTTACAGCAACGGCTAAACAATTAAAACGTTTTGAATCATACTTAAAAAGGCTACAGGACAAGGTTCAATTGCAAGTTTTAATAGATGTACAACTTCTTTCAGTCACGATGAATGAAGGACAAACAACTGGTATCGACTGGCAGCAATTATATGCATTACAAAACTTTGATATTTCTTTGAACCATATCTCAGCCCAAGGTGTAGATACATTTACAGATACTGGAATTACAACTCTTGCCTCCAATGCAGTTGAGCAAGTAGGTAGTTTAGTAAATGTAAAAGCTCAGGTAAAACTTAAAGAAGTTATCAAATTTCTAAAAACACAGGGAAATGTAAACTCTATTTCAAATCCTAAAGTTTTAACACTCAACAATCAACCAGCACTAATTACTGCTGGAACAGAATATTTTTATAAAATTGAGTCACAAACAAATCAACAAGGAACAGGGGGTGGTGTTGCAGCAACAACACAAAATCAAAATGTGCAATCTGTTTTTGCAGGTGTCCTTCTAACAATTACTCCTGAAATTTCTGATGATAGTACTATTACACTCAAAATAAATCCATCTCTTTCAGAAACGACAACAGATATTTCTGCACAAGACAATACAAATAGAGTAATGCCACCAGATTTAAATCGCCGCCAACTCTCTTCTGTTGTAACTGTCAAAGATGGGAATCGAATTATTTTGGGTGGTTTAATTAACACAAGAAACACACTAAACTCTAGTAAAGTGCCAATACTTGGAGATATCCCAATTATTAGCTACTTGTTTAAATATGAAGAAAAAGTAAAACAAATTGAAGAGCTTGTAATTATTATCGAACCACATATAATTCATAAATCTAAGAATAGTGTCTCTTTAGCAGACTTAGGTTATGAAGGAATGACAGATGATATGTTAATGAAAGAAAGGCTTTCAAATACGGAACAAACCGATGCATTAACAGTCGAAAACTCTACTAAAGTTGGTCTTAAAGCACCTAAAAATCTTACAAAGTAAAGAGAAATAATATATATGAACAGTATCTTTGCCAACTCTAAAGATGTTTTTTTAGATATTGTTAATGCGAAGGACTATGTTCAACTTGACCGTGTTTCTACAATATACCAATCTTTAAAAGATTCAATTAAAAAACCTCTCAAGATGATTTTACTTTATGGAAGACCAGGAACAGGTAAGAGTATGTTTTTAAATAAGTTGTATAAAGACTTGTCTTCTACTCAAAAAGTCTATCTTTATCAGACACCTATTTTAGATGAAAGTGAATTTTACAAAACACTTGCACAAGACTTATTTCAAACAAAGTATAGTGGTGAACTAAATTTTACTCAATTTATGAAGATTGTAGAATCAAAAGATATAGAAGAAATACCCGTAGTACTACTTGATGAAGCACAACTCTACTCCGAAGTTTTAATGGAAAAAATTCGTCTTTTATCTGACACCCGAACAGTTAAATTTGTGATAACCCTACACAAAACAGAAAAAGAAGATATCATAGCAAAAGAGCATTTCCAAACAAGAATTTGGGAAACTATTGAATTAGAGAATGCTTCTAGCACAGAATTAAAAATTTATATTCAGAAAAAACTCATGAAAGCAAACTGTTTTGATAGTGCTAATATGTTTACAAACAAGGCAGTTAGTAGAATCCATAAAATCACTAAAGGAAACTATAGAGATACAAATAAACTACTATATACTCTCTTTGATTTATACTCTATATATGAAAACAACCAACAACTCTCAGCGATAAAAACTAATCAAGTTTCAAATAAAATTATTGAAATGTCAGCAATTCATACAGGTTTAATTGATGCTTAATATTATAGAACTAGAAAAACGTTGGTTTAAATACAAAATAAAGTCATACATTCCACATATTAGTATTTCGATAAGTCTAATTGTGATATCTAGTGTATTTTTTCTTATACTCAATGATGTACAAAGCAGCCCTAAGAAAGTCTCAACTAAAAAAGCACTTCCCCTCACTAGTTTATCTGAAAAAAAAATTATTAATAAAGTTCAAACTTCTTTTCAAGAAGAGCATGTACAAAAAAAGCCTATTATACTTCCTGTTGTAACGCAAACCAACATAACGAAAAATAACTTTCAAAATAAAATACAACTTTCTCCATCTTTGGACTTTATGAAAAAAATGCAAAATTCTCTTCAGCCATATTATAGTAATAGTGCCAATCGTTATAATCCTCTCCAAAAAGTTGAAGAACCAAAAACAGAAATAGTAGTACAAAAAGAAGTTATAACTCAAAGTTATATACCAAAACCTCAAAAGAGAAGTATTAATATAAAAAGACAAAATACACAAAATGATATCTATGAAATCATATCTCGTTTTAAAAAAAACAGTAACCCTGCTCTAAGTTTATTTGTTGCCAAAAAATATTATGAACTAGGTGACTATGAAAAAGCATACAACTATGCACTAATTACAAATAAAATCAACAAAAACATAGAATCTTCTTGGATTGTTTTTACAAAATCACTTGTTAAACTTGGAAAAAGAGACAAAGCTATTGCAACTCTTAAACAGTATATTAAACAGTCTCATTCTAGTGGTGCACGTATACTACTTGATGAAATTTATGCAGGAAATTTCAAATGAAAATTTTACTTACATTACTCTTAACAATCAACCTTTATGCAGGTATTAAACAAAATATGTTCAATCTTTATCAAAATCATAAATTTGAAAAGGTATGTCAACTTGGATTTGATAATTTTAAAAAGAATAAAAAAGATGAAGCATTTGTGTCACTTTATGCTTTTTCCTGCTTAAACTCTGACTACATTGACAGACTCGCTGTTCCAACTGCAGTGCTTAAACTTTCAAAAGAAGCACGAGCAAATTCAGCTTATTTTTCAGTTATTTTAATGCAAAAAAAGCTTCTTTATCATGCTTTAGTAGACAACTATAACCTTTCTGAATTTTCTTTACCCACTACTGACTATGTTCTATCACGTGTTTTCGACCTTTACTCTAAAATCGGCGAACATCAGCCACGTGCTTTTTACCTTTTTGAAGACCCTTATGACAAAAAATTAACATATAAGCTTTACTTAGTTCGTGAATATCAATTGAGTAAAATAGTTATAGAAGAATTTTACGATACAATAACTATAAAACGTCATGTGTACTGGTAGGAGATACTGTGGATAAAATAACGACTGACTTACTATCTGAAGGCTCTATTATGAAAGGGCAAGTAGATAGACTATTAGCCAAAGGTATAAATGAAAATTTAATACTTAGAGATATTACACTTTCTGGTTTTATGACTATGGATAGATTAGTAAGATTTATTGTGCAAAAAGTCCGTGATGGTGTATATAATCTCTCTATTATTGAAAATTATGATTATATTTATGAAAGAGTTGTTCTTGAAAAATTAGCAGAAGAATTAGACTTATCTTTTATTGACCTTGACTCATTGGATATGGATTATCACTTAACAGCTAAAGTACCACTTGCACAGCTCCAAAAATATAATATCATTCCTGTTTATCAAGATGAGATGAGTATTACAATTGCATTTCATGACCCCTTAAATATAGAAGCGGAAGAATCTATCCAAAGAATTTTTCCAAAAAAAATTCTTAAGATTGCACTCAGTACAAAAAAGCAAATTGCTTCTTACTTACATAAAATCGCTCTAAAGGATAGTGTAAAAGATTTAGTTAAAAAAATAAAAGATGAACTTAATTCTATTAGTTCAGTTGAAGAACAACAAGAAGCCTCATCAATTTTACTTCTTATTGATGTAGTACTTAAAACATGTATTAATAGCCGTGGTAGCGATATACATATAGAGCCAACTGAAAAGAACTGTGTTGTTCGTTCTCGCATTGATGGTAAGTTAGTTGAAACATTCATCTTTGAAAAAGAAATTTACCCGCCTTTAGCTTCCAGGTTAAAACTCTTAGCCAATCTAGATATCGCAGAAAAAAGGAAACCTCAAGATGGTAGATTTTCAACTGCAGTTGGAGCAAGAGAATATGATTTCCGTATTTCTACTCTTCCTATTCTTTATGGTGAGTCTATTGTTATGCGTGTTCTTGACAAGGAAAAAGCACTCGTTAGACTTGAAGATGCAGGTATGGACTCTGTTAGTTATCAAAAACTCATTAAAGGTTTAGAAGCACCTTATGGTATTATCCTAGTAACTGGTCCAACTGGTTCTGGTAAAACCACCACACTTTATGGTGCACTCAATGAATTAAGGAATGTTGAAGATAAAGTAATTACAGTTGAAGATCCTGTTGAGTATAGAATGAATCTTATTCAACAAGTACAAGTAAATGCAAAAGTTGGTCTCTCTTTTGCTGATGCCCTTCGATCAATTCTTCGTCAAGATCCAGATAAAATTATGATTGGAGAGATACGCGATCAGGAGACACTTGAAATTGCAATTAAAGCAGCACTTACAGGGCATATGGTTATCTCTACTCTGCATACCAATGATTCTATATCTGCAATTCCTCGTATGGCAGATATGGGAATTGAGCACTACTTGATTTCTGGTGCACTTGTAGCAATTCAAGCACAGCGACTTGTGCGAAAAATATGTGTTCATTGTAAAACAGAAGATATTCTCTCTTCGAGTGTTTTAGAAGAACTAGATGGAGTCTTTCCTGAAGGTTCTAAATTTTTCAAAGGAACTGGATGTAAAGAGTGTAGTGATAGTGGATACATGGGTCGAGAAATGATTTGCGAGGTACTAACTATTACAGATGAACTCTCAACTCTTATAGCAAAAGGTGCAGGTAAAGATGCTATGCTTGCGCAAGCACAAAAAGACGGTTTTATTGATATATTTCAAAATGGTATTCAAAAAGCCTTAGACGGAATAACAAGTATTGAAGAGATACTAAAGGTGGCAAAGGGATGATGTATTTTACAGCGACAGTATTAACTAAAGGTAAAAAAGAAAAGTTTGGCTTTTATGCCGAAAGTAAAAAAGAAGCAAACAGTATTGCCAAGTTAAAATTCAATGGTATAATTATTAAAGTTATTGAGGATAAAGAACCTTTAGAAGAACAGTTTAAGCGCTTTAAGAATGACCTTTTAAAGAATATAAGAAAGAAAAAAATTAAACAAGATGGTCTTATATCTGCTATTAGGCAATTGGCAGTTATGACAAATGCCGGTATCTCTATTCATGATTCTTTAACTGAAATTGCAGATGCAACTGATGATGAAGCATTAAAAATAGTTTTTTCAAAACTTGCAGATGATATCAATTCTGGTCACTCTATGTCAGCATCTATGGAGAATTTCCGTTATGAACTTGGTAACCTAACTATTGCTATGGTTCAACTCGGTGAAAAAACAGGTAATCTTGATGAGTCATTATATGCACTAGCTGATATGCTAGAAGAAATTCGTTCAAATATTACTAAATTTAAAAAAGCAATGGCCTACCCTCGAAATGTAATGATTGCAATGGCAGTAGCATTTAGTGTTTTACTTACTTATGTTGTACCGCAATTTAAAGATATATTTGATCAACTCGGTGCTAATCTTCCTGTACCAACTATTATTCTATTAACACTATCAGACTTATTAGTGAACTATGGTCTGTATGTAATTGCTTCTATTATTCTGTTTCTTTTTATATTTAAGTATATGCTTAATAATAGTCAAAACTTTAAATTTGGATGGCATGTACTTCTGCTTCGTTTAATTATTATGAAAAACATCATTAAGTTCTCAACACTTAGTAGATTTACACTTGTTTTTTCAGAACTGATCCGTGCAGGTATTCCAATTGCTGAAGCATTAGATACTTCAATTGAGATGATAGATAGCCTTCCACTCAAACAAAAACTTCAATCTGTACGAATGACTGTTGAAAAAGGTGGAACACTAAACAAAGGTCTCAGTGAAACAGAACTTTTTGAAAATATGATTTTGCAAATGGTTCGAGCAGGTGAAGATAGTGGTACACTAGATGCGATGATTCAGAAGGTGGCAGAATACTACAAAATGCGTTTTGATGCTATCATTGACGGTTTAAGCGAAGCTATTGAGCCTATTATGCTTTTCTTTATTGCTTGTATGGTTATTTTACTTGCACTTGGGATTTTCTTACCTATGTGGGATATGGGAAGTGCTGTTAACGGTAGATAATATTCTTAAAATGTCATTCTTTTAAAAGAGTGACAACTCTCTTTACTTTTTCTAAAAATTTTTCCATATTCTCTTCATCAGCTTTGATTTTATAAGTACTTTTTATATCAAAAATTTTCTCTAAAATCACTATATTAAAAATTTCACATCCATACTCTATAAAGCGAATATCACTATACTTTATCTCTATTATTTTTAAGGATTCATTGCTATACTTTTCTAAATCACTTACACCTACAACAAGGTTAACTGCATCACTATATGCTCGGACTAAACCGCCGGTTCCTAATTTTGTTCCTCCAAAATAGCGCACTATAATTACTGCAGTATTTATAAGACTATTACCTTGAAGAACCATTAAAGAGGGTTTACCGGAAGTTCCGTTAGGCTCACCATCATCACTAGAATGCTCAACAATCTGTCCGTATTCATTCAAATAGCGATATGCAGTAACAAAATGTCGTGCTTTTGGGTGTTTATTTTTGAGTTTTTGCAATGTAGTTTTATAATCATCATAGGGAGCAAGCCAAGCAATAAATTTTGACTGCTTAACTTCTAGGGTGTGGGTTGAAATATCTTTTACATATTTCATGTAAGTATTATGCTAGATTTGTATAAATTTTTTGTACATCTTCATCATCTTCTAAACGCTCTAGTATCTTATCTATCTCTTCTTGTTGTTCTTCATTAATCTCAATTGGAGTATTTGCAATGCGCTCTAAAGTTGCTTTTTTAATCTCTATCTCCATAGCTTCAAGTGCTGTGTTTAACGTTCCAAAACTAGTATAATCAGCTGTCACTAAACACTCTCCCACCTCTTCTTCTATCTCCTCAAGACCCGCATCAATGAGTTCAAGTTCTAACTCTTCAATGTCCATACCTTCTTTTAGGTCGAACTCAAAAAGTGCTTTACGAGAGAACATAAACTCTAATGAGCCTTTGTTTAACATCTCTGCACCATTCTTTGTAAGGATGTTTTTAACATTTGCAACTGTACGAGTATTGTTATCAGTAGCACACTCTATAAAGATAAGAACACCATGATGTGCCTTACCTTCGAAGTTTACCTCAGTCATGTCTTTTAAATCTTTTGCAGTTGCACGTTTAATAGCCGCATCAATATTGTCTTTTGGCATATTTTCAGACTTGGCATTAAGAATTGCAGTACGAAGTTTAGGATTCATATCTGGATCACCACCACCCTCTTTGGCAGCCATTGTAATCACTTTACCAAGTTTAGGAAACAGCTTTGACATTGCTCCCCATCTTTTTAACTTTGATGCTTTTCTGTACTCAAATGCTCTTCCCATGAAAAATCCTAATATTTTATTATTGCAATTATAGCGTTTCATTGTATAATAATGTTTAAGGAATAAACATGCGACTTGGATTTCGGTTAAAACATCATTTTTTTAGTGCTTTTCGTGAGTTTTTTGTACATCATCACGGCTCTTTAGAATTTCGTGCTAAAATATTTGCACTTGTCATTGCAGCTAATGACAAACCACCTGTTGAGAGCTACATAGTTGTCAAAGATATTGGGATGAACATATATAATGGAGACGAAGAGAGATCGGATTTACTCATGCTTTCTACTAAAGAGCTTATACAGAAGGGAAAGGACAATGGTTTTGATATAGATTTACTTGTAAACAGTATCTTAAAAGAACTAAAAATTATTCCTCGTTACGCTAAAAAAATAGATATAAAAGCATTACGACCTCTTATTTTACTATCACATGACCAAGATACTATTTCTTATCAAGAAAATATTTTAGAATTTTTACAAAATACAAAAGAAGAGATCCTAAATAAGCAAATTATTGAAGTTTAATTAGGTAAAATACTATTATTATTTTACGGAGCGCTACAACTTGTCCTTAAACCTACAAACACATACTGAACATTTTACTAATCCGCTCTATTTAGAAAGCGGACGTATACTAGAACCTTATGACATCACATATGAAACATATGGTACACTAAATGATGCAAAAAGTAATGTTATAGTAATTTGTCATGCACTTACAGGAAGTCATCATGCAGCCGGAGTTTATGAAGATGATAATAAATCTGGTTGGTGGGATGGTCTTATAGGTAGTGGCAAAGCCATAGATACTGATAAGTATTTTGTAATCTGCTCAAATGTAATAGGCTCTTGTTTTGGCTCAACTGGCCCTATGAGTATGCAACATCCACATCATCAAGAGTACCGTTATAAATTTCCAGTAGTTAGTATAAAAGATATGGTAAAAGCACAACGGATTTTATTTGATAGACTAGATATTCATAGAGTTGAGGCTATCGTTGGTGGAAGTATGGGTGGAATGCAAGCTCTTCAATTCGCTATTCACTATCCAAACTTTGCAAATAAAATCATCTCTCTTGCTGCCACTCATGCTACACAAGCTTGGGCTATTGCATTTAACAAAGTTGCACAAGAATCTATACTTAAAGACCCTGACTTTAAACAAGGCTACTATGACCCAGAGGTCATCAAAGAACAAGGTTTATCTGGAATGGCTGTTGGTCGCATGGCTGGGCACATAAGTTTTTTATCTCCTGAATCAATGCGAGAAAAATTTGCTCGTGAGTACAAACTGACAGATGGTCTTTATGAACTTTTTGGTAAGTTCCAAGTCGAATCATACTTAGAATATAACGGTTATAACTTTTCAAAATGGTTTGACCCTCTTACTTATCTTTACATCACAAAAGCTATCAATATCTATGATTTAGCACGTGGATTTGACTCTCTGGGTGAAGCATTAAAAAGAGTTACTGCCAACTTACATCTTATTAGTTTTAAGAATGATGTTCTGTTTAAAAACTTTGAGATGCAAGAGTTAGCACAAGAACTTACATCAATTGGAAATACTAACCATACTTACATAGATATAGATAGTGACTACGGGCATGATGCATTTCTTGTTGAACTAGATAAATTTGATACTTATATAAAGGATATACTCAATGGCTAAAACAGATTTTGAAACAAAATTAGAAAATGCAAAAAAAACACTAGAGACACTTATGAGCCCTGAAATTACACTTCAAAATAGTGTAAAAGCTTATGAGAGTGGGATGAAAGAGCTACAAGATGCACAAAAAATCCTCGAAGAAGCTAAAATAAAAATCCAAGAAATTAAAGTATCTTAGATGAGAGCAGCTGTTCTTCAGTTAAATGCGCAAGGGATGAGTTCTACAAAACTTTATAATAACATCCGTGTGGCACATAAAAAAGGTGTTAAAGTTTTACTTCTTGGTGAGTATGTCTTAAACCCTTTTTTTAAAGAACTACAAAACATGTCACTAAGCATGATAAAAGAACAAGCGACACATCAAATTAAGATACTCAAAGAGCTCTCCTCTACTTACTCTATGACAATAATAGCACCCCTTGTAATAGTTAAAAAAAATGAACTCTATAAAATGATAGCAAAATTTTCACCCTCTTCTACCACCTACTATCAACAACAAATTTTGATTAACTATACTCATTGGAATGAAGAGAAATTTTTCTCAAATACTGTAAATACTATACAAACACCTATGATATTTAAAATTGATGGTTTTAAATTTGGTGTTATAAGTGGTTTTGAGCTACACTTTGATGAGATAGTTCAATCTCTTAAAGAGAAAAAAGTTGATGCTATCTTAGTTCCAAGTGTAGCAACCTTTGAATCCTATGAGCGATGGAAGGCACTTATAAGTTCTCGTGCTTTTGTAAACAACTCTTATATTTTACGGGCAAATAGAATCGGAGAGTATAAGGATAAAGAATTTTCATGGAAATTTTATGGAGATTCTGTTCTTGCTTCACCAAATGGTGAAATACTCTCTCACTTAGGCAATAAAGAAGAGTTAATGATAGTTGATATGTCTCATACAGAAGTACTCCAAGCACGAAGGTCTTGGGGTTTTAGAGATGCAATAAATAAAAGGAGAACTCCTTAGTTAAAGATAACACCAACTTCAGAATATCAAAAAGATGGCTAATGTGAGGCGAAAATCTGCAGTAGCTACTAGTAGCTTTTGCTATACCCTTTGGGTACAAGGTTTTTTAACGAAGCAGTAGCCATCTTTTTGACATTCCCTTCGGGTGAGTAAAAGAGTGTCCTATTTCGTCGTTACATCTTCTTGAATTAGCTACGGCTAGTACTACGAAAATGTGCCTAAAACTAGAACACTCTTTTACTCACTGAAGTTGGTGTTATCTTTAACTAAGGACTTAAAATCATGATGCAATATTTTCACAGACAAGTACAACTTTGGGGCGAAGAGACACAAAGATCACTTCAATCAAAAAAAATAGCTATCGTAGGTGCAGGTGGACTAGGTTCATCTTTGGCATTCGCACTTGGTGCTAGTGGTATTGGTGAAATACATATGATAGACTTTGATGAAGTAAGCCTTCACAATATCCATCGTCAGATTGCCTTTACTATGGGTGATGAGGGGAAAAATAAAGCTGTTATCAATGCAGCTACTATTGAAGCGAGATGCCCCTTTGCAAAAGCTATCGCACATGAGTGCGACTTTATTACTTGGACTAAAAAGAACATCCAAGTTGACTTAATTATAGATGCAACAGACAACCTTCCAACTCGCGGAGACATCAACACCTATGCTAAATCTGTGAATATGCCATGGTTATATGGAAGTGTCGAAGCTTTTCATGGTCAAGTATGTTTTATAGACAAGTCATCTTTTAATGATGCTTTTAAAATCGTTACAAAAACACCAGCAGGAATTGCTGCTCCTATTGTTATGCACATAGCTTCACTTCAAGCCAACCTTGCATTACGTTTCTTAACTGGAATGAGTGTAAAAAAAGATATGCTTTACTATCTTTTCTTTAATGAAGATGGCGAGATGGTTACACAGAAGTTTGGACTTCCTAAAGCGGACTAACATTTAAGAGGTTTAAGAGCATAAACAGTCATAGTAAACCACTTGATTCCTTCCAAGTTCTTTGGACTTATACATCGCTCTATCAGCCCTTGATATGAGCTTCTCTCCACTATCGGCATCATCCGGAAATATAGATATACCCATACTTGTAGTAACATCTAATCTATGCTTATCTACAATCCAAGGCATTCGAAAAAGATGAATTGCTTTTTCAACTAGTTCTTGTATCGTCTCTTTTTTTATATTGGTTAAAATCAACACAAACTCATCACCACCTAAACGAGCAAATATATCTTCTATTCTAATATTTGGAAGAACACGTTTTACAACTTCTTGAAGCAGTTTATCACCAGTCGCATGTCCATATAAGTCGTTAACTTCCTTAAAATGGTCTAAGTCTAAAAATAAAACTGCAAACTTACTACCTGTACGCCTAGAATTTGAGATGATTTTTAGTAGTTCTTCTTGAAATGCAAATCTATTTAAAATACCTGTTAAACTATCTTTTAATGCCAACTCTTTATACATTCTTTCACTTTTTGCCAATTCAGTATGAGATTTCACTTTAAGTTCATCATAAAGTTGTGTCATTTCTTGAGAAGACACTTCAAGAGTATGCTCTAAAAAGCTTCTATCATCATCAGCTTCAATGTATGTTTTATTTACTAAGTTTATAAATAATTTTAAGTTATTTGGTGAAAAAACTCCATTTTCATATTCTAGTTTCTTCAATTGTTTTAGTAAAATTTTATGCATTACTTTCCCAAATAGCTGTTAGTGTCATTGTTTGATTATGTAGGTCACATACACCTGAAGATAAAGGTGAAATTTCTCCGTATGAGTAAAAACCTATAATCTCAACTTTTGAAGGCAAAACTTCCTCAATCGCTTCAACCTCTTCATCTATACGACTCTTTAAAACAAGTTTTCTGCCAACACAGCTGATAGCAATGCATAATATCTCTTCACCTCTGTATCCATTTAAAGATAAACTATCTGCAGATTGCCCCGCACCATCAATCAGTCTTTCAAAATTTGCCTTCATTAATGTTACATGTGAACCTTCTGGTATATCTCCAGCAAATGTTATTGAGTTTTCTTCATTATTTACCCCTAAAATAGTACGAACTTTACTTTCTGATGCATCAATACTATCTTTAATCTCTAGTGGAAATAATAATGCACTACTAGGCAATTCCTTGGCTTTCTCGCCTAAATACCTTTTATAAATTTCTAATGCAGGTTTTCCATCCATTTCATAAAGAACATTATCTTTACTTTTGGTAACTGTTCTAAAAAGTCCAAGCCGATCCCAGCCACCTTTTGAAGCAGCTTCAAAATTGATACTATTTCCATAAAAGCCAACACCAAGGACTGATGAGTCACATAAAAGTCCATCCTCTATTATCCAAGTACTCTCAAACTTGTCTTTATCTCCTGCTAAACCACCACTAACAACTACACTCGACTTTAGTACGCTAGCCATTCCTTTAGTTAGTCTTGAACCATTTACTTTTAATCCATCAGATAAGACAAACACACCTTTTAAATCAGCACTAAGTAGTTCGTTAGCTATATCTACACCATCTTCATATGAATTAGTACTATTAATGGATTTGCAAATATGTTTTTTAAGAACTGTAGAATTAAATTTTATTACAGAAACAACAATTGAATCTTCATAAACTTCATTTTTATAAATTTCACCACTTGTTGAAGAACCTATTATTATAGATTTCGCAAACATTTCACTTATATATAAAACTTCTTTTTGCACTATTTTAGTGTCTAAGCTTGATAATATAAGTACTAGGGTGGAAGGTGAGTCTAAATTTTCATCAAAGCATGAATCCCATTTTTCTTCTTTATATATATGTGTATTTACCTGCATACAAGACCTTTAACATCAATATACTATAATGTTACTCCTCCTGATATTAAATTATCCTTAAATGAGTTTTGGTAGTTTCCATTGGTACTTTATTGCTAGAAGTCTCATAAAAGTTCCAAATACCAAAAGTAGTCCTGAAATTATCGTATTTAATGTAAAGTAGCTATCAATTAGCCATATAGAAAGTCCAAGTAAAATAGCTATCGTTCCATAAAAGTCATTTGTTAAAACAAATGGCACTTTATTCATCATCATATCACGGATGATTCCTCCACCTACTGCTGTTAAAAAAGACAAGAAGATAACACCAGCAAGATTAAACTCCGATTCTAAACCAACTACTGCACCTGTAAAGGCAAACATACTAAGTCCTATGCTATCACTAAGGTGAAAGACAATGTTATCGGTGAGTTTTGTATGCTTATGTAGTTTAAGAAGGTATGCAATTGTAATAGTGACTAGTACTATACTTATTGGATACGTCTCATGAAAGATAAAAGGGACTCTGTTAGTGAGCAAATCCCGTACAACTCCACCACCAAATGCAGTAATAAAAGAAACAACCATAATCCCTAAAATATCATACCTTGCTTTCGCAGCTAAAATATAACCAGAGAGGCTAAATGCAATAGTTCCGATAATGTCTAAAAAAACTGTGTATTCCATTTTATAATCCTGGTGCTTTCCACATGCTTGTGGTGACGTTTTCATCTACAAGTTTTAGCTGCGTTTGGTATGCTTTTTGCCATTTTATCTTAATGTCATCGTATATTTTTTTATTTTTCATATTTGGCTCATAAGTTTTATCCCAAACCACTAACTCTTTTGCAGCACTGACTAGGTCTTTATAGATACCACAGCCAACTCCAGCAGCCATTGCTGCACCTAAGGCAGTTGCTTCTGTAACCTTAGGAATTTTAACTCTATACCCTGTCACATCTGCTAATATCTGTGACCATAAAGCACCACGACTAGCGCCCCCTGCAAATACTATCTCTTGTATCTCTATGCCACTAAATTCTTTAATCTTCTCTAAGTTAATGCTTGAAACTATCGCTGCATTTTCTTCTAAACTTCTAAACATACTTGCACGGTTACAGATATTTGTATCTATGTTTAAATTTAAAAAACTAGGAGCTGCATGATACCACTTACCATACTTCATTGTGTCAGAAAATATCGGCATTATGTCATAAGAACCAACAGGTATATTCTGAGCTTTTTCTTCTAAAAGAGTATAAACATCTATACCCCTTTCTTTTGCTTCAATCTTTTCCATATCACAAAAAGCATCTCTAAACCATCGCATCACTAATCCACTAAAAAAAGTTATGCCCTCTGCTTGAGAAAGAGAACTTATTACATGAGGGTTCACACGAATACCAATATCTTTTGGAGGAAGAGTCTCTTTAGGAATGTTTACAACCTGCTGCCAAAAAGAGCCACCAAGAACGGCTACATCTCCAGCTTCAACAACTCCAAGTCCTGCGGAGCCGAGTTGTACGTCTCCCCCACCCATAACTACTTTTGTAGAACTGCTGAGACTTGTCTCTACTGATGCACTTTGTGACACTAAACCCATCACTTCACCCACTTCTAAAACAGCTGGGAAGATGTCATCTTTAAGACCGACTTTAGTAGCCATACCTTTATCCCAGCTGCGTTTAGACAGAGAAAAGACACCTGTTGTTCCACCATTACTAGGATCAGTTGCGATTACACCAGAGAGTTTAGCCAAAATCCAATCCCCTATCATAGAGATATTCGTTACTTTTTCATAAACCTCAGAACGATTGTTTTTAAGCCACATTATCCGAGGCAAAGCTCCAAGTGCAAAAGTTTGTCCACTCTTTGAATAAAACTCCTCTTCTATCCCCTCAAAATTCTCTTTTAAGTACTTAACCTCATCACTTGCCCTAGCATCAACATTTGCAACAGCCCAGAGTTCTTTGCCATTTTCATCATAAAGCACTATTCCCTCACGCATACTCGTAGCACTTAGACCTAAAATATCTACTGCATTTATACCTGCGTTTACGATAGACTCCTTGATACACGAGCAAACTAAATCCCAATTTGAGTCAAAGTCAAAACTCATAGAGTTTGTCACACCCTCTTCTTCAAGGTGTGTCCATTCTCTTTGACTGACTGCAACCTGATTACCTGAAGTATCAAAGATTACGGCTCTTATACTTCCAGTTCCTGCATCTATTGCCATTAGGTATTTTTGTTGATTCATATTTCCATCCAGTGTTAATGTGTTTTCGTGAGTAGTCGCATTATTATCGAAAATGAAACCGAAATAAAATCTTTTTTAGAGGCTCGTGAGCAAAGGGAGGATTTGTCCTCTCAAAAAGATTTTATGCAGGTGAAATGTTGTTACAATAATACTTATTTTTTTAACTTAGCCTGTTCTAGTTCCCAGTATTCCATAGCAAAACTATCTGCTTCACTTATACTCTTGTAACCACCAAGCTTATCAGCTTGTAAAACAGCCCTCATTGTATGCTCGACTATATCATTTACAATTGCTGCTTCTTTGGGTGTTTTACCAAAACTAATCACTGCAAGATTTTTTATAACCATATAGTTTGGTGCTGCGTTTAACATCACCTCATCATTAGCATACTTTTTAAAGTACTCTTCATACTCTTTCATGTATTTTGCAACACCCGCTTTCAAATCAGTATCTTCCATGATTAAAGGAACTCTTTTTGTTCTTATAATATGCTCTGGAGTTAAAACACCACGAGAAGCAAACTCTCTTAAATTATCTTGTGATGCATAGTAAGATGCAAGTGCTGACTGATTAATGTTCAGTGAAATAGTGTAACCTTTTGCTTGAGAAAGAACTTTGACTATTTTCTGCATATCACACTGGCTCGGCTCATAAGAACTCGCTATCTGCAGCTTTGCATTTTGCTCTAAAAAAACCTCTGCTTGAGTAACAGCTTCTATCATTTTGTCATAAGCCTCTTTAGCTGAGTCATCAAAGGTAAAGATACCGTGGTTATGCAAAATAATTCCATCAATACTAGACCAGTCTAAATCTTTTGTCATCTCATAAATAGTATGTGCTAAAATAAATCCTGGCATTACATAATCAATAATTAAAAAGCTTGGAAATACTTTTTTAATGTCTTGTATTCCATTCTCAGAATTAGAAATCGTGACAACAGCATCAGCATGAGTATGATCAACAAACTTGTATGGGATAAGAGCATGAAGGATAGCCTCAACTGAAGGGTTTGGAGCACTTTTATCTACCATCGCTGCTTTTTGTCCACTCACCATATCACTGTCACTTAAAGTATTCAATGCTGCCATCTCTAAAAGAGTCTTCATTCTAACAGGAGCAAAACCTTCAGCTTCTATACTTACTAGGTCCCAACCACTTCCCTTTACTAGAAGGATTTCTTCATCATCTATAATCGTTTTAACAGAAGTATTTCCTCCACCGTGAAGTACTAACTCATCACTACGACCTAAAAGGTTAGAAGTATATACCCGTAAATCTAAATCATTTTCACATAGTGTTGCTTTTTTGTCATCATATAAATTTTTCATTCTACTAACCTAATACTTCTAACTCATCACTATACTTATCATCACAATAGGGCTCATAACTTGACTTATATACTTTGTAGTGAGCAGAAGCCTTATGCCCATCAAGTGCGTCCTCATTTTCCCAAGTCTCAACTGCCATAAAACGACGAGGTTCGTTCTCATACTGAAATATCTCATAAAAAAGGCACCCTTTTTCTGCTTTACTTGGAACTACCATCGCAGATAAAAGTTCTTTCATCTTTTCTTGGCTGCCCTCTTTTGCTATAAATGTTACACTTTTTGTTATTGTCATAATTATTTTCCTATTCATATTGTTCATTTTATTACTCAGATTATATCGTGTTTAAAATAACTACACTATAATAAGTAAAATACATATAAGAGAATTAAGTTATGAACCTATTATTAGAAATAGAAGATGTGATAGACAACAATGGAAGTGATTTTGAACTCAGTAAGCTTTTTAAGCGCTATATCCACGAGTATAAAGAATCTCTTCCTGTTTTATTTGAAAAAAATCAAGGAAAGGATTTTCTTGTTCTACATACAAAAAAGCTAGATTCCATTATGTCACTCATGTATAAAACTATTCTGCGTCGTCTTTTTGGAGACTATCTTCCAATGCGTAGTTCTATTCCTATCGCGATAGTAGCACTTGGAAGCTATGGAAGAGAGCAACTTTGTGTGCATAGTGATATTGACTTACTCATAGTATATAAAGATGTGGAAGGTTATAACACTAAGCTTATTATTGAAAAGCTATTTTACCTTGCACTAGATGCAGGTTTAAAACTTGGTCACCGTGTTCATGAGACTAATGACCTGTTCCGTGCAGCAAATGAAGACCTCACTATTCGTACTTCTTTAATGGAGTCACGTCTTATTATTGGTTCTCCTTTTACATGGCAAGAAACGCAGCGCCAACTCACTCGAATAAGACTACACAATCAAAAAGAATTTTTAATAGCCAAAGTACAAGAGGCTCAAGTTCGTCGTAAAAAGTTTCCTGTTTCAATGGAACCAAATATCAAAGAAAGTGTCGGAGGACTTCGCGATACTCAACTACTCTACTGGATTGCCCATACTATTTATGGAGTTGATAACATTAAAGATTTAGTAGGACTTATTTATAATGAAGAGTCCTATAAAGAGTACCGAATTGCTTTAGAGTTGATGTTTAGAGTAAGAAGTGCTCTTCACCTCATCACAAAAAAACAAGAAGACACGCTGCGTTTAGAGTATATCCCTAGTGTTGCCAAGATGCTCGGCTTTAAAGATCAGATAAAACTTGCTACAAAAGTAATCGCAGCAGGTTGGAGAATAGATAACTTTACTCGCATCTTTACAAAAAAAATGATACGTCCATATCTTTATGATACACAGATGATTTCAAAACTACGTCACAGTCGTATTGCTAAAGGTCTTTACGAGTTTAAAGGTCGTGCCTACATTTCATATAATCAAAAAATAAATGATAACAATCAACTCCTAGAACTGCTACTCTCACTTGAAGATAAAAATTATAAATTTGACTCAGGTGTACTCTCTAACCTTACCTATACTAAGATTTCACACCCTTTGAGTAAAAGTACTTACTTTCTACTCAAACAACTACTTCAAAGAGACTACACTTACTACTTTTTAAAACTTTTTTATGATTCTGGCATACTTCATGAGCTCTTTGGAAACTTTAGAAAAGTCCGTCATATGCCTCAGTTTGATGGCTATCATCACTATCCTGTAGATATACACTCGGTTGGATGTATAAAAGCACTAGAAGATATAAAAGAACCGTTTATACAAGCCCTTCACGATAAGTTAAGTAATGATGAAAAACTCATTGTTAAGATAGCAACACTTTTTCACGATACTGGTAAGGGAAGAAAACAAGACCATTCAGAAGTTGGAGCTAAACTCATAGTGCCATTTCTCAAACAGATGAATATGAATCAAGATATGCAAGACAGAGCTGTTGTTCTTGTTAAGCATCATATTCTTATGAGCAATGTTGCGTTTAAAGAAAACATTCATAACGAAAAGACACTCTATAAATTCATGTCAAAAGTAGGCGATGTTAAAAATCTTAATATGCTCTATATTTTAACTTATTCAGACATAAATGGTGTTGGGGGTGAGACATATAACACTTTTAACTCTAAACTTTTGTTTGACTTATACCAAAGTGCACTAGAAATTGCTCAAAACAAGCATAGAATTACTGATGCGAAGAAACGACTAATCATAGAACGCCGTGTTCAAAATATTTCAGAGTTTAAAGAACTACCACGAAGCTTACAAAAGAAGATACTACACATAGAATCAAATCTTTTCTTTTTTAAACGCACACCTCAAGATATTATAGAAGTTGCTCAAAAAGCGAAACTGACAAAAGAGTATAGTTTTACTCTCAAAAATAAAAACTCATTAAGTATTGAGATTTATAGAAAGATACCCCTTAATCTTGGTTATTTACTTGCATCACTTTCGCATATTAGTGTTGTAAGTATGGAAATATTCACTCTCTTTGATGCTATTAAATACTTTAAAATTGAGTTTATTCAAAAGATAGATGAGAGTGAACTAGTCTTAGTAGCAGATAAAATAGATGCTGCATTTGATATGAGTAAGGAGACTAAACTCAAAGATATAAGGATACTAAGAGAAGAAATTAGCATAGATTTCGAGCATTCTTTAACGCATGCAGAGATACTTATACACACAAAAAACCAAAGAGGACTACTCGCTTATGTCATGCACTGCTTTGATGCTTTAAATATAAATATCGTTACAGCAAAGATTCACTCAAGTAAATATAAGGTACGAGATAGTTTTTTAATGGACAAAAGTAGTGATATATGCAATAATGCTGAACTAATATATGACATGTTAGCTAAATAAGGAATTTATATGTGCGGAATTGTTGGTTACTTAGGGAATAAAGACTCTAAAGAGATACTACTTGGTGGACTAAAAGAGCTTGAGTATCGTGGTTATGATTCTGCTGGAATTGCTGTACTTCAAGACGGTAAATTTAACAGTTTTAAAGCTATTGGAAAACTTGTAAACTTAGAAGAAAAGACAAAAAACTTTGTGACAGATAGGTTTTCAATAGGAATTGGTCATACAAGATGGGCAACTCACGGTAAACCAACAGAACTAAATGCCCATCCTCATATCGGTAGTGAGTCTTATGTTGTTCATAACGGTATCATAGAAAACTATGCTGAGCTAAAAAAGGAACTCATTTCTGATGGTGTGACTTTTTTAAGCCAAACGGATACAGAAGTAATTGTGCATCAGTTTGAAAAAAATCTCAAAACTTCAGACTCTGCATTTGAAGCTTTTACAAAGACTATTTCTGAGTTAGAGGGTGCTTATGCAACGCTACTTGTCACCAAAGGCGAACAAGAGACTATCTTTTTTGCAAAAAATGGTTCTCCTATGCTTATTGGAATAAATAATGAAAATGAAAAATACTTTGCTTCTTCGGACACTCCTCTTATTGGGCATTGCACTGATGTAAACTATTTTGAAGATGGTGACTATGGTTATGTAACACCTAGTGAACTTGCTATATTTGATAAAGATGGTATAAAAAAAGAGCCAATTCTAACAAAACTCTCAACAAATAAACTCTCAGCACAAAAAGATGGTTTTCGATTTTTTATGGAAAAAGAGATTTATGAGCAGAGTACGGTTATCTCAGATACCCTACTTGGAAGACTTCATGATGATGAAGTTCTTTTTGATGAACTTGAAGAGTCACTATTTGATGGTATAAATGAGATAAAACTCTGTGCTTGTGGAACTTCTTATCACTCAGCGCTTACAGCTACTTATCTTTTTGAACGCTATGCAAAAATAAAAACTACTATTGAGGTGGCTTCTGAATTTAGATACCGTCAGCCTATTATGAGTAAAGACACACTTTTTGTAGTAATTTCTCAAAGTGGAGAGACTGCTGATACATTAGAGACTCTAAAGATGGCAAAAGCAGCTGGTCTCAAAACTCTTGTAATTTGTAATGTTGACAACTCTTCAATGGTGCGTTTAGCTGACGCTTGTATTTTAACACGAGCTGGAGTTGAAAAAGGTGTTGCATCTACAAAAGCCTTTGCTACACAGGTAACTGTTTTTTGGATGATGGCACTCTATCTTGCCAAACGCAATGATTCACTCTCATCAGATGAGATAGCTTCACAGATTAAACTACTTCGTGAAGTACCTAAGAGTGTTAAGGTTGATGATGAGATGCATGAGAAAATTAAACGACTCTCAAAACGCTATTTACATGGTCATGGTTTTTTCTTCATTGGTCGTGATGTATTTTATCCACTTGCATTAGAAGGTGCACTCAAACTCAAAGAGATTTCTTATCTTCATGCAGAAGGTTATCCTAGCGGAGAGATGAAGCATGGTCCTATCGCTTTAGCTGACCCTGAACTTTTTACTATTGCCCTACTTCCACAACACCTTTTATATGAAAAAGCAAAATCAAATGTAGAAGAGTTAAGTGCACGAGATAGTACTATATGTGCGATAAGTTCTGTTAACTTTGATAAGGCAGATGATTTTATACCTATCAATGCATGTAGTCATTATATGCTAGAGTTCTTTGAGATGATGGTTGTCCTCCAAGTTCTCTCACTAGAAATCTCTGTTCGACTTGGAAATGATGTTGATATGCCTCGAAACCTTGCAAAAAGTGTAACAGTAGAATAATTTTAACTTATTCTACACAACTTTCATTTAATTTTTAGAATTTCTTTGTTAGTATAAGAGATTAAATAAAATAAAGTGAGTTCCATGCAAACAAAATTCAAATTACTCTTTATCGTTACTCTTATGCTTTTAGCTCTTGGCGGAGCAATTATTATCAATGTATCTTTAAACTTTAGAGATTACAGTATAAAAGGTGCCATTGAAAAAGCCACCATGAGTGCTGCAATTGTAAAAGATGGACTTACTGCACATATGGTAAATGGTACTATGGACAAACGCCAGTATTTTTTAAACCAAATTTCTAATAACTATGATGATGTTCATACTTTATGGATTGTACGTTCTGACAATGTCATTAAACAATACGGTGATGGTTTCATTAATGAAACCCTTCGAGATGCTATTGACACAAAAGTTTTACAAACTGGAAAAATGATAACAGAAATAAATGAGCATACAGAAAAAATTCTCCTTCGTGTTACCATTCCGTATAAAGTAACTATGAATAATAACGGAACAAATTGTCTCAGTTGCCATAATGCAAAAAATGGTGATACACTTGGTGCCGTTAGTATGGAATTTGATATTACAAATATGCGTAATGCTGGATTTTTTACAATTCTTAAAATTCTTGGACTCAACATTCTTTTTATAATTATTGTTCTTGTACTAATAAACCACTATGTCACACCATACATGAAACTTTTTACAAATATGCAAGATGGAATTACTAAAGCATATAGCGGAGACTTTACGCATGAATTTATGACAACTGTTGGTGGAGATGGAGGGCAGATCGTTTCTCAGCTTAACACTCTCTTTAAAAAAATGCAAGAAACATTTGGCGATATAAAATATAACCTATCTACTTTTATACCTCAAGGCTGTGTATCTTCAGCAGATCCACTCTATGAAGCTAAAACAATTATTGGTGAGCTGTCTGATATATATAAATTTAAAAAGACTATTGAGCTTGATGCCTCTAAAGAAATTGTTTATACTAGAATTGCAGATATACTTACTAACAAGTTTAAATTAGAAAATTTTTCTTTTTATGAAATAGATACAGTTAAAAATACTAGAAAACTTATTTATCTAAGTAATGGAACAAGTATTTGTCATGATGAAGTAGATAAAACAGCAGATTTATGTCGTGCACACAGAACAAAAACAGATGTTATATCAACGGAGTTCATCAATTTATGTCAGCACTGTAGCGCAAATGATATGCACTATACATGTATACCATTTTCTATAAACGAAGAGAATTCTATCACTATTTCAATTACAAGCAATTCTCTTGATACTGCAAGTGCTATAACAACAAAAATATCTAGTATTCGCAACTACCTTGAAGCAGCTAAACCTGTAATAGAAAGTAAAATTTTAATGTCAAAACTTCGTGACACCTCACTTCGTGATGGAATGACAGGTCTTTATAACAGAAGGTTTTTAGAAGAATTTATAGATACTGTAATGAGTCAAGCTACTCGCAAGAATGAGACATATAGTGTAATGATGCTAGATGTTGACTTTTTTAAGATGGTAAATGATACTTATGGGCATGATGTTGGTGATAAAGTTATTGTAGAAATTGGTAAAGTTTTACAAGAAAATATCAGAGAAGCTGATTTAGCAATTCGTTATGGTGGAGAAGAGTTTGTAATAATGCTTCATAATGCAGATAAAAAAGGTGCCCTACAAGTGGCGAAAAAAGTACATGCTGCGTTTGGTGACCTAATCTTTGAAGTAGGAAACAGTGAAACTATACAAAAGACTATGAGTATCGGTATGGCAAGATTTCCTCAAGATGGTGATACTATCTGGAAGTGTATTAAGTATGCTGACACGGCTCTATATGTTGCGAAAACAACGGGTAGAAATAAAATTGTTGAGTATACTAAAGAGATGAGCGAGAACAGTGACCTACGCTAACTAAAAGTTCAAATAGCGACGCACTAGCTGCGTCCTTCTTTCGTCAGATACTAAAGTATTTCTCCTTACTATTACATCACTCTATGAATTTTATTATTAATGGATTTTTTGGCATAAAAAAAGCCGGTAACTACAAAAAGTAGTTACCGGCTTTGTGGGTTAAAGACTAGCTGTCAATTAATGACAACCACATCCTGTTCCGCAAGACTCATCAGATGATGCTTCTTTTTTAGGTTCTGGAGCAGCACCAGTTGAACAAGCAGATACTCCTGGAGGAGTTGTAGGCTGAACACCTTTGTTATCAACTCCACCATTTGCATTAATCTCTTCAATAGTTGCCCAAACTGAAGCAGCAGCAGCGATAAAACGTTTTGAAGATTCGCAAGTTGGATTAGAGAAAACGATAGGCACACCTTCATCTCCACCAGTTCTGATTGCTGGCTCTATTGGAATTTCAGCAATGATTTTAGTATCGTATTCATCTGCCATTGGCTGAGATGTTCCTTTACCAAAAATATCATACTCAACACCAGTATCAGGAGCGATAAATCCACTCATGTTTTCGATAATTCCAGCTATAGGAATATCAAGTTTTTTGAACATACTAAGTGAACGACGTGAATCATCTAAAGAAACACTTTGTGGTGTTGTTACTGTTAAACCAGCTGTAACAGGTACAGACTGAGCAAGAGTAAGCTGAGCATCACCTGTTCCCGGTGGCATATCGATAACTAAACAATCTAACTCTGACCATAAAATATCACGTAAGAACTGCTCGATAGCTTTCATTATCATAGATCCACGCCAGATTAAAGCTTGACCTTCATCCATAAGTGCACCCATAGACATCATCTCGATACCATATGCTTTAAGAGGCATAACTTTGTTACTAGTAACTTCTGGTTTAACACCATTTAAACCCATCATACGAGGAATATTTGGACCGTAAATATCAGCATCAAGTAGACCTACTTTAAGTCCCTGTGCAGCTAATGCTACAGCGATATTTACTGATGAAGTTGATTTTCCAACTCCACCTTTACCTGAACTTACCATCAAGAAGTTTTTCACTTGTGGTGCGATGTTCTTCCCTTGAGATGAAGACTCTTTAGGTATAACAGGTGCTTGAATGTGACAGTTGATAGCAGTTGCTCCAGCACTCGCAAGTGCCTTTGTAGCTTCTTTTTTAATCTCATCTGCAACTTCTGGTGCATTTGAAGTGATGTCTACAGTAAAACTTACCGCAGATCCATCGATGTTTATATCTTTAACAAAACCAAAAGTAACGATATCCTTAGTGAATCCAGGGTACATTACTTTACTAAGTGCTGTTTTTACAATTTCTTCAGTCATTAAAATTTTCCTCTAATTGATTTTTTGAATAGTAGCGTATTTAAATAAGACAAATATTGTCCTATTTAAACTATTTATATATTTTAAGTTTGAGTTTATGCTAGAGCAGCAGCTTCTTCTGCAGCTTCTTTAGCTTTTGACTCGTCAATAATTCTCTGAATTCCTTCAGGGTTATCCATAATTTCTTGAGTAATTTTGTAAGAACAAAATTTAGGTCCACACATAGAGCAAAATTCTGCCTCTTTAAATACATCTTGAGGAAGAGTCTCATCATGGTACTCACGAGCACGGTCACCATCTAAAGATAACTCAAACTGCTTTTCCCAGTCAAATGTATAACGAGCATCACTCATAGCATCATCAACATCTCTAGCACCTTTACGACCTCTAGCAATGTCAGCAGCGTGAGCTGCAATTTTGTAAGCAATGATACCTTCACGAACATCATCAGCATTTGGAAGACCTAAGTGCTCTTTTGGAGTTACATAACATAACATTGAAGCACCGTGCCATCCACCCACAGCAGCACCAATAGCAGAAGAGATATGATCATATCCAGCTGCAATATCAGTAACTAGGGGACCAAGAATATAAAAAGGAGCTTCATGACAAAGTTCTCTTTGAATCTTCATGTTACGCTCAATTTGGTTGATAGGCACATGTCCTGGACCTTCAATCATAACCTGAACATCTTTTTCCCAAGCACGAAGAGTTAACTCTCCAAGAACTTTAAGCTCACCTAGTTGTGCAGCATCAGATGCATCAGCTAAACAACCTGGACGAAGTGAATCTCCAAGAGATAAAGAAACATCATACTTAGCACAAATGTCAAGAATCTCATCAAACGCAGTATAAAAAGGATTCTCTCTATGGTAATGCATCATCCATGCAGCCATTAAAGAACCACCACGAGAAACGATACCCATTTTACGCTTTGCAATATTTGGCATAGTCTCTAAAAGGAAACCAGCGTGAATTGTAAAGTAAGAAACACCTTGTTTTGCTTGACGTTCTAAAACATCTAACATTACTTCTATAGTAAGGTCTTCGATTTTATTTCCAACATCATGAAGGATTTGATAAATAGGCACAGTTCCAATAGGAATCTTTGAAGCACCAATAACTGCCTTACGGATTTCATCAAGATCTCCACCAGTTGAAAGGTCCATTGCTGTATCTGCCTTATATTTTTGAGAAACTTTCATTTTCTCAACTTCATCTTCTATGTCCGCTGCAATTGCAGATGAACCGATGTTAGCATTAATCTTACACTTACTTGCAATTCCAATAGCCATAGGCTCTAAAGATTCATGCATTACATTTGCAGGAATAATCATACGTCCACGAGCAACTTCGCTACGTACTAACTCTGGAGATAACTCTTCAATCTTTGCAATATATTCCATCTCACCTGTAATAATGCCCGCTTTAGCATAAAACATCTGTGTTCTAACCGGGTCGTTTTCACGCTCTTTTAACCATGCACTTCTCATAAATATCTCCTAGTAAAATTATATAATTATCGTAATATAATCAAATAAAGTTAATCTAAGCTAAAGTTAATCATTTATATTTATATTTTATACCAATATGAGTATAAAAGGAGATGCCTTAAGATACAAAAAGTTTATAGAGTGTATACTTTCGTAACACATTTAAATCTTGGAGTACCTTATTGTCTGACTTATCCTTAATCTTGCTGTCTGCAGGTAGTTCTAGCCGTTTTTTAATGGATATAAAAAAACATTGGTTACGCATAAATCATCAGCCATTGTGGCAATTTGTAGCACATAGACTCCAAAAAACAGAAAAATTTTCTAAAATAATTATTGTCTCATCTTCTGAAGATATTACTTTTATGAAAGAGTATGCAAATTTCACTTTTGTAAAAGGTGGAGATTCAAGACAGCAATCTTTAAAAAATGCTCTGAGTGAAGTTGAGAGTAAATATGTCTTAGTAAGTGATATTGCTAGGGCTTGTATAAATGAAGACTTTTTAGAGCGTATTATTTCACATAAGGGTCAAAGTGATTGTGTAGTTCCCTACCTTAATGTAACCGATACTATAGTATACGAAGATGAGACAATTGATAGAGATAAAGTAAAGCGTATTCAGACACCGCAACTCTCATGTACAGATATGTTAAGAGATGCACTTGAGACAAGCCAAGAATTTACGGATGAGAGTAGTGCCATCGTTGCAAATGGTGGTAAACGTTCGTTTATCTTAGGTGATGAAGATGCTCATAAAATCACTTATATCAAGGACTTAAACAAGATTTCTTGTTTAGAAGCACCTTCGAGTGATATTTTAAGTGGCAATGGATTTGATGTACATGCTTTTGACACTAAAGGTGAGATGTGGCTTGGTGGTGTGAAGATAGAATCAGACTACGGCTTTTTAGCTCACAGTGATGGGGATGTTGCTCTGCACTCACTTATAGATGCCCTTTTAGGTGCGGCTGGTATGGGTGACATCGGTATGCTTTTCCCCGATAATGATGAGAAGTACAAAGGTATAGATTCTAAAGAGCTACTCAAGGTAGTTGTTACAAAACTAAACAGTTTTGGTTTTGTAATAGTAAATGTAGATATAACAATAGCTGCACAAAAACCTCGTATATCAAAATATAAAACTCAAATGAGAGAAGTTATAGCTGAAATACTTGGTATTGACAGAGCTAGAGTAAATGTAAAAGCAACAACAACTGAAAAGCTCGGTTTTATCGGTAGAGAAGAAGGTGTTGGCGTTACCTCAAATGCTAATTTGAAATATTTTAACTGGAAGATGATAGGATAATATGAAGATACTAATAATAGAAAACGAAGTTTATTTAGCCCAAAGTATAGCAACAAAGCTAGGTGAGATAGGTCATACATGTGAAATGTGTACCTCTACAAAAGATGCAATTAGAAGCAACAACTATGATGTTGTTCTACTCTCTACAAACATCAATGGACAAGATTTCATTCCTGTTATAGAGACATTTAAAAGTTCTATCATTATACTTATGATTTCATATATTAGTAATGATACAGTCTCAAAACCTCTAGCAGCTGGGGCAAAGGATTATATACTTAAACCATTTATGATAGAAGAACTTATCCGTAAGATAAATCATTATCAAGATTATGAAAAGCTTAAACGCCGTACTGCTGCTTATGAAAAGTACCTTACTCATACTTTTCTCAACACACAACATGAAAAATCTCTTGATAATGTAGAGTTACCTCTTTTTCTAAGTTCGAGTTTCCAGAAGTATTCTGATGCTTTTGCTTTTGAGTATGCACAAAAAAACGATTTGCCAATACACTTTATCACTTTGAGTAATTCTAAGTCTTTAGCTGAAGTTGAACTCTTACCTCAAAATACTCTTATTTACATTATTGACTTTCAAGTACTTAAGAAAAATGATAAGAAACATTTTTGTGATCTTATCAAAGGTAAACAAGTTATTATCTCTAGTACTGAAAAAATAGATACTGAAGAAGTAACACATCAAATTATTGAAATTAAAAATGAAAATAATGTTTTTGATAAGGGTGAAATACTACCAATTGAAGATTATGTAAAATTTATAGTGCGTAACTATCAAGATAAATATCCAGATACAGAACTTTCAAAAAAGCTCGGTATCAGTCGTAAAAGCTTATGGGAAAAACGTAAAAAATATGACATCATCAAGAAAAAATAAAACACTTTTTATAGACAAAGAAGCAGCTTCAGTACTAGAACTTGTAGCCGATGGTCTTTTAGCACCTGTAAGCAAACTTATGTGTGAAGCTGAGTCTAAACAGGTTTTAGAGACTGGACTTATTGATGGTAAATCTTTTCCTTTTCCTTTTATCCTTGCACCATCAGGTAAAAAAAATGAAGATATTATTAGTTCTTTAAAGCTTGGTGAGGAGATTATCTTACTTTGTGGTGGTGAAGAGTTTGCAACTCTACATGTAGAAGAAACTTTCCAAATAAATCCACACGATCGAGTCAAGCACATTTACGGCACAGATGATTCAACTCATCCTGGTGTACAAGCTACAATGAAAAGATTGGGTTCATGGGCGATTAGTGGAGAGTACAAGCTTTTTAAAACAACACCTAACAAAGGGAAAATTGATATACTCAATGCAAAGAAAAGAGTGGATGCAAAACATACAAGTTCTTTAGTAATGGCAGCAAACCCTCTACATCGTGGACATGAACGCCTTATACGACAAACACTTGATAGTACTGACTTACTCGTTATTTTTCTTTTAAAGCCTTACGATAGTGCCAACATTAGTTTTGATATAAGAAAAGAGGCACTAGAGTACTATGTCAATAATTTTTTACCAAAGAATCGTGTTATTATTGTTCCCCTAGAGAATTCTTATATTTTTGCAGGTTATAATGAGATAATTATTGATGCAATAGTCGCAAATAATTATGGTTGTAATAGGCTAACAATAGGACGTAACCATGCAGGACTTGGTATGTTTTATGATTGTAACTCAAATAAATCCATTGTTGATCGTGTAATTGGGATAGATATAGAGATTCAAATTGCAAGTGAATATGTTTACTGTGACCAGTGCACAACACTTGTTAGTAAAAATACTTGTCCTCACGGTCAACATCATCAAATCTCTTATCATGCGGACTCAATACTCTCACTCTTAGAAGCAGGATTATTGCCTCCTGCCGTTCTCATTAGAAAAGAGATTAGCTCATTTTTACTCTCAAAGCTCTACCCAAATAGATTTAAAAACTTAGAAAAACTCTACTATGATACTTTTGCGACAAAGGGACTACTAGAAGAACACACCGAGAAAGATTTTTATCTTGAACTTATGAAACTTTATCAAACATCTTCACTTACATAAGGATAACAATGAACTACTTTTTTTTAACACTTGGATATAGCGGACTCGCACCAAAAGCACCTGGAACAGTAGGAACACTTGTCTCTTTACCTCTTGGAATGCTTATACTTATCTACTTTGATGTAAACACACTCTTTTTAGCAAGCATACTCATCACACTTATAGCAATTAAATCTATAAACAAATACGAAGAGAAAAGTAAAACACATGATTCTCAAAACATAGTCATAGATGAACTTGTTGGAATGTGGTTAGCTCTAAGTATCGCTCCTGCATTTGGGGTTGGGATAAATGAAGTAACAAACTTAGAAAATGGTTTTTTAATACAGTCTCTTTTAGCTTTTGTACTTTTTAGATACTTTGACATTACAAAACCATCTATAATTGGACGAATCGACAGAGAAGCCAAAGGTGGTGTTGGTGTTATGGGTGATGATATTATTGCAGGAGTCGCAGCGGGAATCTCAACCGCTGCGCTATGGCAGGGGTACCTCTACCTAACAGGACTTTAGAACTCTTTCATATCTTCACAGGTGATAACTCGTATCATATTTGTAGATCCTGCTTTACCAATGGGATCTCCTGCTGTAAGTATGTAAGCATTCTCTTTTTTTATAGACCCCTCATCTAAACCCCGTTTCATAAAATTATTTACTATATCCTCTAAAGATATTTTTTCTACTGACATTAAAGGTATAACACCCCAAACTAAAGACATCTGTCCTCTTGTCTGTGTATCATGTGTTATGGCATAGATTGTCTTTTTTGGTTTATATCGTGCCAGTTTTCTCACACTAGCACCTGAAGAACTAATGGCAAAAATACCTTTTGCATCTACATCACAAGCAAGCCTAACAGCAGATTCACTTATGGTATCTTCTATATCTTTGTTTGTATATCCCTCATAGCGATAGTACTTATAAAGTTTTTCTGTTTCTCGAATTGTCTCAAACATAGTCTCAACTGCAAGAACTGGATGTTCTCCAATAGCACTCTCTTCAGAGAGCATAACTGCATCAGTTCCATCCATCACTGCGTTTGCGATGTCAGATATTTCTGCCCTAGTTGCTCTTTCATTTTTTGTCATAGAAAGAAGCATCTGTGTTGCCGTTATAACTGGGATAGATGCTGCGTTTGCCTTACGAATAAGCATTTTTTGGATGTTAGGCACCTCGTAGTATGGAACTTCTATACCTAAGTCACCACGGGCAACCATTAAGCCATCACTTGCATCTATTATCGCATCAATATTTTCAACTGCATCAAACTTTTCTATCTTTGCTATAAGGTTTTGTTTTCCACCATGACTTTTTACTATCTCTCTTGCGTTAATCATGTCTTGTGCCGTTTGAACAAAAGAGATAGCCATAAAGTCTACACCATTTTTTACACCCCACTCTATATCTTTTTTATCTTTTTGAGTGAGAACATCAACTCCAAGTCTAGTATTTGGAAAGTTTACTCCTTTTTTTGAAGAGAGTATGCCACGGTTTTCTACATTTACTTTGATAGATGTTTCACTTACTTCTATAACTTTTGTTCGGATAATGCCATCATAAAGATAGATGTAGTCACCTATGTTTAACTGTTTTAATATTTGAGGGTAATTTATACTGACTTGATATGTGCTGCTTGAGAGTTGTTCACCAACTAGCTCTTTAGAACTAAAGATAAGAGTATCATTTTCTTCTAAAGAGAAGTCATTTTTGAGCTCCCCAATACGGATTTTAGGACCACTTATATCTTGAAGTACTCCTACAATCAGACCAGTTACACACATGGCTTCACGAATACGATTTAAAACTATAAGGTGTTGTTCATGAGTTCCATGGGAGAAGTTAAGACGAAAGAGATTGACACCTGCGTTTATAAGATTTACTAGCATCTCTAAAGAGTCTGAGGCAGGTCCAACAGTAGCTAAAATTTTAGTGCGTTTTTTCATAATAAGTACCTTTTATGGTAGTTAATAAATTTCTTTGACCCGCCCTACTTCACCACTCATAAGTCTAACTTTAATCCCATGAGGATGTGAAGATGATTTAGTCAAAAGATCACGAACTATACCATCAGTCAGGCGACCTGTATCTTGGTCTTGTTTTAAAACAATCGCAACAGAATTACCGTGTTTGATATTAGCTCGTTTAGTATTATCTAACATATCTAAATTATTATACCATTAATGGATCAGAACTAGGTTCGATCTCTTCAAAATCACTTATGATAGTTTCAAACATTTTAGACATTTTATTTGCCTTGGCAATATTAGCATCAAAAATCGACTTTGAGGCAGGAAAAGCCTCTCCTAGCTCCTCATAAATCATAACTCGACCATTGATGTGTTTTGTTATCTCTTTAAATGCACCATCAAGATACTCTTTTTTTGTAGTGTGACGAAAAAGTGCTCTCACCATCTTCGTACGCTCTTTAATAGGAATAGACTCATCAATAGCTTCAGCCACACGTTTTATGTCTATACGAGAGAGGTATACACCGCTGATAGCAGGTGCGAGTAATCTCTGCGTAAGTGCATCAACAAACTGAGGAACCGGTTCATCATCAACCTGATCACCTCCATCTTTGTTTTGCTCTATTTGTCCATCTTCACCGATAGCACACTCTTGTTTAACAAACTTATCAAACTCTGCTCTTAAATCACTTAAATCTTCATTCATACTCTTATTCTCCTCTATTTTTTAATTTCTCTATATGCTGATTCTGTAAATTTTTCGATGATTCCATCATAACTTACATACTCTGCGTTTAACTCTAATGCTCTGTTCTTTAAAACTGAAAACTGTTTATTGTTTTTCATGTCCATTGAAAGTTTTGCTAACTTCTCTATCATCGACAAAGATGAAAGGTCAGAAAAATCAAGTACAGCGTCAAATGCAGAAAAGTCAACCGCTACATCACTTGCTATTCGGTTCATGTCCGCATCTTTTATCTGCATCTCCTCAGTAAATACCATCAACTCTTCAAGTGAATCGTTAAAGTAACTTACATTGAAACCACATGCCAGAAGTGAAAATGCTTTTGCAAAGTGGTTTGTACCGATAATGGCAATCTTATTTACCATCATATCTTTTAGATGCTCACTCAAAACTCTTACACTAAAAATATCGCCACGAAGTGTTTCACCCTCACGATACAAAATGTCACACATACCACTGCGTTTAACCATCTCAGAAGAGTTATCGAGTATATCTACCACATCCCTTACATACTCGCTTGATATTACTGCACCGTTTACCTGCGACTTTTTCATATTACTCACAGTAAAGTAGAGATCATCTTCACGGATGTTCATCGGTATTATCATAGTATCATCATCATTTGATTTGAACTTTTTGTTCATAATCGCTGAAAATCTACTTGTTCCAGCTTCTATACCTATAAAACCAAAAAGTTTTGTTTGGCGAGAAATCTGGTTGTCATCATTCATCATGTTATTTCTCCCTTTTTACATATCATCTGTAATTCCCCAAAGCTCGCGTGCTTCTTCATCTTCACATTTACATCTATAACACATCTTATCCGCACTATTTGTACTAAAGACCATATCACATTCATCACAACGTCGCACTTTAAAACTCACAAGGTTTTGCACGGTTGGCTCAAAAAACTCTTTAACATTGTATGAGTCAGCCAGTGTAATTGCATTTGGCTCACAAACATCATGACAGATATGACATTTAATACAAAGAAAAGGATCAAAATCTACTTTAGAGTTTTTTGTATCAGAGACAAGAGCACCTGTTGGACAGACACGGTAACACATTTGACACGCTGTACAAGCTTCTTCATTCATCAGCTTTTGAGAGGTAAAACTAACCTCTGTCGCATCAACTATATGAAATTGTGAAGGAGTTGTAACTCTTTTAATAGCCGTAAAAAATATCTTACGTCTATTTGGAATCGTTTTTCTTCTCAAAAGTGCTATATCTGTTTTTTCTAAAGTATGTTCTGTGAGTTCATCACTCGCTTTTTGTACTTCATCTTCAAAACTTTTTTTTACTTTACCCACAGTCTTTAAGTTTGCTGCGTTTAAAAAGTCACGACGGTTAGAACTTTTTGTCTCATCTTCATAGCACACATTCTCTAACTTTATTACGGCTTCATTTTCCATCGCTTCTAAAAGGTAGGTAGCCTCTTCATAGTTAGCAAGTATCTGTTTTTGACAGGTGTGAGCGATATCGCACTCCCCACAGTAGCCCATGTCAAAAACTATCTCTTTTTTAAGAACGGCTAGAGAAATGATATGTTCAACACTAAGAGCAGAGATACAAGGAACATTTTTACGACAAGATAAAAGATTTTCTTTATCTTCTACAAAATCAAAAAAGAAGTTAGTAGCATCAAACTCATCTAGTGTGAGTGCTTCACTAGGGCACACTGCAGTACAAGCACCACAGGTAACACACTCTGAAAAATTAATCGCTGGTAAGTTACTCTCTCCAATTGAGATAGCGGTAGTAGGACAAACTACTTCACATTTGTTACATTCACTCTCTACACTCAGTGAGCGGACACATAAGCCTGCGTTTAACTGTAACATTTATGCACTAAGCTCACTTGTTAAGTACTCATTATCACTCAGAATAAACTCTAAAGCCATCTCTGCAGCATCATAGTAGAGTGGAGTTCTCGATTCGTACTTCATATTTATAAGGTACATTGGAGCCCATTGGAGGAGGTGCTTGTTTAAAAACTCATGCTGCGTTTCTCTTAACTCTTTTACGGCATTTGTGTTTTCATCTTTAAGCGCTTGAAGCTCTGCGTTTGCTAGGTGATGCATAAACTCTAACTCAACACCGATATGATCAGATGAGAGTGTACGAGCCACTTCATAATCAACCATAAAGTCATAAGCAGAGTAGATGTCAGTTACAGGGTTTGCACCACCGGTCTCTATCATCTGATCATCACGTGTGTAAAAAGTCTCATAAGGAATAAGGTGAAGGACTGAGAGGTTTACAAAGTCAGGGTTGATAACTTCTTCTAAAAGTTTTTTCTCATCTAACTCATTAAGAGGAGCCCACTTTTGTAAAGTTGGGAAAAAGTCTAAAATTGTTTCATCATTTTTTATCATCTTTAACATCTCAACATCTAACTCTTGGAGCATAATGCGAGAGAGAAGTGCATAAAGGTTTATTCTTGATTGTGTCTGTTGCATAAACATTCTTTGTATGGAATTTTAAAAATGATTCTATCTAAATAGACTGAAACTAGCTTTATGCTCTTAAAAAACTCCTCTACTTTTCACTATAAATAGAGAGTGATGGAAAAGCAAATTCTAAATTATTCTCTTCTAATATAGCCATGATTTTGTGCATAACATCCTCTTTTGTTTCAAGCCATTCTCGCCACTGCACTGATTTCGAAAAGCAGTAAATTAAGATATTTATACTTGAGTCTGAAAATTCATCAAGATAAACAAGAAGTGTATTTTTTACCCCTTCTAAATCATCTTTTGAGACAAGTTTTGCAGTATGTGACTTATTATTGTGATGAGAGTACTTTGTTGCCTTTGTAGCAATACCTGGGTGTTTATCTAGCATTACTCGTATCTGAGCAATAGCATTTTTTATATCTTCACTCTTAGAGTCATACTTTACACCTACATGCATCTTTATGCGACGACCAAGTATGCGTTTATCCCAGTTTTTCACATCTTTAGAAGCAAAAGTACCATTTGGAATAGCTATAAGTGCATTATCAAATGTTCGTATAGTTGTAACACGCAAGCCTATTTCTACAACTACACCTTGATTTCCATCTATCTCTATCCAGTCACCTTGTGAAAAAACATCTGAGAAAAGAATTGAAAGTGTTCCAAAAAAGTTACTAATTGTATCTTTTGCTGCAAATGCCACTGCAAAACCACCGATACCAAGACCAGAAAGCACAGCAGTAAGATTCACCCCTGCAAAAAAGAGCATGATTAAAAGC
>NZ_JAEMVD010000011.1 GCF_029215975.1 Sulfurimonas sp. SAG-AH-194-C20
TGAGATTTTCTTTGTAAGATAAACAAACGAATGTTTTCTCTTTACTCTAGAAAGGAGGTGATCCAACCGCAGGTTCTCCTACGGTTACCTTGTTACGACTTCACCCCAGTCGCTAATTCCGCCGTAAGTGGTAGCCTCCCGAAGGTTAGCTTCCCAATTTCGGGCGAAATCAACTCCCATGGTGTGACGGGCGGTGAGTACAAGACCCGGGAACGTATTCACCGTAGCATTGCTGATCTACGATTACTAGTGATTCCAGCTTCAAGCAGTCGAGTTGCAGACTGCTATCCGAACTGAGAGACGCTTTATGAGATTGGCTCCACCTCGCGGTATCGCAACTCTCTGTACGCCCCATTGTAGCACGTGTGTAGCCCTAGCCATAAGGGCCATGATGACTTGACGTCGTCCTCACCTTCCTCCTTCTTGCGAAGGCAGTCTCCTTAAAGTGCCCAGCTTAACCTGCTGGCAACTAAGGACGAGGGTTGCGCTCGTTGCGGGACTTAACCCAACATCTCACGACACGAGCTGACGACAGCCGTGCAGCACCTGTTTTCATGTTCCCCGAAGGGCACCGGTCCATCTCTGGTCCGTTCAATCAATGTCAAGGCTAGGTAAGGTTCTTCGCGTATCTTCGAATTAAACCACATGCTCCACCACTTGTGCGGGTCCCCGTCTATTCCTTTGAGTTTTAATCTTGCGACCGTACTCCCCAGGCGGTTCACTTAATCTGTTAAGTGCATCACCGAGATGACTAGCATCCCGACGACTAGTGAACATCGTTTAGGGCGTGGACTACCGGGGTATCTAATCCCGTTTGCTCCCCACGCTTTCACACCTTAGCGTCAGTAATGTTCCAGGAGATCGCCTTCGCTTTAGGTATTCCTAGTGATATCTACGGATTTTACCCCTACACCACTAATTCCATCTCCCCCTCCCATACTCTAGGTAACCAGTTTCCAATGCAGTTCTATGGTTGAGCCATAGGATTTCACATCAGACTTGGCTTCCCGCCTACGTGTCCTTTACGCCCAGTGATTCCGAATAACGCTTGCACCCTCCGTATTACCGCGGCTGCTGGCACGGAGTTAGCCGGTGCTTATTCATAGGCTACCGTCATTTTCTTGACCTATAAAAGGAGTTTACACACCGAAATGCGTCATCCTCCACGCGGCGTTGCTGCATCAGAGTTTCCTCCATTGTGCAATATTCCTCACTGCTGCCTCCCGTAGGAGTCTGGTCCGTGTCTCAGTACCAGTGTGGCGGATCATCCTCTCAAACCCGCTACCCGTCATAGGCTTGGTAGTCTCTTACACTACCAACTACCTGATGGGATATAGACCGATCTCTTAGCGAAAAACTTTCCCAACTCTTATTATAAAGAGAAGGAGTATCCAGTATTAATCATCGTTTCCAATGGCTATCCCAGACTAAGAGGCACGTTATCTATATATTACTCACCCGTGCGCCACTAATCCACCTAGCAAGCTAGGTTTCATCGTTCGACTTGCATGTGTTAAGCACGCCGCCAGCGTTCATTCTGAGCCAGGATCAAACTCTCCATAATTAATATGAAAAGAAAAAGTAAATTTATTACTGATCTTTCTGCCCAAGAATTAAAATTCATTGGCTTTGTTTTTACTCGTATCAAAACTGCTTAAAGTCCTTGATCAGAGCTTCCTAATATTTATTGCTAAATACTAGAAGTATAGTTATCTATACTATCTTAGGGAACTAAAAAGATAAATCTTCTTAGAATTCAAAATAGAATAGACGGTTGTTGTTTTATTAGTTATTTCTAAATAATTAAACTATTGTTGTTAAACATTAGTCTTCTTACTTGCTTAGTTTTCAATGATCTCAAACTGATTTTAGAAGCTTAAACATTAAGCTTAACCCCTCGATTTAAACAAGGTGTCTCTGTTTGTGGATGGGAATTATAGGGGCTTAGTGCTTAGAGTTTGCTTAAGGGGTGGGGAGAGTTGCTATTTCTTTTTATTTCGCTTTTTTATCTGTTCTAACTTCTTCTTTTGGATGGCTACATAGTGGCTATACTAGACTAATCTAACAAGAGATACTAGTACTTGTGATTAAAATTTTATTTGATTTAATATGGATAAAGGGATGATACTAAAAAGAAGGGGTCGAGCTTAGAAGAATTATTTTCTTCTAAGTTCTTTAATACGAGCTTTTTTACCAGCAAGGTCACGAAGATAGAAAAGTTTAGCACGACGAACACGACCGCGACGAATAACTTTAATCTCTGTGATAGAGTCACTAAATAATGGGAATATTCTTTCAATTCCTATTGCATTAGCACCGATCTTACGAATAGTAATAGTTGCTCCAGTACCTTGACCACGTTTAGCGATACAAACACCTTCATAGCTCTGAGTACGTGATTTCTCACCCTCTTTAATTGTTACTGCTAAACGAACAGTATCACCAGCACGAAAATCTGGAATATTTTTCACAGATGTTTGTGCGTTTTCAAAGTTTTCTATGTATTTATTTCTCATAAAAAGTTCCTTTATTTTACACCTTGACAGTGTTTTTTTAGCTCATCTGGTCTGAAAAACTTTGTTTTGCATTCAGATAGAGCTATTTTTAATGAGCGAATTTTACTATGATTTCCCTTTAAATATTCTGATGGAACATTTAAACCCTCATAGAGCTTCGGTTTTGAGAACGATGGTGCTTCAAGGAGTGCAGATTCAAAACTCTCTATTGTTAACGAATCGCTATTCCCCAAAACACCATCTATATTTCTACTTACCGCGTCACATATAACTAAAGAGGCTAATTCGCCACCAGTTAATATGTAATCTCCGATAGAGAAAACTTCGTCTGCATATTTTTCAATCACTCTCTCATCAATTCCCTCATACCTTCCACTCACAAAAGCTATATGGGACTTGTTACTTAAACGCTTTGCATCATTTTGCACAAACGGTTTCGCAACAGGAGTTAAAAAAATTATATGTACATTCTCATCTTCTTTTTTTAAACTATCTAAAGCATCAAAAAGTGGTTGGGGGTTCATAACCATTCCGGCTCCACCACCAACTGCTGTATCATCAACTTTAGAGTGCTTGTTAAGAGAAAAATCTCTAGGGTTAAGGTACTTAACTCTAAATATATTCTTCTCAATAGCACGCTTTAATATAGAGTCATTAAAATAACCCTCTACTAAGTTTGAAAAAAGTGTAACAAAAGTAAAAGTCATTAAGAAGCTTCTAAAATATCAAAAGCACCACTTAAAGTGATAATCTTGTTCTTAATATCCACATCTTTTTTAAATGGTTCAATAAAAGGAACTAAAAAGCTCTTTGGTAAACCACTCTCAACTAAACTCTCGTTTGTAACTATATACAAATAATTAGTTACTGCTATTCTTTCTATCTCTTTAACTACACCAAGTAGTTTTCCATCTTCGTAAACTTGACAATCTTCCAAGTCAAAGAAAAAATACTCACCTTTTTCAAGCTGGCAATTTTTTCTTGTTTCTTCGTATGTTGTATAAAGTTTTGCATTCACAAACTTTTTACAATCTTGCGGATTGCTTAGATTATTTATCTTCACAAGTCCACGTTCAAAGTTTACATCTGTTAAAGTAATTGTATCTTTTTTATTTATCAAAAAAGAGCTTCCAACTTTAAACTGCTCAGGAAAATCCGACTTATCATGAAACTTCATATCACCTTTTATACCGACAGTTTTGCCGATAGTTGCTATGTGAAGTAGTTGTTCGCTAAAGTGCTTCGACATTGATTCTATAACTCATACCATCCTTAGCTTTACAGCCAGAGATAACAGTTTTAATAGCTCCAATCATCTTACCACTTTTACCAATCAATTTACCGATATCGGCTTGATTAGCATAAAGTACAATTTGCGTTACTTCATCACCTTCTTCTACTTCAACTCTTACATCGTCTGGATTAGACGCGATTAGTTTTGCAAACTCAGCAACGAAATCAGCAATCATGATTAACGACCTGTAATCTTTTTAACACGGCTACTCATTTGAGCACCAACACTTAACCAGTAGTCAAGTCTTTCGTTATCAACAACAAGAGTTTTCTCTTCATTCATTGGATTGTAGTGACCGATAAGTTCGATCCAACCACCATCTCTACGTTTACGGCTATCAGTTACCGCTAAACGATAAAATGGTCTCTTTTTTCTTCCCATACGAGTAAGTCTAATTACTGTCATGTGTTTCCCTGTCTATTTATTTAAACGACATCTGAGCAAAGCTCACATATCTACATTAGCCACTAGGGCACTAAAGGTATTTCTTACGAAATATTATTAAAAGTATTAGGGGTATTTTTTGCAGAATAAATATAGTTTGTAAATAATTACAAGTAGTTTATTGTGCCTCTTACCGCCATTTGGCGTCTTATATCTCTAGTAAAGAGATACCTTCTAATCACAGAGGGATTATTTCAGAAGTTATTACGATAGTGGAATTATATCGAAGTTATACTTAAAAGTAAAGTACTATCTAGGAAGCCCAGCCATACCGCCTGGTCCACCTGCTCCACCCATCATTGATTGAAGTTGTTTCATTCCATTTTTTCCAGAGAACTTTTTAGCCATTTTACCTGCATTTTTAAACTGTTTTATCATTCTATTAATTTCAACTAGTGTAAGTCCACAACCAATTGCAATTCTTTGCTTACGTGAGTTGTTAAGAAGGTCTGGTTCTTCTCTCTCTTTTAGTGTCATTGAACTAACCATCGCTTTAATGTTTTTAAGCTCACCTGAGTTTTCAAAATCAAAATCTTTTATAGCTTTACTCATCCCACCCATACCTGGAATCATTCCCATGATAGAGCTCATACTACCCATCTTTTTCATTGATTCCATCTGCTCTAAAAAGTCATTGTAGTTAAACTTACCCTTTTGAATCTTTTTGCTCAGACGTTTTGCTTGTTTTTCATCTATGATGTCAGCAGTTTTTTCAGCTAAACCTTCAACATCACCAAAGCCCATAAGACGGTTTACAATACGCTCTGGCAAAAAGACTTCTAAGTCTTCCATCTTCTCACCATTACCTATAAAACGCAGAGGAACTTGAACTTGAGATGAGAGTCCAAGAGCAACTCCACCTTTTGAATCTCCATCATATTTTGAAAGGATAACCCCATCAATACCGATTTTTTCTTTAAAACTTGTCGCAGTTCTTATAGCATCTTGACCAGTAAGTGAATCTGCAACATAAAAAATTTCATCAGGCTGTGCTGCTTTTTTCACATCTTCTAGCTCATTCATAAGGGCTTCATCTATCGCTAAACGTCCAGCTGTATCTATGAGTACTACATCAAATATTTTTGAGTTAGCATATTTCATAGCAGCTTTTACAACTTCTACAGGGTTCTTACTAGTTTCATCTTCATACAGCTCGACTTCTATTTGTGCAGTTATTTGGCGAAGTTGTTCTACTGCAGCTAAACGCTGTAAATCGGCTGCAACAATAAGTACTTTCTTTTGTTTATTTTTAAGATATGTCGCAAGTTTACCAGTTGTTGTAGTTTTACCCGAACCTTGCAAACCAGTCATCAGTATAGTAGTTGGAGGATTTGGAGCAAAAACAAAACCTTTATTCCCTCCAACTTCTAGCAATTCAGTTAAAGAGATTCTCATTGCCTCTAAAAACTGATCTTTACCAATACCTTTTTCTTTTGTGCGTAACTGTACTTTTTCTAAGAGTTCTTTTACTACTTTATGGTTTACATCTGCTTTTAAAAGATTCTTCTTTAGCTCAGTAAGTGCTTTGCTTAGGGCTTTATCATCATCACGAAAACGAATCTTCTTTATTGCATTTGTAAACGAATCTGTTAAAGTATCAAACATATATCTCTCTCTTATTTTAAGTATTTATTTTTTGCATTTTAGCAAAGGCTTGCTGATAGCCTATTGAAAGTGTACAAACTCTTTTGGTTCAGGAGCATTAAACTCCATTCCAAGAAGTCTAACTTTATGTGCATGTAACATTACACGTTTTGCACGACGCCCACCGTATTGCTCATCACCAACTATTGAGTGGTCTATGTAACGCAGGTGCACACGAATCTGGTGTGTTCGTCCATGATGAATAATACATTTAATTTTTGTCTTATTTGCACTTACAAGGTCTGGAAAAAACTCACTACGAGCCGGTTTTCCTTTTGGAGATACATTTGAGAATGCTTTATTATTCTTCTTTTGTGTTGAAATTGCTTTATCAACTTCAATAGGCTCACTCATAATACCCTCAACCCAAGCGATATACTCTTTATATACCTTGTCTTGTCTGAACTCTTTAATAGCTTTTTCACGGAATTCTTCATTTTTAACAAGCATTAAAACACCTGATGTTTCGCGGTCAAGTCTATGAAGAAGAACTGCTGGTTTAAACTGACGTTCAATCTCGTCTGAGTTTACATAAGCTGGTTTATCAACAACTACAATATCATCATTTTCAAATATAATCTTTGGTTTTTCAACCTTGATTACTCTAAATCTTGTATCGTCGTTTATCTCACCACGTGCTATTACTACTTTTTTGTTTCCTACATACACTAGCCCACGGTCTATCATAGACTTTGCGTTGTTGTTAGAAATGCCCTCTTGCATTGCAAGAATTTTATATGCTTTTTCTGTCGCCATAATTATATGTTTCCTTTTAATTTTTTATTGTTCGAGTATTTTATTTACTATTGGGTTTAAATCAATAGTTTCCTCAACTAAAGATGATGGTAATTGTTCAGCTTTTTTAAAAGCATCATATATCTCATCTCTCTCTACATACTGCACATGGTGCACATACTTAAAAAGTTCTTTTTGGTGAAAAAAGTGCTTTCCTGTAATTATTTTACAAGCAAAATGTGCAGGTTCCAGTGGATTGTGTCCACCAACACCTTCGTTAAATGCTCCACCGACTACTGCAATGTCACTTATACGATAGATGTTATTTAACTCGCCCATCATATCTACTAAAACTATGTCTGCATCAAAGTTTTGTGTCTCTGAAAAACAGCTAAGAGTTAGCCCATTATCTTTGGCACCCTCATCAAGCAACTCATATACATCATCAAATCTCTCAGGGTGACGTGGCACTACAATCAACTTAGCATCTTGTTCGCGTTTTAACTCAATAAACGCAGCTAAAATTGACTTTTCTTCACTTTCATGTGTGCTTCCTGCTACTATTGTTAAGACATCAGGCTTCTCATACTCACGAGAGTATTTTATCTCACCCGCTAATTTAATGTTTCCTATCACTTCTATATTTCTTGCACCTAATGCGAGAAAACGGTTTTTATCTACTTCGCTTTGAACATACAAAGTATCTACATGAGACAAAAGTTTTTTATAAAACCATGTAAACTGCAAGTATCTCTTTACACTTTTATCAGAAATTCTCGCATTTAAAAGTACAAGTTTTGCACCTCGTTTACTAGCAACTGCAAAAAGCAAGTACCAAAACTCAGCTTCGAGTACTACTAATATCTTTTGTCTTTTTATCCAAAATGGCAAAAATATCTCAAAAGGCAAATAACGAACCTCTGCACTATAAGTTGATACCTCTTTTTGTCCTGTTTGGGTAATTGTAGTGATTACAATTTCTTTATCATTTAGTAAAGATAAAAGAGGTTTTAATGCTCTTGCTTCACCAAGTGAACAGACATGAAACCAGATAGCATCAGTTTTAGAAAATGGTGGATTTTTAAAAAGAAAAAAACGTGCAGGAATTGACTCTTTGTATTTAGACTTAAACGCTAGATACACGATAAGTGGTAATGCTATAAGATATAGCATCACACCAAAAGTGTAATAGACTAACGTAAAGGGTTTCAAGTTTATTCTTCGTTAGGCTTTGTGTAAAGAATACGACCACAGTGAGGACAAGTTGTTATCTCCTCAGCTTTAATGACATCAGCATAAACTTTATCACTAACAACCATATGGCAACCCATACAAGCTTGCTCTTCTACAGGAACAACTGTTGTATTTTTTGCCCATCTACGGATTTTTTGATAAAAAGCTAAACCTTTTTGGTTAACATCACCAAGAAGTTTCTCTTTTTTAACAAATACTTCTTGACGATCTTTGTTGATAGTCTTAAGTTTTTCATCTACATCTGCTTTTACAGATGCAAGTGAAGCTGTTAGTTCAACTAAAGATGCTTCTGCAACCTCAGTCTGCTCTTTTTTCACTTCGATGATTTTTTCTAAACGTGCTATCTCTTCGTTTGCAAAAGTTACTTGCTCTTTAGCAATCTCTTCTTCAAGTTGTAGTGATTTCATTTCGCGTTCTGTTTTTACATCACCACTTTTTTTAGAGTTCTCTTCAAGTTTTTGTGAAAGTTCAGCTAAGTGAAGTTCATTTTTACTCTTTTTAACTTCTTCTTCTTTGATTTCATTACTTAAGTTCTCGATGTCAGACTCAATACTTTGAGTCTTAGCAAGTGCCGCTTCGTAATTGTAGTTTGCTTCTTCAATTTGAGGCTCAAATGCATCGATATCTTTATCTACAATTGAGAGGTCTATAAGCTGTTGAAGGTGGTTATTCATTTAGGTCCTTTAAGGGTGTATATATGTGAATGGGTTTTCTGATGATGCAATTATAACTTTTAAACCTAAATTTTTCAAATTTTTCTCTAAAATTTGTGCAAAAAAGTGCTCACTTTCATAATGACCTATGTCAATTAGTGATAAATTGATACTTTTTGCTTCCATTGCATCATGATATTTTATATCACCAGTTAAAAAGCAATCAGCCTCTAAACTTCTCATAAGAGAACAGCCTGAACCCGTGGTAAATGCGACCTTTTTTACTCTTTGTGAGCACTTCACAGTACGTACACATTTAAGCCCAAACACAGTGGAAATTTTGAGTGCAAAAGTATCAAATTCTTCATCAACATCTAAGTAAGCAATAAATCCATCTTTTTTTGAAATTTTATACCCAAGTATCTCTGTTGCAACATATTCATTAAGGTGTGTTTGATCAAAATTTGTATGCATGGCAATATTACTAATATTTTTTTGAATCATTTTCTGAATCAAATTCGCAGGATATTTTGAAAATTCTAGCTGTTTTAAACCGCCAAAAATGATAGGATGGTGTGTAATTAAAAGTGTATTATTATCTAGTGAATCAATAAGCTTTTCATCAATATCTAAACTCAGTGCTATTTGACTAATATCTTCATTCATCTCACCAATTAAAAGTCCTGAGTTATCCCATTTTTCTTGTAAGTCAAAAGGTGAAAGTTCATTTAAAAAATTATAAATTTGGGATATTTTCATCTTAAACCTCTGCGTTTAACTTTTCTAATTCTATTTTTGCTTTTTCCAAATCTGGATCTAACTCTAAAGCTGCATTTAAATGTGTTCTAGCACTAGCAAGCTCATTATCTTTGAGATATATATATGCCATTTCTAAATGAGAAAAAGGATTCTCTGGGTCTACTTCAAGTGAATCTCTATAGTACTCAAGTGCTTCTTCGTTTCTCTCTTGTAGTCCAAGGGTAAACGCCATCTTAAAGAGTGTTTCAGCATTTTTTGGATCTTTTATGTTTGCCTCACTGTAAATAGCAAGTGCTTTATCTAAGTGACCACCCACTACCTCATCATCCGCTTTCTCTATAAGAGAAGTTGAGTCAAAAATAGAAAAAGCTTCTGCTGTTCTGTTTGGCTCACTAGGGTTTTCTTGTGGGTCTTTAAGTGTTTGAATATGCTCATATATTTTGTATGAAAAAAAGGCTGATGCCCCTAACATAAGGATTTGAAATAGTGTCATTGTTTTAATTTCCTGTCAATAAATTTTTGTTTAAAATTGAAATAAGTTGTAGAGGATCTACCTGTACTGCGTTTATTCTAGCTGAAAAATGCAAATGAGGGCCTGTAACACGTCCACTTTTACCTGATAAACCTAAGATATCACCCTGTTTAACCATCTGCCCTTCTTTTACATTAAACTTACTCATATGGAAGTAACATGTATATATTCCTTGTCCATGATTAAGTAAAACAGTACCACCTGAGTAAAATCTTTTTTTGACTAAAGCTACTTTTGCATCATTTGCAGCGACAATTTCAGTTCCCATCGCTGCTCTATAATCTGTCCCACTATGATAGCCCTTAAGTGATCCATTATAAACTCTGGCTTTACCAAAAGCACTCGTTATTTTACTACTAAGAGGTGCGATAAAAGGTTTAGAAATATAACTCTTTTGTGTGACATTAGAGTAAATTTTCATCGCTTCGTTATATTCTTTGGATATTCGTTGTTTAACTTCTTTACTTTTAGGATTTACTTTAGCACTACTCACATGTATCTCTTCTTTTTCATACTTTCCATTTATGACTTTTAAAAGTAGTCTTTGTATTTTTGTTGTACCATCTTGTATATACTTAATTTTTAAAGTTTTATTTTCTGCTTTTTCATAATAAGAGAAGGGAATAAGTACATACTTCTGCTCCATATTATTTGGTTTGCTAAATATTGTGAAACTTTTTTTACCAACGACTACACTTTTATATTCTAAACCTTCTGTCTCATTAAACTCTAAAAGTGCTGTCTGTCCATTTGGAATTTTCCAGCTTACCACTTCAATGTCTAATGCCATTAAGGCACTAAAAAAAATCAAAAGCAAAAGAATAGACTTCATTAGTACTCTTTCATAGCACGAGCAATATCGCGTTTTTGGTCTTTATCTTTTAAGTCTTGGCGTTTGTCGTGAAGTTGCTTACCTTTTGCTATGCCTATTTGTATCTTTGCAAGGTTTCTATCGTTAAAGTAGAGTTGTATTGGAACTATTGTATACCCATCACGGTTTACAGCCTTAATCATTTTCTCTATCTGTTTTTTATGCAGTAAGAGTTTACGACTCCCTCTCTCTTCATGACCAAAGTAGTGGTTTGTAGTTTCTAGTCTTCCTATGTGTGCATTGAAAAGAATAGGTTCATCTTTTACAAACTTAATAAAACTATCTTTTAAGTTTACACGATGTGCCCGTAAGCCTTTTACTTCACTTCCCATCAACACTAAACCAGCTTCAAACTTCTCTTCAATGAAGTAGTCATGATACGCTTTTTTATTTTTTGCTATTGTTTCGCCCATTTTTCTCTCTCTTACTCTTTTACTTTAAAAAAACTACTACCACTTCCGCTAAAAAAGCAACCTGCTTTAAAATGATTTTTTAATTCTTTATACTCTTGAAGTGCTGGTTTAAACAAGTCATTTGCTTCATCTGCACGCATACTCATTAAAATCTCTCTTGAAGAAGTTTTCTTTAACTCCTGTGTTTTAAAACCATCGATAGGATTATAAAAATCTTGAGTATACACTTTATATACATGAGGTGTACTTATCTCTATCTTTGGTGTCTGCGTTTGTATCTCTAAAAGTTCTTCTTTAAACTCTTCTACTACTTCACCTATGCCACTTACATTTGCACTATCATACCCATACACAAAAAAAGGCACATCAGCACCTACACTCAAACCTATCACGGCTAACTCATGCAAACTCAATCCTAAATCCAAAACAGAGTTACACATTTTCAGATAAGTTGCAGCATCGCTGCTTCCACCACCAAGACCAGCAAACGCAGGTATGTTTTTTGTAACCTTTACAGCATAGTCATGCATCAACTGCTCTAGCTTTTGAGAATTAGTAGCTTTTTTAAGTGCAAAGTATGCTTTATAGATAGTGTTTTGCTGCGTTTCACATGAGAAAGAGCCTAGTATTTTAAACTCATTTGCCTTTGCATCTGTCTCCTCTTTTGGGACAAACTCTAAAGTGTCATATAAATTTTCTACTTTCATAAAACGTGAAATTATTTCGTGATAATTTCCGCGTTTACCTGTAATCTTTAAAAATATATTTACTTTTGCAAAAGCTTTATACTGCTTCATAAAACTATTTTTTACCTAAAATCTTACTCAACTCTGCCAACTCATCTACATCAGTTTTCACAGCAGCACTTATATTTTGCTCTTTAACCTGCTCTAGTAGTTCACTTCTCATAATGGAGACCTCTTGTGGTGCATCAATCCCGAGTTTTACTACACCATTTTCTATGGACACTACTTTTACTATTATATTATCACCGATTACTATTGATTCATCAAGTTTTCTTGCTAATACTAACACCATATTCTCCCTAATTCATATTTTACTTCGCCATTTTTGAGTGTAATGATAGAAATATTTTCACCATTATCAAGCCAGTAAGTTCCCTCGTCCTGAGTCTTTAAATCACTTAAAGCAAGAACTCTTCCATAAGTAACATTTTCTTTATCGCCAAGATACTCATTTAAAGGAATGTTAAGTGACTTTTTTATATCAAGTGCTTTCTCATTCTCGTAAAAGAACTGTCCTTCATTGAGTCTCTCTAAAGCACTCAAACTCCCATGTGTAACACCGAGTCTTTGTGCGATAATACGTCCAAGTGAACGAATATATGTCCCCTCACTCACCTTCGCCTCAAAAGTCACAAAAGGATGACAGTAGTGAATAAGTTTTGTCTCATATATAGTCGAATTAATTTTGTTTAGTGTAAATGCTACACCTGCACGGGCTAAATCATATGCTCGTTTACCGTTTATCTGTTTTGCTGAGAAAATAGGAGGCTCGTATTCTAACTCCCCTTCTAGAGACTTCACTGCGCTTAGCACTTTATCTTCATTTATCTCTTTAAGTATATCGACATTTTCTATCATTTCACTATCAAGAGAATCGCTCGCTGCTCCTAACCATAAAGTAGCTCTGTAAACTTTTGGTGTTTTGTTTAAAAAACGAAAAAGTTTTGTGTAGGAACCAAAACCTACAAGAAGTACTCCTTTTGCAAAAGGGTCTAGTGTTCCTGAAAAGCCTGCTTTTTTGTCATTATACTTTCGCTTGAGAGAATAAAGAAACTTATTTGAACCGATACCGCTTGGTTTATAGGCTACAAAAAGACGATTAAGTCCCACCTTATAGTCTCTCCACAAATGAAGCTAAGATATCGCGTTGTGTTCCGGCAAAGTTGATGTTGAGTTTAAACTCTTTTCCTGCACGACTTACACCATTAATACGACCTGTTCCAAAGATTTTATGTCGTACTAAATCTCCTTTTTTAAAGGCTGTATTTTTTGTTACTATTAAAGAACCCTCACAGAGTCCTGCTTCATTAAAAAAGCGACTTTTTGCCAACTCACTTCTTCTACCCTTATAAAATCTACTTCCTGCATGAGAGAGAGTCAGTGTATCTTTTGCCCGTGTCATAGAGACATAACCTAAACGTCGTTCCTCTTCTAGGTCGCTTCCATCACCTACAAGTGGTAAAAAGCCCTCTTCCATACCGATGATAAAGACATGCCCAAATTCTAAACCTTTTGAAGCATGAATACTCATCATATAAATTGACTCACCCTCGACTTGATCTTGTTCACTTTGTAGTGTCAACTCATTTAAAAACTCATCTAAAGATACATCTGGAGATTTTTTTATAAAATCACGGAAAAGTCCATAAAACTCATCCATATTACGCACTCTGTCCTCTTCATCTTGCATACCCTTATAGATATGTTTAAGATGGAAAGTGTCTTCGAGTGCATCTATAAACTCATAAGTTGACTCTTTAGATACCCGAGCAACTTCATCAAGATTCTCTACAAAACTTTTTAGTGTAGTCGCATTTTTCTTTTTAACAAGTTCTATTAAAACACTTATATCAGAGGTTTTTATATACTCATAAATAGATGTTTCATTTGCATGTGCTGCGAGTTCTATCTTATCTACACTTGCTTTTCCCAGTCCACGCTTAGGTTTGTTTACTATGCGTTTGATTGAAAAATCATCATGAGGATTTGTAACAACACGAAGGTAAGAGATAAGATCTTTAACTTCTGCACGGTCAAAGAAACGCTGACCACCTACAAGTTTATAGCCAATTCCCGAACGGTTTAAACCTTCTTCAATCGAGCGAGAGAGTACATTGACTCTGTATAAAACGGCTATCTCTTTAGCTGCTACTCCACTGTCTAATAGCTTTTGAATGTTTAGAGCAATTTTACGAGCCTCTTCACTTTCATCCATTGAGTTTAGAACTGTTACATCCTCGCCATTTCCACGAGTAGCAATAAGTTTCTTACCTAAACGCGAGCGATTATGCTCTATTAAGGCATTTGCTACTTTAAGAATAGGAGTACGTGAACGGTAGTTCTCCTCAAGTTTAAAAACTTTTGCATCTTTAAAATCTTGATCAAACTCTATAATATTTCGAATATGTGCACCACGCCAACCGTAAATACTCTGATCATCATCTCCAACAACACAAACATTATTATGCGATGTGCAAAGTTTTTGAATAAGCTTTAACTGTAACTCATTTGTATCTTGATACTCATCAATCATAATGTACTGATACTTTTTAGAAGTAGTGCTTGCGAGTTCTGGATTTTCATCAAGTAGTTTATATGTAAGGGCTATTAAATCATCAAAATCTACAAGATTATTTTCTAGTAAATGTTTCTCATACTCCCTATAGACTTCAGCAATTTGTTTGTAGTTAAAAAGTTCAGCTTGTTTATAAGCATCATCAGGGGTTAAAAGAGAGTTTTTATAACGTGATATTTCACTAGCGATTAAAGGTGTTGGAAGTTCAGAGTTGATTTTTTTGATAATCTTCTTTTTATCATCTGTATCTATAACAACAAAATTATTTTGTCGCTTTAAAAGATGAATATTAAACTTTAAAAAAAGTAGCCCAAACTTATGGAAAGTACATAAAAGCGGTGGATATGCAACATTCTCTATCATAGCAAGAGAACGTTCTTTCATCTCTTTTGCTGCTTTATTTGTAAATGTTAAGGTTAAAGTGTTTGAAGCAGGAATACCTAGAACTTCTATTAGGTATGCTAAACGCGAGATAATAGTAGTTGTCTTTCCACTACCTGCACCTGCTAGAATAAGAACAGGACCTTCAGTTTGTTTTACAGCTGCTGTTTGTGATTCGTTGAGTTTATTAAATATTTTTTCCATAATTACCACTATAATTTTATATTACTTTTATTATAGCTAAATTATATAAATTATTACAAAACTGTTGCATTAATTATAATTTATCGTTATAATTTCACTATTATATAAACTTATAGGAATTATTATGTTAAAAGATTTCGCAAAATTACAAACTTTTTTAATGGTTATAAAAGAGAAGAGCTTTTCAAAAGCATCTGCAAAGCTAGGTATTTCGCAGCCTGCTGTCACACAACAGATAAAATTTATCGAAGATTATCTTGATACTAAAATCGTGGATAGAAAAAAGAATGGAATAGTACTAACAAAAGAGGGTGAAGACCTTTTTCGTATCGCTACTAAACTTGAAAAATCAATTCAAAGTAGTGAAAAAGATTTACTAAAAATTATCAATAAAGAATTCACATTTGTAATGGGATCTTCTTTTGCTATTGGAAACTATGTACTTCCTAACTACCTTGGAGAAATTAAAAAGCGCATAGGCAATGAAGTGTTCATGAATGTAGATGTATCTTCTAACATCATCGATGATTTAGAAAATAAAAAAATAGATGTAGCACTTATTGAGTCACCTATTTTTAGAGATGGTATTGTTTATAGAGAATGGGTTGAAGATGAACTTGTAGTATTTTCAAATCAAGCAATTAAAAAAAATCTTAACCCTGATGACTTAGCTAATTTTGACTGGATTTGCAGAGATGAAAAATCACATACTCATAAACTCACAGCAGAAGTATTTGACGAGATAAATGTAGAAACAAGTTGTCTTAACGTATTTGGTGTTTTAACAAGTCCAACTTCTATAAAAGAAGCTATTTTACATGCAGATAAAACTTCTAAGAGACCTTTAGTCTCTATAATGTCTCGACATGTAATAAAATCTGAATTAGAGAGTGGCATGCTCTATGAAGCAAAACTTAAAAACCAGAAGATAAGTAGACATTTTTATATCGCTTACTTAAAAGAGAGAAAGCATGATGCATTTGTTGATAATGTAGTTAACTTTCTTCTTTCTCTCAACAAAATTTAATTTTTAGATTTTATTTTTTTAAAAACTTTGAATTCTCTGGATTATTTAAAAATGATGCCATTGAGTTCTTAACTCCTTTATCATCACTCTGTTTTATCTCTTTTACTGCATCTTCTTTTTCTTTATATACAGACAGGTTTATAAGTACCGGTGTTTCATCAATAATCACCTGCATAATACTTAAAAGTGGAACACTCACAACACTACCATAGTTATCACTCCCAAAACCAGCTTCAAAGATAAGAGTATCATCTTCAATTCTAGCTGTATCAAATGTATAACCTGCTAAAAAGAAAAGTGTTAATGGTCTAAATTCGCTATTAATACTATCCGGTAAGCTAGGATTAAAATCCACCTCTTCAATCTTACAAAGAATACCAAAATTTTGTTCACGTTCAAAAAAATGGATAATCACATCTTGAATATTTTTTTGCATGATTCTTGCAAATCCAACTTCATCAATTACATTTTCTAACAAATTATTTCCTCTATCTTATCTGATGCAATTATATCAAAATCTATCATTGCATTTATAAGTGCTATTTTTTTATATCTTTTTATATCTTTTACTTTTATATCTTTCTCTACTATTTGACCCTTATCTAAAAGTCTTGCTCTACATGTTCCCTTAAGTAAAGGAGTTTTTGGAGTGAACCATGTCACTCCATCAAAAAAAGCAATATTTGCGATACTTGTATCTGTGACAAGTCCTTTTTTAATAATTAAAATATCATCACACATCTCTCTTTTAGCAAAAAGAGCATTTAGAGCATCACGATTGCTATATTTTTTATCATAAATTATTGTGTCACAATACACTAGTTTTAAACTCTCTACTTTGCGTTTAGTATACTTTAGGTACTCTATCTTTATATCTTCTATATCATATGCTATACGACATTTATAAAGCCCTTTTTTCAGTGGCTTGACAATCGCATGAAGGACATACCTATCTGAGGAATCTAAGGCTGCGTTTAAGCGCTCTTGGTGGTACTCCAAATGTAGAACGACTCCATCAAGAATTTTTATTGTTTCAAAAAAGTTTTTATTCACTAAAGAGTTCGGTGCTTAGGTAACGTTCACCAGTATCACAGAGTATAGTTACAAGTGTTTTTCCAGCAAATTCGGGGCGAGATGCCACCTGCATAGTTGCCCAAACATTTGCTCCAGCAGAAATACCTACTAGTAAACCCTCTTTTTTCGCTAACATTTTTGCAGTTGCTATTGCATCTTCATTTGTCACCTTTACCACTTCACTATAAGCATTCGTGTCCAAGTTTTTTGGAACAAAACCCGCGCCTATGCCTTGTATTTTATGTGGAGAAGGTGACTCACCCGATAGTATTGCAGAGTCAAAAGGCTCAACTGCTACTATGGTGATATCAGGGAGTACACTCTTTAAAATATGCGAGCATCCACTCAGAGTACCACCTGTTCCAACCGCTGCTACAAAAACATCTATATTATTATCTGTATCACGAAGAAGTTCTGGTGCTGTTGTGAGTTCATGTACTTCAGGATTTGATGGGTTTTCAAACTGCTGTAAGATGATAGAGTCTTTTGTCTCTTTTTGTATCTCTTGAGCCTTTGCAATTGCACCATTCATACCTTTGTTCGCAGGTGTCAGTACTAACTCTGCACCCAAAGCTTTGAGTAGGTTACGTCTCTCAACACTCATCGACTCTGGCATTGTTAAGATAAGTTTTAAATTTTGTGCTGCACAATTTGCGGCAAGAGCTATACCAGTGTTTCCACTTGTTGGTTCAATAATAGTTGTTTCTTTTTGAATAAGACCAGACTCAATTCCACGGCGAATCATATTCATCCCAATTCTATCTTTAACAGAACTTGTAGGATTCATAAACTCACATTTACCTAAAATGGTTGCACCGCTCAACTTTGAGGGAGTATTAAGTCTTACTAAAGGTGTATTACCCACTAATTCTGTAATATTATTTGCGATATTCATTATATATTTCCTTATTGAGCTATTTTACACTAAATATGCCTATATTTAGATATATTTTCTAAAACTTAGTACAATAAGAGTAAAAAATTGAGGTATAAATGGCTATATACAATAGTGATGGAAAAAAACTTATAAATGTTGAGTATGATACAGTTCCAAAAATTAATGACATGATAGATGGTATGAGAGTACTCTCAGTCAATGCCAAAGATGATGAAGAGTATGCCGTATTTTTACTCGAAGCAAATACACGCATCACTTGTTATATTTTTGATGAGATATTTATAATAGGCAAAGCCGATAGTTTTGATAATTTAGGTGATGCTATAGAAGCTTGGAAAAATGAAGAAATTTAATTGTTGATTGTTTAAAAAGTGGTGCACTCGGGGAGATTTGAACTCCCACACCCGAAGGCACAACGACCTCAACGTTGCGTGTCTACCGTTCCACCACGAGTGCACTTTTAAATGTAGTATTTAAAAAAGTCTAACTCAAAAGAGTTAGACTGAGGTTTACTTGAGTTGTATCGTTAAACGATTAACCTAAGTAAGGGTTAGCATAAAGAGCGATTAATGCAATAACTAGTGCATAAATAACTTGTGCTTCGATCATTGCAAGAGCGATGAACATTGTAGTCATAAGCTTAGCACCAAGACCTGGGTTACGTGCAGTACCAGCGATAGTTGCAGCAGCAGTATGACCCATACCGATTGCTCCACCAAGTGCAGCTAAACCAAGACCAAGACCAGCAGCGATCATTGAGTATGCTTTTAGAGTTTCGTTAGCAACGTTAACCTCATTTGCGAATGCAGCAGCAGAAAATGCTACTAAAAGAAAAAGAATTTTTTTCATTATATTGTCCTTAAAATTATTACAATTACTTTCGGATAGCGTAACACCATTTTTAATCATGATGCAACCCACACATAAATGCTAGGATTTCCCTACTTGTTATTGATAGTCGAATTATAGTTAAACTGTTCTAAAGAAGAGTTTAAATGTAAATTATGCTCTACCTAAAGAGATTTTATTGCCTTTAAACTCTAAAATCTCAACTGAAATTTTTTCGCCTTCACTTAAAACATCAGAAACTTTATCTACTCTTTGATCTGATATTTTAGAGATATGAAGGAGACCATCTGTTCCATCTGGAAGTTCTATAAATGCACCAAAGTCAACTATACGCTTAACAGTTCCTTCATGCTTCTCCCCTACTTCATACTTTACTTTCTCTTTTTTAGGAGCATTGACGATGCCTTCTATATGACCACGTGCACCTGCAACACCTGTTTTATTTTTACCTGTTATTTTCACTTTTCCATCTTTCTTATCGATGTCTATCGCTACTTCAAACTTCTCAATCATCTCACGAATAGTTTTACCAGCTTGACCGATAATCTCACCGATAAAACTAGGATCTATATGAAAGAAATCTACTGAAGGAAGAACACCATCGTTAAATTCTATCTTGGATTCAGCTTCTATCATGATGTCGATGATGTGTGAACGACCCTCTTTTGCTTGATAGAGTGCTTCTTTAAGTATCTCTAGTGAAATTCCACCAAGTTTAATGTCCATCTGCATAGCAGTGATTCCATTTTTACTTCCTGTTACTTTAAAGTCCATATCCCCATCATGATCCTCAAGACCCATAATGTCAGAGAGGATAGCATACTTGCCACCATCACTCACCATGCCCATAGCAATACCTGCGATAGTATCAGAAGTTTCGATGTCTGCTGCACGTAATGCCATATACCCACCACATACAGTAGCCATAGAAGAAGAACCATTTGATTCTAATATCTCTGATACCAAACGCACAGTTTGACCATCAAGATCAACTGCTGGTGCTAATGCACGTTTTGCTAAGTTACCATGACCTAACTCACGGCGTTTAGTTCCAAGAACTGGAGATGCTTCACCAACAGAAAATCCAGGGAAATTATAATGCACCATAAAGTTCTCATTTTGAGTGCCACTATCTGTAAGAGACTCAAACATCTGTGCATCTTTAGGTCCACCCATTGTCAGAACTACTAGTGCCTGCGTTTGTCCACGAGTAAAGAGACATGATGAGTGTGCGTTTGGAAGTACATTTGTGTCTATTGTAATAGGACGAACTTCGGTTAAGGCACGACCATCAGCACGTACATTTTCATTTAGAATTTGAGCACGAACCTCTTCTTTTTTCACTGAGTTTATAGCATCTTTAAGTTCTACTTCCATCTCTGGAGTTGACCACTCTTCTTTACTTGTTAAAATAGCTTTACGAAGTTGTCTTAGTGCAGTTGAACGTTCAGACTTAGCCATTTGGTTCATCGCAGACTTAATCTCAGTCATACAGTTATCTCTAACATACGAAATCATTTCTTCATTTAAAGCATGTGCTTTTAAGTCAAGTGCAACTTGAGTTTTTCTAAGCGGTGTAAACGCAGCTTCATACTTTGCATTTGAAGCAAAAAGTTCTTCTTGAGTCTTCTCAAACACTTCTATAAGTTCATCTTCACTCATGGCGTTTGACACATGAGAGCTCATAACAGCTCCACTCATAGTAGGATCAAGCATAGGGTCAACTATCATCTCACTTACTTCTACTTTAGTACCACCAAATGCACGCATCTCTATCATAAGAAGGTCTTCTTTTGTACCTGAGAGGTACAGGTCAAGTGTTGAGCTTTTAAGTTGTGAAAGTGTTGGGTTTAAAACAAGCTCTCCATCAACTTTTGCAGCACGAACAGCAGATACACAAACATTTATATCAATGTCTGATGTAAAGAGTGCAGCAGATGCTGCGTTTAATGCAAGAACTTGAAGGTCAGATTCTGCATCAGCTGAGAATACCATGATAGTAACTTGAGTTGGATGTCCAAAACCAGCAGGAAAAAGTGGACGAAGACTTCTATCTACAATTCTTGAAGTTAGTGTCTCAAAGTCACTAGGCTTTGTCTCGCGTTTAAAGAAACCACCTGGTATTTTGCCAGCTGCATATGTTTTTTCTATATACTGAACAGTAAGAGGAAGAAAATCATCTTTAACAATCTCAGTTTCATCAATAACTACCGTTGCAAGTATAACTGTCTTACCCGACTTAATCCAACACGCACCATTTGCTTGTTTTGCAACATCTCCAAAAGAGTAAGACTCTTCTCTATTTTCTAATTCTAAACTTACATCGTATTTCATTTTAATTCCTCTAAGATTTTTTCGATTTTTTCATCATTCACTGTTTCTAAATGCTCATAATACAAAGCTGTTTCAACATAATCACCTATGTCATGTAAAAAAAATATATCATCCACAAAAGGTTCTAAGGTTTCAAGTACATCGCTTGGTAAAATTGGTACTGCAATGTAAACTGCCTTTGGACTTTGAGCTAAAACTGTTTTAAGAGCTGTCATAAACTTACTTCCAGTCTCACTTCCCTCATCAACTAAAAGAACAACTCTGTCTTTCATACTAGGGAAAGGTTGTCCTTTTCTATACTGATAGATTCGGCTTAAAATTTTTTCTTCATGTTTTCTATGAGCTTCACCATAAATATAATCATACTGTATCTCAAAAGCACTTACAAGTTGCTCATTTATAACTATCTCTTCTGTTTCTGAAACTCTTGCTACTTCACACTCTGAATTATTAGGTGCCATAATCGCTTCTAAAAAAAGAATCTCCAAATTATTTGAAAGTTTTCCCTTTATGTATGCTGCTAGCTCTAAACCACCACGAGAAACTGCAACTATATCCCATGATTCTTCTTTGAGTTTATTCATCGGTATTACATCTAAGAGCTTAGCAGCTGCATCTTTTCTATCTCTGATTATATTTTTATATGACACCATTCAATATTTCCCTGTTTAATTTGCATTAGGTAACTGCATCGTAATGTTTGATGAACCATTTGCTTTCATCAAAGGTTTTAACAAAATTGTAAAGTAAATATACCGTTCATTTACAAATGAAGTAATATCATTACTCAGTATTGGACGTCTGTTCTCACTATATCTGATTCCAAAATCCCAGCATCTTTTTTTATACATAAAGCCGATTTCTTGTGTTTTAGCAATTTTATCAATTGCATCATAATTATATAATGCACTAAAAGAGTAGTGATTATTGTAAGTATATCCAAGAGTTGATGTCAAATAACTTGTAAATTCTGGGGTTTCTGATGTAGTAAGTATATAGGTGTCCTTATACAAGTGTGATAGTGATAAGTTTATACCAAACTTTTTTAAAGAGACTTGATTAAATACTTTTGAAAAACTTGCCTCTTCATAGTTATAGAACATATTATTATAAAAACTGAGATAATCTGTCACTTTATAATTTAATTCATTTTCCAATTCACCATAACGATTTAAAGGGTTTGCATAAGAAATTTTTTGAGCAAGCCTATGATAAAGTATTTCTTTAGCTTTATCGTCATAAAGATACTCAATAAAATCCACTTGTGCTTCTTCTTGAATATCAGATATACTATAAAACTCACAGCGAGGATCATTTTGGTTTTGACTATTTGAACAGATACTTTCATAATCAGAATAATAACCATTACTTGACTGTGTTCCTGCCTTGTTATATGAAACACCAAAACTAATGACATGAGAAAAGTCTTCATAACCACGAGTCAACTGACTTGATACTCCAATGGTGTGGAAGTTTCGTAAAATATACCCATCATTAAATTCATTATTAAGTGTTGTATCTTGCTCTGACGCACCAAAATTTGAATACTGCATATATAAATTTGCTTTATATGAAATATTAATATACTCATCAAATAAAGATGTCTGTAACGTTACAGGTAAATTTATGTCTGTTTGTATCGCTGTTTTATTAATAACTCTAGTTAAATTATTAGATTGTACATCTAAGTTATACAGTAAATGATTTTGAAGAAATGTGTCCAAATAGTAGTGGTACTGAAGTGTCGGTAACTTCTGAAGAGTATTATCATTACTTACTAGTGTTAAATCTTGGTAGTATTTAAAATAAGTTCCAACATACTGAGTATCTGTATTATAAAAAAGATTTATCCTTGAAAGTACTTGTGTTGCAGTTGAGTTATTGCGTACATCATTAGACGAAAGGTTGATGTAATCAACATCATTCATCCTACTTATATCAGCATATATCCCAGACTGGCCTTCAAGATTAACACCCAACCATTGATTTAGAAAATCATTATTATCATACTTAAAACTAAATCCATAATGTGAATTGTTTTGCAAGTTATTGTCTTTATAGTACTTTCCTGACTCCTTGAAATATCCTGTAGTAAATTCACCTCTTGAAGTTGCAGAGTCAACAAATCTAAATTTTTGGTAAATCCCCTGTCCTCTTTGTGTTCTTATCTGTGGCTTGAGTTCTAAATCCCACCAATTATCTACAGCAATATATATAGGTTGTTCATAAAAAGTTCCCTCATTAGCGGAGTAACCAATCGAAGGCATTAGGAGTCCTGATTTTCGTTGTGTATCTAATGAAAATCCGAAGTATGGAATGTAAAAAATTGGTATATCATCTATGTAGAGTCTAGCATTGTAAAGATTAATCCATTTAGAATCTGAATTATAACTAGAAGATGAAAATTCTATTTTCCAAATAGGATCTATTGGGTTACATCCACTTAAAATACCTTCACCTATATCTATTAATGTATCTTGAGCATTTCCATTATTTGCACTAATCCAAACACGGCTTTCTTTATCTGATATGTAAAAAGGTTTAAAAAACTTTTCCTTTTTAGCAAGGTTAAGTTTTGCATAATTTCCTAAAACTTTATATGATTTATCTTTGTTTACTCGTATATTGTCAAAAAGTTCTAACACACTGCTATTTCTATCATACACAGCTCTATCTGCTGTAATAAAATACTTTTTATACACAACAGTCACTCCACCATTTGCCTTCACAACATCACCCTCAGAATTCATCTCTGAAGCAAAAATTTCTACTTTTTGACTTGCATGTAGAGTAACAAGTAAAGGTAAAAGAAATAGTAAAATTTTAAGCATTAACTACTAAGGTTTTAGCACTTAAATCATGCCAAGTTTGTCGAACTGGGTTAAGCATTCCCCATAAAAATCCAAGATATAAGAGCATCTCGCTAATCACTCTTATAATTGCCCGGTTAAGTGATACTAAAACATTTGGATTATTTAATGTTTTTATCTCAACCACTCTTATTTTCATAGCAAGTTTACCTAATGTTGCTCCATATTGCATAACAAAAAAAGCCTGATAAATTATTTTCATAAGCATAAATTCTAGAACAAAACTGTTAGTAAGTATTATTATTTCTTCTGTAGTAGCTGCTTGAATAAAAGAGTCCCATAGAGCTGCAATTAATAAAAAAGAGAGAAGCATTTCATCTATAAAAAATGCTACTGCTCTTTTTTTATTTTGAGCTAAAGTAATCCCTTCATGGTGCAAACGTTTTTCTAGTTCTTCATTCAATCTATATAATCCTAAAGTGCTTGATAAGCAATGTCAGTACGAATTTTCTTACCAACAAAATGTACTTGTCCACATCTAAGGTAGGCTCTATCTCTTGCTTCTTGTATACTATCACCAAGTCCTACACAAACTAAAACACGTCCTCCGCTAGCATATAAGACGCCATCTTCTTTCATCACACCCGCATAAGAGATATGTGTGTACTTTTCTATACTCTCATGATGCACTTCATCCTCAACTATTTCAGCTGGTAATGAACTTGAGTACGGGTAGTTAGCAGATGCCATAACAACACCTACTGCATACTGTGAAGAAAACTCAACCTTGATTTCTGAGAGACGATTTGTAGCTGCCTTATAAAACATATCAGAAACTGGTGAAGTCATAAGTGGCATAAGTATCTCACACTCAGGATCACCAAAACGCACATTAAACTCTAGTGTAATTGGCTCACCATTCACAACCATTATCCCTATAAATAAAACACCTTCAAAAGGAGCACCCTCTTTTTTCATACCCTCTAATGTTGGAACAATAACTCTATCTTTAACTTTTTGATACAACTCTTCATCAACTAAAGGTGTTGGTGCATAAGCACCCATTCCACCTGTGTTTGGTCCTGTGTCTCCATCGCCTATACGTTTATGATCTTGTGCAGCTTGAAGTAATATGTAGTCATCTCCATCACAAATTGCAAACATAGAAAGCTCAAAACCATCTAAAAACTCTTCAACGATTACTTTTTTACCTGCATCACCAAAGCTTTTTCCACTCAGCATCTCACCTATTGCTTTTTTTGCTTCATCATGACTTTGTGCGATTATCACACCTTTACCACCACAAAGACCATCCGCTTTGACAACGATAGGAGTACTCAAACTCTCTGTAAATTTATAAAGCTCTTCAATACTATCAGACTCTATATATGCAGCAGTAGGGATTTTATACTTCGCTAAAAAGTTTTTCATGTAAACTTTTGAACCTTCTAACTGTGCAGCCTCTGCTGATGGACCAAAAATAGTTAGTTCTTGTGCTTTAAAGATATCTACAACACCATCAACTAAAGGTGCTTCAGGACCAACTATTGTCAGTTCTATCTCATTCTCTTTTGCAAACGCAGCTAACAAGTTATAATCTTTTATGTTGATATTAGTACCTAAGTTATCAGTTGCACCATTTCCAGGTTGGAAAAAAAGTTCATGCTCTTCTTGCTCATTTTTAATTGCACGGCCTATTGAGTACTCACGTCCACCACTACCTAAAATCAAAATCTTCATATATTGCTCCGTATAAAATAAAAAAAGTATTTATTAAAAAGATACGCACCTTTTCAATAAATACTTCTATAGTAGAAAACCCAAGTAGCCGTTTCGCATTTGGCTTGGTTCTAAAAGCCGAATTTGGGTGAAGAGAGAACTCTCTAACGGCGGCATCTTCTCGCATATGTTGCCATAACTCAGACGAAGACACTGACTCACGAAAGCTCTACTAGTTCACGATTTGAATATGTAGAACCCTCATTGGTGCGATTAGTCGAACCACTCAGATTGTCTATATGTCATTATACAAAAGTTTTACTTGATTTAGTTTTATGTTTATTTAATTATAATACAAAATCAATAAATCATTAAGGCTTCAGACATGAGTTACATCCCACTAATTGCAAAAGTTGATTCCCTCCCTCCTTTACCAGAATCTGTTTTAAAAATAGAGTCTCTTTTTATGAGTGACGAACCTGAAATAGATGATATTGTTAAAGTTATTGAGGGGGACCCTTCTCTTACCGCTGATATACTAGCAAAAGTCAATGCCCCTTATTATGGATTTTCAAAAAATATTATTTCTATTTTACAAGCTGTAACTTTATTTGGTTCAAGCCAAATTCGCTCAATTGTTCTCTCATCAAGTATCAATAGATGTTTTGATATAGACCTTTCACCTTATGATCTCTCCACAATAGAGTTTTCCAAAATAAGTTCCATTCAGAGTGAACTTATATTTCAATGGTATATGGGAATAGATATCGATATTGCGAGGAGCCTCACCCCAATTGCATTTTTAATGGAGACAGGAAAAATTTTAATTGCTAAAGATATTTTACAAAATAAGAAAACAGAAGCATTTTTATCTGATTTAATCCGATATCAAGACATTGCTTATGTTGAAAATATTCATACGATGATGACTACAGCACAGATTAATGCCCTTATTTTCAAACATCTTCATCTTAACGATACATTTTGGGAAAGTATGAAGTATTTAGATGATGAGAGGGAAGTGCCAAAACATATGAAAGAGATGGTTTTTGCACTGCAAGTTGTCAGATCTGCTGTAAATATTCAAGAACAATTTAGTGAAAATTCAATGAAAAAAGCATTAGGTTTACTTACTGATAACAACTTTAGCACTGATTCCTTTGTCCGCATTTCTAAACGCTTACAAAGAAAGTACTTAGACTAATTCTGTTTTAAATACTTTTGTATATCTGCGAATAGCCTAGTTATACTTGCATCATAAAAGCGAACAAACTCTCTCCACTCGCTCCTGCTACCTTTTTCGAATTCATATTCCATTGTAGCAGCACTTTCACATAAGTTATAAGCTCCAATATTTAATGCAATATCCTTGATATCCATAGACATACTTCTTGCTTGTCGAAAATCATCATTAGCACATAACTCTTCAAAACGAGTTGCTGAAGTTTTATACATGTTTGTAAAATCTTTTAATATTGTTTTATAAAATTCTATATCACCGTGACATCTAGCCAAGCCAACACTAATCGAGAGTTCATTAAACCCATCTTCTTCATTTGAATCTTTTATGCTAATTAAATCTTTGTCTACGAAGTCTCTTTTTTCTTGACTGAGAGTATCAAGAATCTTTTTATAAAAAATATCTATAATAATTGGTTTCGCAATATGCCCTTGCATACCGCTCTGCATAGCTTTAGAAATAGCATCATCCATAACATCGCCAGTCAATGCCAAAATAGGTATATTATTGTATTTATTAGTTTTACGAATTTCTCTACTTGCTTCATATCCATTCATATTTGGCATATTTATATCCATCAGCAGTAAGTCAAAAGGTATATCTTTTTTTACCAGATCGAGAGCTTCTTGTCCATCGTCAACAAAAGTAAGTTCTATTCCTGTCTGTGCTAAAAGTCCCATGATAACTTTTTGATTTACTTCATTGTCTTCAGCAACTAGTATTTTCTTATCCGCCATTGATTTGAGTTTGTCTTTCATCGTTGTTTTTCGTGAGCGTTTATCTAAATTTTTTGCTACATAAAGATCTATAATCATATTTAATATGCTCTGTTGAGAACAAGGAACTTGAATATATGAATCCACTTCAATATTTTCTATCAGTTTAGAGTCTATATTGCTATGAAGTTCATTAAGAATAACAAGTTTTGTTGATGCAACAACTCTCATTTTTTTAATAGCTTTTATTGCATCTGTTGTGAGGTTATACTGGTTGACTATCACGATATCAAAACGCATTGCATCTTCAAGAACAGCATTTTCAAAAGATGGAATTGCATTTATTACATAATTAAAATACCCTAATGATTTAACTAATGGAATAACATTTCTATTTGATGAATCGACGATTAGAACCTTTTTTTCTAACATTGATGAAGATGGAAGCCTATAGTGACGTTTGTTTTGTGTATCTTTTAGTGTAAAGTTAGCAGTAAAGCTAAAAGTTGTTCCAACATCCTTTTTGCTACTTACACGAATTTCTCCACCCATTAGCTCAACCAACTCTTTTGAGATGCAGAGTCCAAGTCCAGTACCGCCAAACTCTCTACTCGTCGACTCATCAGCTTGATAGTACGAGTTAAATATACTTTGAACCTGTTCTTCTGTCATTCCTATACCAGAATCGGAGATAGAAAATTCTAGTTTAATTCCATCAGCAAAACTTGAGATTTTTTTTGCACTTAATGTAACTTCACCATTATTTGTGAACTTAACAGCATTACCAATTAGGTTGATTAAAACCTGTCCTAAACGAAGGGAGTCACCTATTACTTTTGATGGTATTTCATGCGAAATATCCATTGCTAGAACAACACCATTTTTCTTTGCTTTGGTTACATTAACACTTAAGACATACTCTAAAATATCATCAATGTTGAACTCAGTTTTTTCAATTTTTAACTCACCTGCCTTTATTTTTGAAACATCTAAAATATCATTAATTAGGTTAAGTAAGTGCTGAGAAGAACTCTCAATTTTTTGTATGTAATCACACTGAATTTTTGTTAAATCACTCTCTAATACTAAATGTGTTAAGCCCATTATCGCAGTCATAGGTGTACGAAGTTCATGACTCACATGAGAGAGCAACTTATCTTTGGCATAATTATCTACTTTAAGTTGTTCTAACTGTTCTTCTTGAATGAGCTCTTTGTTTATGTATGTCTCTTTCTCTTTTTTCGTGCGTAAAAGTATGTATACAAAATATCCTAGTATAAGCAATAAAACAGATGATATTATCTGATAAGTATATGAATTTCCACTTTTGACTAAAGGAATAACTGGACTTTTTATCTCTTTCTCAATAGACTCAATCTGTAACTCTAAACTCTCTTCTTTGTATACTTTTTCTACTCCATCCTCTTTATCAACTAAATTTTTTTTCTCTTCTTGGACTACCTGTGTCTGGATTCTATCAACACTTACAACTTCAACATCTAAGCTCTCTTCTTTAAGGGGTAATGCCTCTTTTTTGAGTTTAGTTACATAGATATCTGCATACTCTAGACGCAGGGTATCTAAAACCTCTTGTAGCACAACCCTATTAGTAAAAGGTTCAACTAAAGTAATAAAAAAATCACCAGAAGCTCTAGCTTTGAAAATAAACTCATTATTCTCTTGAAGTTTTCTTATGTTGTCATGTTCTAAAACGAATAAGTTGATCTCTTGTAGTGAATTTTGAGCATCTTCTTGAGAGGGGAAGGAGCCAATCCTTATGCTCCGAATATACTCTGCATTTAAAGCCGTACCTAACATTATACATATACTCAGCAACAAAAAAAATCTCATAACATTCCTTAAACTCTATTATTTTTATTATAACTAATTAATTATTTTTAAACAACTTTGAATACTTGTTTCCTTTGCTATTGAAAAGTCAATATCTAAAGGAAGTGCCTTGGCTGTAGTGCAGCCAATCACAACAACCTTATAACTTTTTTTTAGCTTGTGATACTTTAAGAAACATTTTACACTTGAGGGTGATGTGAAGATAAGTGTGCATTTTTCTTCAAGTTCAACTATTTGAATTTTTTTAGAACACTGACTCTCATACACAATAATTTCATCAATACGATATCCATCTTTACGCGATATTTCAGCAAAATCTGAAGCCACTTCTTTTGCTCTTAAATAAAGCCATCTTTTAGTTTTAGGATACAGAGCAATTATTTCTGATAAATTATCTCCATAACCACTACCTATTCTTAAAATATTCCCTTTAATAGCTTCAAAACTTTGTGCTGTTGCCTTAGAGATACAAAGTGCTTGTTTATCTTTAAACTCATTATAATTCTGTTCATGCAGAGCTTTAACGGCTTGTTTAGAAGTTAAAATAATGTAGTCGTACTTAGAAAAGTCTATTTGAACTTCTAAAAAAGAAATTTTTAAAGGATTTACATGAATAGTATTAGGATAGGAAGAGGTTGAAAAGAGGTAGGGTTTCATAGGAGAAGAGAAAAAATCTCTACTCCCACTCTATAGTTGCCGGTGGTTTACTAGATATATCATAAACAACACGATTGATACCATCAACCTCGTTGATAATTCGACGAGATATTCTCTCTAGTAAATCATGTGGAAGACGAGCAAATGTTGCAGTCATACCATCAACTGCCTCAACAACTCTCACACATACAGTGTTATCATAAGTACGATTGTCACCCATAACACCAACACTTTTTACATTTAAAAGTACGGCAAATGCTTGCCAAGTTTTTGCATAGTATCCACTCGCTTTAAGCTCATCAAGTAAGATAACATCAGCTTCACGTAAAATAGTTAAATCAGGGACATTAACATCACCCATAATTCTAATGGCTAAGCCAGGCCCAGGAAATGGGTGACGGTTAATCATATCAGCAGGTAATCCTAACTCTAAACCAATTTTACGAACCTCATCTTTAAAAAGTTCTCTTAAAGGCTCTATTAATTCAAAATCCATCCAATCAGGTAATCCACCAACATTATGGTGAGACTTAATAACCTCTGATGGTCCATTTACAGAGATAGACTCAATAACATCAGGATAGAGTGTTCCTTGAGCTAAGAACTTAATACCATCATGCTTTTTAGCCTCTTTTTCAAACTCTTCTATAAAAGTATGTCCGATAATTTTACGCTTTTGTTCAGGGTCTGAAATACCTTCTAGTTTAGTAAGAAAATTATCAACTGCATCTACTGTAACAAGTGGTGCTTTTAAGTTAATTTTAAAAACTTCTTGAACTTGTTCTCGTTCGCCTTTTCTTAGCAGACCATTATCAACAAAAACAGGAATAAGTTGATCACCTATAGCTTCATAAAGCATAGCAGCAACAACAGAACTATCAACACCGCCACTCAGTCCACAAAGAACTTTACCAGTTCCTACTTTCTCACGAATCATCTTAATTTGCTCTTTTAAGAAATGCTCCATCTTCCACTTCTCAGTTACTCCACAAATATTTCTTGCAAAGTTACGAAGCATTAAGTAGCCTTCTTCTGAGTGCTGTACTTCTGGGTGAAACTGCATTGCATAGACACGTTTTTCTTCATTTGCGATTGCTGCATATGGAGAATTCTCAGATGTTGCGATAGGAGAAAAACCTTCAGGAAGTTTATCTACTTTATCCGAATGAGACATCCAAACAATTCTATCTTCATCACAGTCTGCTAAAAGTGGAGATGCGGTCTCTAGTTTTAACTCAGCCTTACCATATTCATGATGGTTTGAGCGAATAACACTTCCACCAAAGTCAACTGCAATTCTTTGCATTCCATAACAGATACCAAGAATAGGAATCCCCATAGAGTAAACACCCTGGTCAACTTCATACGCATCTTCGTTATAAACAGAAGATGGACCACCACTTAAAATAACACCTTGTGGATTTCTTTTCTTAATGTCTTCAACCGAAGCATGGTAAGGGAGAATTTCGCAATAAACTTTATCTTCACGAAGACGACGAGCTATAAGTTGTGTATATTGAGAACCGAAATCTAAAACTATAATACTAACATTTGTCATATAAATGCCTTTTTTTGAGGGAATGGAATACTTTAATTATGAAAGAATACTACAATAAAGATTAATGTTTGATTTACGAAAGATTGAAAAAGGATATCTCCAACTGAAGTGGAGATATTTAAAACTTACGAGTGAGGGAGATACCATCCAAGCACATCGTATTGAAGGTACCATACAGACACAGAAACACCATAACCAACAAGTATAGTCCAAGCATGTTTCATATGTGAGCTAAATGTATATATACCATGAAGTCTTCCCATAACACCAACACCAGCTGCTGAACCAAAAGAGATAAGGCTTCCACCAACACCAGCGGTCATTGTAACAAGCATCCACTGCGATAAATCCATAGTAGGAGATGATTTTAAAATTGCTGACATCACAGGAACATTATCTACAATTGCTGAGAGGAAACCGACGCCAACATTTGCCCACATTGGACCAACAAGTGTATACATATCATGAATATATGAAAGGAATCCAAGATAATGTAGTGCACCAACAGCTGAAAGAATACCAAAGAAGAAAAGCAGTGTATCATTTTCTACTTTTTGCATATTTATATAGATATTAAACGAGTTCGCACCACTTTTAGTAAGAAATACAGAGTAAAGTTTAAGTATAGCCATACCAAACATCATACCCCACATAGCTGGAAAATGGAAAAACTGGTGACCTAAAACTGCCAAAACAATTGTTAAAACACCTAAATAAGCCACACCCATTCCACCGTCAAGAACAACTGGTTTTTTCTCAGTTGCAGCATCAAATGCAGGCTGACCTTTTGGAACCGACATACTTAGTAAAGTAGCTGTTACTAACCAACCAAGAATAGAAGCTGGGAAAAGGAATAAGAAGTCTATAAACTGACCCTTGTTCGCTGTCCATGCCATAAGTGTCGTAATATCACCAAATGGAGACCAAGCACCACCTGCATTTGCTGCAACTACGATATTTATCGCACCGGGCACAAGAAACGCAAGATTTTTCTTATCAATTGTATACAGTACCGTTGAGAGGATAAGTGCTGTTGTTAGGTTATCTGCTACGGGAGAGATAAAAAATGCTAAAATACCTGTTAACCAAAAAAGTTTTTTGTATGTATAACCCTTTGATACAAGCTTATACTTCATAAGGTCAAACACACCACGTTCTATCAGTGTTTCAATATATGTCATTGCAACAAGTAAAAAGAAGAAAATCTCTGCTATCTCGAGTATAAGATGTTCTAATTCATTATGCAATGGATCAGGATTTAGACCATTAATAGCATAAAAAATACCTATTAACATAAACATAAATGTACCTGCAAACAGAGCTGGTTTTGCTTTGTTTATCTCATACTTATCTTCAGTTGCAATAAAATAATATGCAATTACAAAAACAGCCAGACTTAACCATCCAACCCAACTCGTAGCAAGATTTATTACTTGCCCCTCTATCATTACATGACCTGCAGCTATTACTGTGTCTGCCATTGAACTATGTTCCATTATATATCCTCTTGTATAGTATGTACGCCTATCGATTTGTCTCTTGAGAGTGCCCCTAGGACTATCTCTTTGGCTGTTAATAAACGAAATTTCAACAGTGTACCTATTTTTTCATTTAAAAGAGTATTAATTGACTCGAGTGCATCACTTAATCCTCTTTTTGTACGAATAATAGATACATTTTCCCACATTATGCGTCTTAGTTGATTCTTTTTTGCCTTATCTTCTTTAAGACTCATTATATTTTGTGATACATCAAACTCTATAAACTTTTTTTCTTTTGTATCTAAGAGTATCTCTTGTACAGCTTGAGAAGCAAAAACTAAACCTTCTAAAAGAGAGTTAGAAGCAAGACGGTTTGCTCCATGGACACGAGTTGAAGCCACTTCACCAATCGCATAGAGGTTTTTCACACTTGGCACTCGACCTTTTAAATCAGTTCGTATACCCCCTATTGCATAATGAAATGCAGGAGAGATAGGCACTCTTACATTTGGAACGTCATAACCCATACCTTTTAAGTAATTCGAAATATTTGGGAAACGATGTGTAAAGTACTTCTCATCAAAGTTTTTAAATACTAGGTAGTTATTCATTCCAGTCTTTTTTTTATGCAGGTATATAGACTTACTTACAATGTCACGAGAAGCAAGTTCTCCACGTTCATCATAGTCAAATAAAAAACGTCTGCCACTTTCATCTTCTATGGTAGCACCTTCTCCCCTTAGTGCTTCAGTTAGAAGCATCTTTTGAGCATTATCACTATTTACAAAAACTGTTGGATGAAACTGTAACATCTCCATTCTATCAAGAGGGATTCCTTTTTCAACACAAAGCCCTTGAATATCAGCACTAATACAAGGTGCATTTGTATGGTACTCGTAGAGTGAGCCAACTCCTCCGCTCGCGATTATTATATCTTTAGCATAAATATTTCGGCTCTCTCTATGGTCTAGCACAGTAACGCCATAACAAACATCATCTTTTATAAGCAAGTCAACTACTCTTGCATCACCTAACATAGCATGAGGATTATGAGAGAGTAAAAAATAATGTAAGTATCTCCCTGTTGCATCTCCACCAGCATGAAGAATTCTCTCACAAGAGTGTGCTGCTTCTTTAGTATAGAGTAGTTCTCCATTTTCATCGGTATCAAACTTAAAGCCATTATTAACTAAATCATCTATCGCCTCACGTGAAAACTGCGAGAGCACTTTAACTGCCTCTTCATCACACAGACCATCACCAGCATCAAGAGTGTCCTGTATGTGAGTAGGAATGTCTGCATTGTCTCTTGCTAATGCCACTCCACCTTGTGCATAAAAAGTATTACACTTAAAGGTTTCACGTTTGTTAATTATGAGAACTTTTTTATCTTTTGGTAACTTCATCGCGGCATACAAACCTGCAACACCTGCTCCTATAATTATGACATCGTATTTAAACATTATTTACAGCTTTCATTGTTTTCATTGTTGGTAATACTTTTATTTTCTATTATAAACTCAACATTTTTATCACCCACAGGTGCTTCTTTTTCATAATAGGGCGAAGCTTTATATCCACATCCGCTAAGACTAAACAAAAAGATTGCTATAATTAGGATATGAAAACTACTCAAGATATACTTACTTCTATTCAACATAAACCTCAATTTAAAAAAATTTTACACCATAAGTGTATCGACAAACTGCTCTCCACTATTCTCCCTGCTATTAGAAGAAACATTAAGCATGGATATATTAACAAAAATATCTTTTACATTATCATAACAGCAGCACTTAATAAATATGACAAAGATAATATTATAAAAACTATTAAAGGGGTTTTAAATTCTCCTATGATTTTAAATTCAGAACACTTTACCCAGTGCAATGAGATAAATATCGAAGATGTTATCGTATATGTAGACCATAAGCCTAAAATAATATCTCAACTACATACTACATCTACTCATATACTAACTTATACAGAAAGAGCGAGCGGTGATATAAAAATTGATATTAAAGATGAAAGACTACATGCTTTAGCACAGAGTATTCAAGAGATTATTAGAAAAGAGCATAATGAATCTTCTTGAAACCATAAAACAACTCCCCAATTCGGCTGGTGTCTATCAGTATTTTGACAAAGATGGTCATATACTTTATATTGGTAAGGCAAAAAATCTTCATAGTCGTGTAAAAAGTTATTGGCAGTTTGCACCGCAACTCCAAGCAAATAAAACACTCTCATTGCGTATAAAAAGAATGATAGAGCAGACAGTATCAATGAACTATATAGTTGTAAATAGTGAACATGATGCACTGATTTTAGAAAACTCACTCATTAAACAGCTCAACCCCAAGTATAATATTTTACTTCGTGATGATAAAACCTATCCTTACATATATGTAGATAACAATGAAAAATATCCTCGTTTTGACATAACAAGAAAAATTATCAAGAGTAAGGACATCACCTATTTTGGTCCCTACTCTGTTGGAGCAAGAGATATTTTAGACTCAGTATATGAAATCTGTAAACTTGTACAAAAAAAGAGTTGTTTGAAATCTCATAAACTCTGTTTATATCATCAAATAGATAAATGCCTTGGTCCTTGTGAGCTTCTAGTAAGTAAGGAACGATACAAAGAAGAACTTGATTTAGCAAGTAAACTTATAAAAAATAAAAAAATATTAATCAAAAATTTACAATCAAAGATGGAGTTTTATGCAACTGAAATGCGTTTTGAAGAAGCAGGAGAACTTAGAGATAGAATCCAAAGGATAAGTCGTTCAGAGATTAAAAGTGAAATAGACTTTGCTAGTACAGAGAATTATGACATTTTTGTTGTGAAAAATTCTACTAGCCGAGCAGTAGTAGTACGAATCTTTATGCGTAATGGAAAAATCATATCTTCTTCACATGACTTCGTAAACATTAATGAGGATTATTTTGAAGATGAGCTTTACTATAGAGCACTGCTTGACTACTATAAAGAGGAAAAGCCACCTATTATTGCTCCCATCCTTATAGCAAAAGAGATTGAAGGACTTGTATCAATGCAAAAGCATCTCAGTAGTGTCTTCGAAAAAAATGCAAACATCTCTGTGCCAATGCGTTCTAAACGCAAGGATTTAATTACTCTTGCCTTATTAAACGCGGAGGAACTTCTCAAAAAAGACAAGATAATTGACCATACTAAACTTCCACTAGAGATACAGGAGCTATGTAGTTTAGAAAAAACACCTTCTCGTGTTGAAGTCTTTGATAACTCTCACATGTCCGGAGTCGCTACTGTTGGGGCGATGATAGTGTATGAAGATGGGAAGTTTGATAAGAGTTCATACAGAACCTATCATTTAGAAGCAAAAGATGAGTATGGACAGATGAGAGAGACACTTTCTCGTAGAGTCGCTAGTTTTACTAAAAACTCTCCTCCTGATTTATGGATTCTCGATGGTGGTGCAACTCTTTTAAAACTCGCATTAGAAATTTTAAAATCAAATGCAATTAACTTAGATGTAATAGCAATCTCTAAAGAAAAAATTGATGCTAAAACTCATAGAGCTAAAGGTAAAGCAAATGATATTCTTTACACAAAAGATAATGTTTTTAGACTAAAAAACAGTGATAAACGACTGCAATGGACACAAAATTTAAGAGATGAAGCGCATAGAAGTGCCATAACCTTTCATAAAAAAACGAAACTTAAACTTGATAAAGAGAGTAAACTTCTCAGTTTAAATGGTATTTCACATGCCAAAGTTCAAAA
>NZ_JAEMVD010000012.1 GCF_029215975.1 Sulfurimonas sp. SAG-AH-194-C20
ACTAGTATCAGTAAAGCACCAATAACTGGAATCAGCATTGGAGCGAGTGTAATAAGGTTGAGTGATTCTAAAGAAACATTAACTGGACTTAACATTAGTGTGCCTCCTTCGCTGTAGTTTTAGAGATAACAACACCAGAAATATTTGGTATTCTCATTTTTGCTTCGTGTGAAGTTGCTTTGTTGTGCATCAACTGAACAACTGCTTCAACAGAGTTATTTATCGGATCAAGGACAGGTTTAGGATATATACCTAACCATATAGTAATGATAGATAAAGGTATAAGAGCTAAAAGCTCACGCTTATTTACATCTGGAAGATTTCTATTAGCTTCATTTGTAATTTCACCATAAAATATCTTTTTAAACGCAGTAAGCATATAAATCGCACCAACGACAATAGCAATTCCAGCTAAAAGAGTTAAGATGTGAGACTGCTGATAAAAACCGAGAAGTGAAAGGAACTCACCTACAAAGTTAATCGTTAAAGGCATACCTACTGAGGCCATAAGCATTAGACCAAAGATAGTTGCGTATCTAGGCATAACATGTGCAAGACCACCAAACTCACTCATAAGTTTAGTGTGGCGTCTATCATATATAACACCAACTAGTAAAAATAAAGCTCCTGAAACTACACCGTGAGCAATCATTAAAAAGATTGAACCAGAGATACCTTCAACATTTAATGCGAATGTACCAAGAATGATAACACCCATGTGTGATACAGATGAGTAAGCAACAACTTGTTTAATATCTTTTTGTGCATAAGCAACCATCGCAGTGTAGATAATCATGATAATCGCAAGAATTGCAATCGGGTACATGAAAAATACTGAAGCGTCAGGAAACAGTGGCAGAGAAAAACGGATAAATGCATATGTACCCATTTTAAGTAAAACAGCTGCTAGTATAACCGAACCGATTGTTGGTGCTTGACCGTGTGCATATGGCAACCACGTATGAAATGGAAACATTGGTACTTTGATGGCAAAACCAACAAAGAATGCTGCAAATAACCATAACTGAAATGATTCAGGAAGGATAAGTCTATACCAGTCAAGGATTGCGAATGACCATACACCAGTTGCTTGGTAAAAGAAGTAAGCCATAAAAAGCATACCAACAAGCATAACAAGAGAACCTGTAAAAGTATAAAGGAAGAACTTAACAGATGCATATATACGTAAAGGACCACCCCATGCACCGATAAGATAAAGCATCGGTACTAGGGAGAGTTCCCAAAATACATAAAATACAATCGCATCAAGAGCAGCGAATACACCAATCATTGTCATCTGTAAAAACAGAAGTGTAATAATCATGTTTTTAATACTATGAGTTGGTGAAAGTGAAGCTATACCAATCATAGTAAAAAATGAAGCCATAATAATGATAAATAATGAGATACCATCAACACCTAAAATATAGTTAATACCAAAAGATGGCACTAAAGCCATATGCTCCATAAACTGCATACCAGATACATTGTTGTCAAATGAGAACCATAACCATAAAGACAGAGCAAACTCAATAGCTGCAACAGCAGTACCATAAGCTCTCATGCTCTCTTTGTTTATCATAAATCCCATAATTCCTGCGAATGCTGGGAAGAAAATTAAAATACTTAAAATATGATCTAACATATACTAAACTCCTAAACCTGATAAGATAGTAGCTATCTCACCAGAATATCTAGCTGCTAGTCCAAAAACTACCGCTAATGATAGTAGTGCAACTGTACCTGCAACCATCCATTTTAACATTGTAGAAAGATTTCCACTCTGCATGTGTCTCGTGTTTTGACCAGTGCTATAGAAGATATTTGCAATACCATCAACACTAGCATCAACAATTTTTTTATCAACATTTTCCCATAATACAACAGAAAGTTCTCTATATGCCTTAACAATATACTCTTCATAAAAGTATGGAATGTAGTACTGATTTATAAGTAGTTTATAGAAAAAGTTGTTTTCCATTTTACTTGTTCCATCAGGCACTTTAATACTAGAACTCATATATTTTTTATATGCAAAGAAAATACTAAGAAGAACAAATACTTGTGTTCCAATAGTCATAATCCAGTATGTAAGGTGTGAATGAATATGATACTCAGTAGCTGGTAAAAGTTCAGTTACCATTTCAAAGAACGGCATTTTCATAGTAAAACCAGCAATAATAGCTAGAATTAAAAGAGGGCTCATTGCAATTAGCATAAACTTATATGCTTCATGTGGGTGAAATCCAAGTGCTGTGTGTCTATCTTCACCGTGGAAAATAAGAGCGATAATTCTAAAAGAATAAAATGCAGTTAAACCAGCAGTAAGTAAAAGAACTGTGTAAATTATAAAATGGTGATCAACAAATGCAACTTCTAAGATTAAATCTTTTGAGAAGAAACCTGCAAGTGGGAAAATACCAGCAAGAGCAACAGATGCTAATGTCATCATAATCATCGTACCTTTCATAGTCTTACCTAACCCACCCATCTTAAATGGATCAAGTTCGTTGTTCATAGCATGCATAACATTACCACCACCAAGGAAAAGAAGTGCTTTAAAGAATGCGTGAGCCATAAGGTGAAAGAGTGCAACCCAGTAAGCTCCAAGTCCAGCAGCAGCAAACATATAACCTAGCTGGGATAATGTTGAGTAAGCGATAACTCTTTTAATGTCACGGTTAACAAGTGCCATAGTTGCAGCAAAAATTGCAACAAATGCACCAAGACTAGCTATAAAAAGACCAACATTAGGAATCAATGCATATAACTCATGTGAACGAACAACAAGATAAACACCCGCTGTTACCATCGTAGCTGCATGAATAAGTGCAGAAACAGGAGTTGGACCTTCCATCGCGTCTGCGAGCCATGTATGAAGTGGGAACTGAGCCGACTTACCCATAGCACCGATGAAAAGGAAAATACCAATCCATGTAAGTGTTGCATGATCTAAATTATGAAATGCTGCAAAAGCACCATCATACTGAAGTGTACCAGTATTCCAATATACAAGAAAAATACCAATTAACATTCCAAGGTCAGCAATACGATTCATTATAAATGCTTCGTTTGCCGCCCATGTTGCTGATTCTTTATGAAACCAAAATCCGATGAGTAACCAAGAACAAAGACCAACACCTTCCCAACCGATAAAGAGACCTGCGAAGTTATCACTCATAACAAGAATCATCATTGAGAAAACAAATGCTGAAAGATAAGAGAAAAATCTGTTAAATCCAGAATCATGATCCATATAACCGATAGAGTAAATATGAACAATAGTTGAAACAAGAGTAACAACCATCATCATAGTAACAGAAACTTCATCCACTACAAAACCAAAAGGAATGTAAAGATTACCAGTTGCCATCCAAGTCATTAACTCAACATGAACAATCTCTCCCGTACCAAGTATATGTGTTAAAAGTATAGAACTTGAAACAAATGCAGAGAATATAAGTAAACTAGCTACTATTCCTACAAATTGCTTCTTAGGTGTTGTAGTAAATAGTGCTGCAAAAAGTGAACTCACTAATGGTGCAAAAAGCGCTATATATAAATATTTTTCCATCTATTTATCCTCTCATACTTGTCATAGTATCTAAGTCAATTGTACCATGGCGCTTGTGCCAAACAATAAGTAAACCTAGTCCTACAGCCAACTCAGAAGCAGCGATTGCAATTACAAAAAATGCAAACATCTGACCCGTTAAGTCACCATAGTAGTGTGAAATTGCTGCGAAACCTACATTAACTGCGTTAAGTAAAATTTCTGTTGCAAAAAAGAGCATAAGAAGATTCTTTCTACGCATTACACCTATTAAACCAATAGCGAATAGTATAGTAGAGAGAACAAGATAATGATTTAAACCAATTTCCATCATGAGAGTACCTTCTTATTTTTTTCATCTTCAATTGCTTGTATCTCTTGAGCATTGAGTAAAGTAAGAGATAAGTCCATCTTCTTACCTGCAAGAACAATACCTGCAACCATTGCTACTAAAAGCATAATAGCAGCAACTTCAAATGGAACAAGATACTTAGTAAAAAGGACAAGTCCAACCATTTGAGTATTTCCTGCACCTTCTATCACTGGATAGAAAGCTTGCATATTTGTAGAGATGATAGGAGCTGAGAATATAGCTACTATCATAACTGCAGCGAGTACACTTAATCCAACAACTATGTATTTGTTACCATGCTTCTCTTTTACTTCACGTGTTGTATCAAAGAACATCATACCAAAGGCATATAGTGCCATAACAGCACCTGTGTAGACGATAATCTGTACCGCACCTAAAAAGTCAGCACCTAAAATAAAGAAAAACGCTGAGATAAAAATCATTCCTGCGGCTAATGCACTCAGTGCATATAACGCTTGGGCTGTTGTTACTGTAATCCAAAACATCGTTATAGTTAAAAATGCAAATAGATAAAATGCTACTGCTTCAAACATTGTCCAATCTCCTTAATATGATAGAGGTGTTTTCTTAACACGCTCATCTTCATGTGGTGTAATAGCACCAAAACCTTCGAACTCTTTTTGAGCATTTGCTTTCATCACATCAATCGGAGTAAGCATATAGTCATAGTCAACAAAATGTTCACGTTGGTCTGAAGCATTTTCATACTCACCACCATGAGTAATAGCTAGCTCAGGACAAACCTCTGCACAGTATCCACAGAAGATACAACGTCCAAGGTTAATCGTATACTCAGTAACCTCTTTACGAGACTCTTCATCTATTTTTGTATCCATACGAATACAATCAGAGATACAAATTTTCTCACAAAGTCCACAACCAATACAACGCTCAGCATCAGACTCCCAAAGACGTTTCATCTCATGAACTGCACGATAACGTGGTCCAATAGGCATTTTTTCTTGGGGATAAGAGATAGTATGAATATCAAACTTTATCATCTCTCTCATGACTACCCATAAACCAACAAAAAGCTCTAGTCTAAATGTTCTTTGTACTATACGTTTGAATTTTCCCCAACCATCAGTTGGATAATCTTCAATGTCTACCATAAAGTAGCCGTTATCGGCTACATTTCTATTATTAAATTGTTCCATCATCATCCCTTAAAACATCATCACAAAACCAGTGATAACTACGTTAATCACTGCTAATGGCATAAGTACTTTCCAACACAACCACATAAGTTGATCTGGTCTAACATCTGGCCATGCAGCTCTTACCCATAAAAAGAAGAAGAAGAAAAATGCCATTTTACCAAATAGTGCTAAAGCACCAAAGATACTTCCATCACCAAAACCACCTAAAAAGATGATAGGGATAACAAAAGATATAAAGAACATATTTGCATACTCACCGATGAAGAAAAGACCCCATCTCATACCAGAGTACTCAGTACCAAAACCATCAATAATCTCATGATCATTTGCGATTAGGTGAAATGGTGTACGACCAGTCTCAGCAAACGCAGCAATCCAAAAAAGTATAAATGCTAAAGGTTGAGACCAAAGAATCCAACCGTTTTCAATTTGATAGTTGTTAAAATCAATAAGAGATAAAGAACCTACCATCATAATAGGAGCTAAAATCGAAAGACCAGTTACAACCTCATAAGAAATAAACACCGCAGCCGCACGAGCAGCTGAAAGTAGTGAAAACTTATTTGCTGAAGCCATACCACCAAGAAGAGGACCAAAAAGGCCAACTGCCATAACACCAAGTACATATAAAATACCGATATTAATATCAGCAACTATTGGATGTACTTCATAACCAAACACTGTAAATGCTGGTAAAAAAGGAATTGCAGCTGCCGCCATAAATGCTGTCGCCGCTGTAATAACTGGTGCAATTTTAAAGATAGGTGCTACAACATTTGTAGGAATAATATCTTCTTTTGTAAAAAGCTTGATACCATCAGCTCCAACTTGAAGCAGTCCAAATGGACCTACGTTTGTTGGCCCAAGACGACGTTGCATAAATGCAAGTATCTTACGCTCAAAGTATGTACCAATTCCCGCTAATGCTGAGAATACAAGTAAAATCACAACGACCTTTATAACCGTTTCAATTAAATATGCCATATCCATATATTACACCTTTTGTATCGAAGCATTAGCAAAACGATAAGCGTTCACTAAAGCTCCTGAGTTTAATTTTGAATCAAATGTTGGAAGTACTGTGATATTTCCTGCAATTTTGTTATCACTAACAATATTTGCAGTAAGTTCACCAGTGTCAGTTTTTACACTAACACTGTCCCCTTCATTAAGTTCTGAAGATTCTAAGAACTCAGCACTCATGTAAACACCACTTTTCTCATCAAGATTTGTAGTAGTGTTTGTAAAGTCTGTAAACTGTCTTACAGGATTAGCTAGGTAAACGAGTGAACCTTCTAAAACGAATGCTTCATCTATTTTACTAACACTCTCATCACTAGAAGCATCAACACTTAAGTTTTCTAACTTATATCCACGTATCTCTTCACCAGCATTTGTATAGTGATCTGGAAGTGAGTCAAATTCTTGAGCTTCAAAACCATCAATAGCACCTAACTGTACAGTGTAATCAATTGTATTTTCTGCAGCTAAACCTAATGCATTTGCAATGTCATTAAGTGTGTAGCCACCATAAGGGAGTGCTGCGTTTGTAGGATTAACATTTTTGTTAATACTTGTCAGTGTTCCCTCTTGTTGATTTATAGCTGGCATATCAAGATCGCCATCACCTAAACCACTAAGAACAAAATCAGCAGTTGTGTTGTAACCAACTGCATAAGAACCAGAAGTTTCACTTAATTCATTTATCATCGCAACACCCAAAGTATTTGTAAGTGTAGGAATCATAATAAGTTCAAATGCTGAGTATTTTTCAACTAAAGCAACTAAACGTGCAAGATTTTTAGAATTTGGATGATTATAAAGGTCAGGACCAACAATCATAGAGAATGTGTCTTTTTTCTTCATAAGCTTAGCAAATGTTTCCATAAAGTTGTCATCCATTCCAAGCATACTAAGTAATCTGTTATCATCAACTTCAACTTCTTTACTTACTTTTTTAGGAACCATTTTAGTTTTTTCTACTTCAACTTCTTCTTCTTCGCCAGTCTCTTCATTTACTTTCATCTCTTTAACGATTTCAACAACTTTTTCTTTGATACTTTCAGTTACTGTAACAGTTTTTGTAGAGTGAAATGATGCTAAGTACTCGACTATGTCAGTTGGTAGTTTTTCTTTATCTCCAAAGAGGTCAAGCACTAAGTAAAGTGCTGTCTCTTCTTGAAGTGGCTTGTGGTTTACACAAACTATGTTTTTACTTAGTCCTGCAATGATTGGATCTACCACAGGGTGAAAATAAAGTGCCGCTCCCTTGTTTGTAGTTAAAGAGTTGTTAAGAGCATATCTTGCATTTGGATTATCAGTTTTAATAGCTGTTCCGATACTTACAACAAAGTTAGAGTTCATAGCAGTTTTTAAATCACTTCCATAAAGGCTAGTTCCACTTACAGCAGAGTAGTCATTTAAAAATGTCTGAAAAGATCTTGCTTCATCATTAACAAGCTTGTATCCAAACTTATTTTTGAGAGTTTCAAGTATAAATGCTTCTTCATTTGTAATAGTTGAAGTAAACTTAATAGTATCAGCTTTTTTGAATGCTTCAACTGCCGCTGCAAATGCAACTTCATCTTTTACAACATCTCTATTTTCATAATCAAAACCGTAACGACCAGCACCACATAATGATACATAGTTCCATTCATTCATAACACGGTAGATTTTCTCATCTGGATTGTGAATGCTTGTATGTTTAACATCATAAGATATTTGACAACCAGCAGAACAGTGTCCACATGTAGCAGGGATACTTTTAAGCTCCCAAGAGTTTGACTTATACATAAACTGAGTATTAACTAAAGCTCCAACTGGACAAACAGCAGCACACTCACCACAAGATGTACAGTCTAGTTCATCAGTACCATTAGTTAGACCAATGACCGACTTGTTAAGTTTGTTCCACATTGCATATGCATCTTTAGGCATACTCTCTTTAAAGTCTGCATTGAGTGGGTCACCACCACGAGCAATTGTTGTAAGCGAGTTATCACCAATCATATCTTTACAAGCAGTTACACAACGCTCACAAACGATACAAAGACCCGGATCGTAATGAAGATGACCCCAATCATGTGAAGCTCTATCAACATCAGCAACTGTATAACTTTGAGAATCAACACCAATTTCTAGTGTATAGTTCTGAAGTTCACACTCACCTGACTGATCGCATACACCACATTGAAGAGGATGATTTACATCATATACTTCCATGATTGCACGACGTTCTTTTTCAATAGTTTCAGTCGTTGTTGTGATATTCATACCATCTTTAGCTTTAGCATTACAAGCATACACCTGTTTCCCATCAGCTTCTACAAGACAAATACGACAAGCTAAAGTAGGACTACATCTTGTTAAGTAACAAATTGCAGGTATGAAAATATCATTCGCGCGTGCTGCATTGAGTACAAACTCACCCTCTTGTGTAATAATCTCTTTTCCGTCTATATTTATAGTTACATTACTCATTTATCTACTCTCATTATATTAGATTTTAAAAATTTATAGAGAGATACACACATAGTGCTAAAATCACTCTAAATTATGATGAAACTTGTAAGTTTCGATATTTATAACATACTAAAATATATAAATATCGCTACCCACTACAAGAACACAATAAACCCTAGTCTTTCTTAACAACGATAGTCCAGTCGACTTCGTTAAATTTTAGTGAGTTGTAAAGCTCATAGCCAGACTCTTTTACTAAGTCTGCACTTCTTTGAACTGGAGTAAAGTCACCGATTTCAAAAATAAAAATCAATGTTTCAGTTGCCTTATGAGTCTCAGCTAAAATCTCTTTCATGCGAGGCTCAAAATCATTTTTTAAGTGTCTTAAATCATATCTTTTCATTATCTATCAACCTCTCCAAAAACTATGTTAGTTGTACCAATAATAGAAACAACATCTGGAATATAATGACCAGGTAAAAGGTCAGTTAAAATACCCGTGTGCCAAAAAGATGGAGCACGAAGTTTTAATCTATAAGGGTATGGTCCACCTTGAGAGTTTATGAAGAAACCAAGCTCACCTTTTGGTGATTCAGTAGCAATATAAACTTCACCAACTGGTGGTCTCATACCTTGAGTTACAAGAACAAAGTGTTGCATCAAAGAGTAGTTTTGAGTCATAATATCTAGCTTTGGAGCTGAAATATACTTTGGTGCATGAGCCATTAACTCAGTTTGACCATTTTTAACTGTCTCTTCATACATATCTATTGTTTGATAAAGAATTTTTGCAGTCTCTCTCATCTCTTCCATGTAAACACGGTAACGAGCAAAGTTATCTCCCTTGTCTGAGTAAGGAACATTAAACTCTATCTCGTCATATAACTCATACGGCTCTTCTTTACGAATGTCCCACTGAACGCCAGATGCTCTTAGCATTGGACCAGTACAACCCCATGAAAGTGCCATCTCTGTAGATATAGTTCCAACTTCTTCCATTCTCATTAACCAAATACGATTTGTATCAAGTAAATCTTCATAGTCTTTGATATTTGCTGGAAGCTTATCAAGGAATGTTCTAAGTTGAGTGATAAAACTATCTTGAATATCAAGAGGAACACCACCAATACGAATAGCAGCATGCGTTAAACGAGCACCACAATAGCCCTCAATAATGTCCATTAAATACTCACGTTCACGGAATGCATAAAGGAAAACAGTCATTGCACCAATATCTAGTGCAGTTGTTGCAAGCCAGAAAAGGTGAGACATAAGTCTGTTAATCTCTAAAAGCATCATACGAATAACTTTTGCACGACGAGGAACTTCTACATCTATAAGTTTTTCAACTGCAAGAGCGAAACCATAGTTGTTTGAAGATGAAGCAATGTAATCCATACGGTCAGTCGTAGGCATGAACTCATTATATATCATGTTCTCAGCCATCTTCTCCATACCACGGTGTAAGTAACCAACATCTGGATGTGCTTTTACTATCTGCTCTTGTTGAAGGTGAAGCATTAAACGCAGCTGCCCGTGAGCAGAAGGGTGTTGAGGACCAAAGTTTAATATAAGTTCATTATCTTCACGATCGAAAGTAATATTTTCAAAAAATGGTGTTAATCTATTTTTTACCTGTGCCATTATCTACCGCCCTATCTTTGTGGATCATCAATAATTTTTGATGCATCTTTTGTAAATTTCTTGACGAGGAAAACGCCACCCTCTTCTTGATAATCTTGCTTATTAGGCTCTTCATTACCAGTAATCTCAGTGCCTTTAGGTACTTCAAAACCAAGGCGAGCAAAACGCTCACTGTCATATCTGTCAACTCTTGCAGTATCACGAATTTCAGGTCCGATTACATCACGAGCTTCTTTACCATAAATCTTATCTACTTCATACCAAGCAGCAAACTCATCACCCTCTAGTGGGTAAGTTTTAAGAAGTGGATTTCCTTGCCAGTCATAAGGAAGTAAAATACGTTTCATAAATGGGTGGTTGTTTGCTTCGATGCCGAACATATCAAACATTTCACGCTCACTCCAGTCAGCACAGCGAAAAAGTGACTCAACACTATCTACTGCCTCACCTTTGTTGATAAAAAACTTTATACGAAGACGCTTGCGTTTAGTCATAGAAAGCATCTGATAAAAAATCTCAAAAGTGTTATCTTTAGCTAACCAATCGATTGCAGACATTTCACTCAGTTGCGTATATGTCAATTCATCTCTTAAAAATTCTAAAACACCATAAATATCATTTGCATTAATGTAAACAACCATCTGCCCAACTTGAATAAAAGACTCTTTTACTTCAAATTTAGCTTTAAGTGCTGCTAAATCTGCAGCAAAAACCTCATCAGTCTCTACTTCTTGTTTAGGAACTTGTGGTGCAACATAGTATCTGTCAGTGTAGTAAGATTTTGCTTGTACATCATCTTTGGGAGTATATGCTCTCATATTACATCAACCTTTTTGGCTTTTGTGCATTGCCAGCTTTGTTTGCACGTATTTTTTTCTGTAGTAACATTACACCATACTGAAGTGTCTCAGGACGAGGTGCACAACCAGGAAGGTATAAATCAACAGGAATAACACGGTCACAACCTTGAACAGTTGCATAAGTGTTAAACATTCCACCAGTATTTGCACATGAACCCATGCTTATAACCCATCTAGGCTCAGTCATTTGATCATACAATCGCTTAATAAACTCAGCATGTTTTTTTGTAAGTGTTCCAGCAACGATCATAACATCTGCTTGACGAGGAGATGCACGGAAAATAGTACCGTATCTATCGAAGTCAAAGCGAGAAGCACCAGATGCCATCATCTCAATACCACAACAAGCAAGACCATAAGTCAGTGCCCATATAGAGTTTGAACGTCCCCAGTTTACGATTTTGTCAATCGAAGTAAGTGCAACGGGAAGTCCACCATCTTGTGTATAATTTACTTTATGTTGTGCCATTGAAGGGCTCCTTTTTTCCATGCGTATACAAAACCAATTAAAAGAAGTAATATAAACATTAACATCTCAGCAAAACCAAACCAACCAAGTAGTTTAAAGTCTACTGCCCATGGAAACATAAAAACTATCTCTACATCGAAGAGTAAAAAAAGTAATGCAAAAAGATAAAACTGTGGAGAAATTCTGTTTGGTTGTTTAGTAATTTCTGGTCCACACTCATAAACTGAGAGTTTAATTTTTTCGCTATCTTTACGTGCAAGTGCACGACTTGCCAAACGAGCAACGACTGTCGTCCCTATAAATGCACCGAATGTCATTACAAATAGTACAAATACACCAAAATATGGGTTTGGGGTCACTATATGCTCCATATAACCTACCTTCTAAGAATTAAAAGTTATATTTATAATAAATATAACTCTTTAAAATATTTGTTTTCCATCAAATAATTGAGGAAAAAACAGTTATAGAACTATATCAAAAACTGTATTAAATTATGATTTTATTGTGATGAAGAATAAGGCAGTGTGTAAATTTGTAATATATGAGGATTTATGTAAAATTACTTACTCAAGAATCCCATAGACTTTTCACTGTCAAAATTTGCATCTTTTTCTCTCGCAATTTCATCAATAAAATCTTGTGTACTAAAGAGCGGTTTTTTTCTCACTGCAACTTTATACGCTGTATTTTTAACAATTAAACTTATCTGTCCACCTGTTAAGGCATAAGTAGACAGCTCATTCATGTCAAATTTTTTCTCATAAGGAGCTTCTTTAGGTAACATCAGTTCCCAAAGTTGTAAACGCTGGTCTTTATCTGGTTTTTTAAACTCTATCTTGTAGTTAAAACGCCGAGAAAAAGCTTTATCTATGTTTTCTAGCAGGTTTGTAGTAGCTATAAGCATTCCACGAAAGTTTTCTATCTGTTCTAAAAAGATGTTTTGCATCTGGTTATGCATCTGATCTGCACCTGTGATAGTCCCTGAACTTCTTGCACCTAAAAACTGATCTGCTTCATTTAGTAAAAGAATGGGCTCTGTTTTTGTTTTTTCACTAAGTTCATAAAAAGTATCAAAAATCTTACGAACATTTTTTTCACTCTCACCCACATACATAGAGAGGATTTTTGAACAGTCAAACGCAAGGACTTGGCGTTTAAGTGACTTTGCAAGAGAGTATGCAGTCATTGTCTTACCCGTTCCAGCAGCACCATAAAAGATGATACGAGCATCAATACCACTCTTTTTATCTTTTATACCCCATTTTACGAGACGTGCCACTACTTCTTTATCTACTTGTTGCATTAAGTTGTCAAGTGTCTCTCGTGTTTTGTCATTGAGTACAACTTCATCAAGAGAAGTTTCACTGTCTATAAGTTCAAAAATATCTTGTTCTTCTATAAGTGCTCCAAGTTTTAAACGAGTTACTTTTTTTCTCTTTTGTGGGTGAATAATACTTTGAAGTACATCATCAACTATGTAAAATGCACGGCTTATTCCACCAAAAGGATTCAGCATCTCTTCATAGTCTATGATTTCACTGCTTAAAAGGTTTGCACCATCTTCTAGTAAAGAACGATTTTTGATGCGTTCATAGTCATCTAAAGAGATTAAATCTATAAGAGCATTCATCTCTCGTAGCGAAGCATCCGTTGCACTATACTCTTCACGAAGCAGTGCTATGAATATCACTTCTTCTAAATTACTCATCTTTTTTACTTTAAAAAACTTGTCAAGTACTAGGTTCTCTGAGGTTTGTGCCACTCTCTCGTCTATACGGGTTTCAAGAAGTTTCATCTTTGTTTGAAGCCTATCTATCCCTAAAGAGTGTTCATGTACATTTTGACGAATAACAGACATCTTTTGGTAGAGTTCTATACGAAAAAACTGATCTTGAAGATACTCTAAGTGATCGGCATAAGGTTTTACATCTGGAAGATCAGACTCTAGTGAGCCCTCTTGGAGTAAACGCAAGAATGAGGGAGTCAGACCTACTGCTGTGTTTAATAGTTCAAGTGGTGTAACTTCGGAAATCTTCATAGGCGTAAAACTTTGCTGGTGAATCCAACCGAGTTCAAGAAGATTTTTGAGTTTGCTTAAGTGCTCTAAGTGTTCAAAGTTTTGAACACTATAAAGTTCTTGAAGAAGCGTAAGAACAAGAAAATCATCTTCCCCTTGCATATACTTTTGTGCTAAGAACTGAAGCATCTCTGCTTCAATTTTACTACATTTGAGATGGGCAAAAACTGTAGTTTTTTCCACATCTTTTTGAGATAAAAAGTTTACTAAATTTTTCAAATCTTTCCTTAGAATTTATAGCCTAAACCAGCCGAGATAAGAAGTGCATTTGTATTACTAAAAGTACCATCTATTCCATTAGTATTTACAGCTCCAGAAATTGTTCTATCCTCTTTCATAGAGTAAAGTGCAGATAAGCCAACATCAATGCTATCGTTAATTTTATAACGTCCACCCAGGGAGAAAGAGAGAGAATCACTTCCTGGTGATTCAAAGTTAAGTGTTGACTCTGGTGTTGGTGTTTCATCTATTACCGCACCAGCCATTAATTTTAAGTCATCAAGCTCCTGTGTTATACCTATACGAAAAGCATTTGTATCTTTCCAGTTTTTAGCTACTGAAGCACCCCATACAGCATTTACAGAAGCATTTATACTTGAATCATACTCAAAATCAAGTGATTCATAAGAAGACCAATATGTAATATCGTACACAAATTCTACCGTCGTTTTTGTAGAAAATGTGTATGCAGCTGCAGCACTAAAAGTAGCTGGCAGAGGTACAGTAACTGAAGCATCACCACTATAGCTTTGTCCAAGTGCTACTAAATCCGCACTACCTTGTACAGTTAAAGCAATTTTTGAGCGGTATGTTACTGCTAGTTCTAAATCGTCTATAGGGTGATATGCGAGTGCAAGATTATACCCATAGTCTAATGAATCTCCTGTCATATCACGAGAAAGGGCTCCAATATCACTTCTTACTCCATCACTTTTAACAACACCACTAGTATGTACCATTCTAAAACCAAATGCCATAGCTAAGTCATCTGTAATTTCATAAGCTACAGTAGGGTTTACTTCTATTATTCGCAAAGTGAATTCTTCTGAAACTGTCTTAGCAGCACCTGATTTCCATTCTCGTGTTAATCCACCAGGGACCACAATACTTAAACCAAGTCTAACACCATTTTCGCCAAGTTTAGGGGATACATAATGGACAGATGGAATAATAAAAGTTTGTTCCTCAGAAGTTAAAGGATCATTACCCGTAGTTGAAGTAGATACAGTACCATTAAACTTTGTTGCACTTAAACCTATATACATTAAGTCTAACTCTAATTGATTTGCATCTTCCATAAAAATCATATTTGCTGGATTGTCATAAGCTGCATCTGCACTGCTTGTATGTGCAACATTCGCACCACTAAGGGCAACAGAATTTGTTGAAGTCTCCGGAATTTTATATCCACCTGCCATTAACATAGAACTTGCCACAAGTGACATCATAAGTATTTTTTTCATTTTTTCCCTTTTATTTCTTTTTCTAAGATAGATACTACACTATTGTTTCTTAATTTTCAAAACTATACAGAAGTTCTATCTCCTCTTTCCAAATAGTATCATCAATTGTTTCTAAAACCAGAGGTATATCGTTCATTCTTTCATCATTCATTAAAAACCTAAAAGCATCAAGTCCTATCTCGCCTTTTCCAAGTGAGTGGTGTCTATCTACATGAGAGCCAAGAGGTGGTTTAGAATCGTTTATGTGCATCCCCATAAGGTACTTAAAGCCTACTACTTTTTCAAACTCAGCCCAAGTTGCATCATAAGTCTCTCGTGTTCTTATGTCATACCCTGCTGTAAACATATGACAAGTATCTATACAAACACCGATACGAGACTTATCTTCCACCTTTTCTATGATGTGTGCTAAATGCTCAAATCTCCAACCAAGGTTACTTCCCTGTCCTGCTGTATTTTCTAGAACTGCACTTACACCCTGTGTTTTATCAAGTGCTATGTTTATAGACTCTGCTATGACATCCAAACATACATCTTCTATAGGTTTCATAATCTCCACGTTTTCTTTATCGCTCTTTTTTACCTTAGTCAAATGACTTCCCGGATGAAAGTTCAAACGGTCTAGTCCAAGCAGAGCACAGCGCTCTAACTCATCTATAAACGCAGCTCGAGATTTTTCTAGTTTTTCAACTTCAGGATGTCCTAGGTTTATAAGATACGAGTCATGAGGAAGAATATGTTTTGGAAGTATCCCACTTTTGTCTAGTGCAGATTTAAACTTATCTATAGTCTGTGTGTCTAAGTCTTTTGAAACCCATTGGCGTTGGTTTTTAGTAAAGAGTGCAAATGCTTTTGCCCCTATGGCCTCCGCGTTTGCTACAGCATTAAAGACTCCACCACTTGCCGAGCAGTGTGCCCCTACAAATTTCTTACTCATTTTATATCCTTAATTTTAAATAGTATTTTGTTCTTTTTATCTTTAAAGTAAATCTCATTTGAACTTACTTTATAGTGTATATCTACATCTTTGTTTTGTATTTTTTGTATAAACCCATCAGTAGTTTTTGTGAAGTTTAAGCCATCATAAATAGCCTGCCCAAGAAAAATATTTTGCAAAATTGTATCAGGATAATTTTCATTTAAATACTCAGAGTTAAAACTACTACGAAGCATACAGCCTTCATTAAGACAAATGAGATTATTTATCTCTATATTTTGTACATTTATTCCTGCTGTAAATAGTTCTAAACGTACAGAATTATTAGTGTTTTTGAAATATGCCAAATCTGAAAATTTTAGTTTTGATGTTTTTATTGTAATGATTTTTGAAGTAGAATGTGTGTAGTTTTTCATACTACAGGCACTTAAAAAAAATGCTAAAATGAGTATGATATATTTTATATGTAGCATATCAGTTGCCTTAATTTTGTTTAAAAAAGATTTTGTGATTATAACATTTTTGAAGAGGTAGTATAAGAGTATATTTACTATGCTTATAAAGCATAGTAAATATTGTTATTTTAGTTTAGAAACGATACTTTTAACAGCATCACTTGCATGGTTAAAAGCAAGTGCAATACTTCCTTGATCCGTCACAACATCACCGATAGTGTAAAGACCTTCAACATTTGTCTCAAATGTAGCTTCATCATAAACAGGAACATCCCACTCACCAGTTTTAACACCAGAGTTTACAAGTAAATCTTTAGGTGTAGTTCCACCAAGTGCATATACTGCTCTATCATACTCAGCGTTTGTACCATCAGTAAAGTTTACTTGAATTTTTCCACTTTCAGATTGTTCAACACTCTCGATATCAACACCCATTTTATTACGAATTTTTCCGTTATCTAGGTACTTAGTACACATTTCAGTATTAAGAGGATTCATACGTGTGATTTCAGCTTTACGGTAGTTAAGTGTTACAACACAATCTTGCATATCTTCTAGTTCAACTAAACCATAAGCATACTCACCAGCAGTATCTCCACCACCAACAATCATAACTCTTTCGCCATCTTGAACCTTAGAAAGATTAAAGTTTAGTAATGGTCTAATATCTTTTGGAAATTTATACTTTGGCTTATTTGGTTTGCCCATACGTCCCACTGAAAGAATTACATTTTTAGCTTTAATGCTTTCTATGCCTTCTGCGACTGCATCATGACCAAAAACCATCTCAAAAAGACCATCTTCACCCTTAGTTACTCTTATGATATCATGGTTATACTCAAACTTATCAAGTACACCCGCAGCATTAAGTTTATCATCCATTTGTTGGATATAATCTTCTTTAGAGCACTCTTCAAAAGAAACATTACCAGTAAACTCAAACTTGATTCCCATCCAGTCTTTATCAACACGTTTACCTTTTTTATAGAACTTATGAATCATGTCATTGTGGTGAGGTGCTTTATCTATAACAACAATGTTTTCAACACCTGCAAGTTTTGCCTCTATTGCTGATGCCATCCCGCCAGGTCCTGCCCCAATTATTGCGATGTCTACTATCTTTCCATTTTCGTGAATCATTTTTTTTCCTTTGAATAAGAGCTTTTATGTGAATTATCAACACATACTCTAAAATATAGTTGTGAAATTATAGTATATTTTCATTAAAATATCTATGTATTAAGTAACAAAAAAGTTTTTTGCTTCAATTATACACACATGGATAGATACTTCTGTTTTTTTTATTCAAAAAAAGTTGGCAAATTGCCATATTATATTAACTATCTCAAAAAGAATGCTACTATTAGTAACAAATTAAATTATTCTTATAGGTTAAACACTTGAAAATACATATTGACATCGACTGTTTTTTTGTTAGTGCTGCTCGTATTATAGAGCCTGAACTAGAGCATAAAGCAGTGGCTATTGGAGGGAGGAGTGATACTAAGATATTTAACAAAGATGCCAAAAACCAGACTGTAAACTTTGAAAATAGTGGTAGTTTTGTACCTACATTTTATAAGGCTTATGAAAAGAAAGATGACGATATAGCTTCTTTTACTGATTCCGATGGCAAAATACGAGGTATATTAACAACCTCCTCCTATGAAGCACGCTCTTTTGGTATAAAAACAGCCATGACTATCCGTGAAGCGCTACAACTCTGCCCTCATCTAATCATCAAAGCACCAAACATGTCTTTGTATCAAAAACTCTCTCATGAACTTCATGAGTTTTTATGCTCTAAGATTCCTCTAGTTGAACAAGCTAGCATCGATGAGTTTTATGGAGATTTGACAGGCTGGATAAAGGATGAAGATATACCCGCATTTATAGACTCACTTCGGCACGAGATACTTCATGTCATAAAACTACCCGTGTCCATAGGAGCTGCTCCAACAAGATACATAGCAAAACTTGCCACTACATATGCAAAACCTTTTGGATGCAAAGTCATAGATAAGTATAACTTTGATGCTTTTGTAAACCCTATCGAAGTTGGGGCATTTGCTGGAATTGGTAAAAGTATGAAGCACAAATTCAACTCTGCTCAGATTCATACACTTGGTGACATTCGGAAACGTAGAGGAACTTTAGAGTCATGGGGACCTTATGCCACAGATTTATATAAACGTATCAACGGCGAGGTCGATGCACCCATTAAGACTACACATAGAAGAAAGTCCATCGGTATAAGTCGAACCTTCGACTCTTTGTATGATAGACTTGAGCTTAAACGCAGGGTTCATGTTCTAGTTCGCCACCTCTCTTATGCTATCTTAAAACTCGATGTCATACCTACTGTATTTCATCTTGGTATAAGTTATGAAATGAATCAAAAATCACATAAAAATATCTCTTTAGCAGAACTCTTTACAGAAAAAAAATTTGACTCATTATGTTTAAAACTTTTTCATGAGGCAGATACACAAAAAAGGCTCAAAGTAATCCGACTAAGTATAACTTGTTCTAGTTTTACACGAGATTCTAAAAAAGAACTCTCACTCATAGGGTTTCACGAAGAGCAGAAGATGCGAAAACTTACAGAACAAACACAAATTTTACGAGAAAGATATGGCATTGATACACTAAAGTGGGGAAGTGAAATGTAACAGATAATGAGCTATAATATCTACTATGACAAACTCTAAACTCCTTGAGCAATTTCGCTCTTTTTATTTTCGTAATTATCCAGATGATATGGAGACTCAGATCTCTTACTTCTCTGTTTTTGGTGGTTTAGGATGGGACATAGATACTTCAAAACCAATAGATGAATTAATCCAAGAGATTATCCTTGAGAATTTTGATATTTTAAATGCAAAAATAGAAGAGTTAATAGATACAGAGCCAACACACAAGCGCTTACTTCAAGCACTAGCAGTTGGTGATAGAAGAATCTTCTCTGCGTTTAAGAGAGCTGGACTTAACAATGGAAATGGAGGGGGAGCTCTTAACTACCTTCAAGATATCGGGCTTATTCAGATGGAGTACTCTCGTGAACGCCACCCAAGAGAGGTAAACCCAAATGCAAAACTCAAACGCCGTGAGGCAAGACATAGAATCTCACATAAAGTACTTTTTGCGCATCCATTTGTTAGATTTTGGTTTTATTTTATAGTTCCACAGATAACAAACATAAGAAAAAAGAACTATGAACTTCTTCATGTAAATATTGAAGCTCATTTAAACAGTTATACAAGTTTAGTTTTTGAAGAGTTAAGTGAGGTTTTACTTAACTATAACCTACGTGATGCCCAGATAATTAGTTCTGGAAGTTACTGGGATGCAAACTTAGAGATAGATATTTTAACCCTTACTAATGATAACAAAATATATGTAAGTGAGTGTAAATGGAAAAATCATATCATTAATAAAAAAGAGTTACATAAATTAAGTGAAAAGTGTGTCAAACTAAATATTATTCCAACTCAAATAATTTTCTTTTCTAAACGTGGGTTCTCTAAGGAACTCATGCAACTAAAAAGTAGTGCCCTTGCACTTTACAGCGCCGAGGACTTTGAAGCCTTAGTCAAAAGCACTTCAAAAGACTCTCTCATAGAGAACTTTATCTAGCTCACAATTCTCAGTGCCGTATAAGCTTCTTGAAGTAGTTGAAACTTTTGAGTGTAGTGTTCAACCATATGTGGTGCTTCATGAATTATTTTGTCAGGGTGGTACACTTTTGTAAGTTTTTTATATGACTTTTTAAGTGCATCTTGACTCGCCCCAACTGGACATTCAAGAACCGTATAAAAGAGTGTGTGTTCATCCTCTTCTTCTTTGCATAAATCCCCAAAACTAAAGTTTGCAAAATCACTATAAAGTTTAGACATAAAATGGTTGTCATATGTATACTGAATCTCATAGTGTAAGATATGGCGTTTGTTAAGGGCACGTTCTAATCTTGCCTTAGCTTTAAAGTCTGAAACATCTATCACAAGTGAGAGGTCAGTTCCACGTTCTACATACACTTCTAACTGTGAACGCATATAGTTTAGTACCCAAGTATTTGGTGATTTTAATGAAATAAGTACAGTATCTTTATCGTAAGCATATAGGTTTACTTTTATAACTTCAGGTTCTTGTAGTTTTTCTAGTTCTATTTTTATGGGTTGTGTCCCATACTTTAACATACTTCTAAGAAAAAACTCATGATTAAAGTCATGTGTTTTAGCATGATGCTCACTAAGTTGCTGAAGAAACTCTTCTCTTACCTCTGTTAGTGTTTCATTGCGAAAGACAAGTACTGCTTTTGGTAAAAAGAGCATACCACGTGAGTGATGATTTAAAAATTCTTTCATCCATGGAGTATTTAGAGTTGCAAAGTCTGTTGTGATAAGAATGAGATTATTACATAATACAATGTTCATATATCCTACCTTCTTGCATGGTTTTTCATAAGTTAAGCAATATTAGTTCCACCTTGTATCTTTCTTTACTCTAGGTATGTTAGTTTCTACTTCTAATATACTTTCATTTTATTTATAGGTATTTTTTGTATAATTCTACTAATAAATGACTATTAGATGAACAAGGATTTAATTTGCGCGAAGATATAAACGAAAAGTGTGCTGTTGTTGGGATTTTTGGACATGAAGAGGCTTCTAAACTAGCTTACTTTTCACTACACTCTTTACAACACCGTGGACAAGAAGCTGCAGGTATCAGTTCATCTGATGGAAAAAAACTCCATACTATTAAAGACCGCGGTCTTGTTATGAGAGTTTTTAATGAAGATAAACTAGAAACACTCAGTGGTTCATCTGCTGTAGGGCATACACGCTACTCAACTGCTGGAGATGATTCTATCCTTGATGCACAACCTGTATTTGCTCGTTATGATCTTGGTGAGATGGCTATTGTTCATAATGGTAACCTGACAAATGCAGAAGAAGTGAGAAATCAACTCATCGAAAAAGGTGCAATTTTTCAAACATTTATGGATACTGAAAACCTTATCCACCTAATCGCTAAAAGTTCTAAAAATAAACTTGTAGATAGAATCGTAGATGCAGTTCAAAAAATTGAAGGGGCTTTTTCTTTAGTCTTTTTAAGTAGAACTAAAATGTTTGCAATGCGAGATCGTTTTGGTTTTCGTCCTCTTAGTTTAGGTCGCCTTCCAAATGGTGGTTATATCGTTGCAAGTGAGACTTGTGCATTTGACCTCGTTGGTGCTACATTTGTTCGTGATGTTGAACCGGGTGAACTACTTATCTTTGAAAAAGACAAGGCACCACAAAGTATCAAGGTTTTCGAGGCTACTCCTAAACACTGTATTTTTGAGTATGTTTATTTTGCTCGCCCTGACTCAACTGTTTTTGGTCAGTCTGTTTATCAAATGCGTAAAAATATGGGAAAAGAATTATCTAAGATAGAACCTATTGAAGCTGACGTAGTCATACCTGTACCAGATGGTGGTGTGCCTTCTGCTATTGGCTATTCCCAAGCAAGTGGTATCCCTTACGAGATGGGAATTATGAGAAACCATTATATCGGTCGTACTTTTATAGAACCAACACAAGAGATGCGTGACTTAAAAGTGAAGATGAAACTCTCTCCTATGATAGATGTCATCAAAGGAAAGCGTGTTATCGTAGTTGATGACTCTATCGTTCGGGGTACAACTTCTCGTCGTATCATCAGAATGTTAAAAGAAGCAGGTGCTAGTGAAGTTCATATGCGTGTTTCATCTCCTCCAACCACTGATCCATGTTTTTACGGTGTAGATACTCCAAGTAAAGACAAACTAATCGCGGCAAACATGACAAACCAAGAAATCTGTGACTACATAGAAGCTGATTCGTTAGCCTACCTTGATGAAGACTCACTTTTACGTAGCGTGAACTCTACTGTAAGTGAAGAAAAGTACTGTACGGCATGTTTTACAGGGAAATACATAGTTTAATGGAACAAATATACACATACGGTGGCTATCTCAAGAAGAAGTTTAATGCTAAGGTTTATAAAGTTGGGATAAATATCTCAGGATTTACTTGCCCTAACATAGATGGAACAGTTGCTAAAGGTGGCTGTACTTTTTGTGAAAATGACTCTTTTTCTGCCAGTACTGATGAAGTTCAAGAGCTTAAAAGTTTCCATTTAAACCTTGACTCACTTGAAAACCCATACCTAGATAAACAACTCTTGCAATTAGAACAACAATTTTCTGCCATATCTTCGCGCCAAGCAAGAGAGTACGGAGCAGAGAAGTTTTTAGTGTATTTTCAATCTTTTACAAATACATATGCACCATTTGAAACACTTAAAGCTCTTTATGAGAAAGCTCTTTCGTTTGACAATGTAGTAGGACTCAGCATTGGAACTCGCTCTGATAGTATCACTCAAGAGACACTTGATTATCTTGCTGAGTTGTCAAAAAAGAGTGAGATTTGGCTTGAGTTTGGAATACAGTCTGTTTACGATGAAACACTTATCAAAATAAATCGTGGTCATGATAGTGCGAATGTTAAAGAATGGATTATCAAGTCTAAAAAGGCAGGTATAAATGTCTGTGGACACTTAATCTTTGGTTTAGCAGACGAAACACAAGAGATGATGCTAGAGACTTCACGGGCAGCTTACGAGTGGGGGATAGACTCTGTTAAGTATCATCCTCTTTATGTAGTAAAGAGAACCGCGCTAGCAAATGAATACAAGCGTGGAGAGTTTACCCCTATTAGTGAAGAAGAGTACCTTGATGTTTTAGTGAAGTCCATAGAGATGAAACCTGCGAATGTTCATGTTCAAAGAATCACGGCAGGTCTTGATGATGACTCACTTCTAGCACCTGCGTGGTGTAGAAATAAAAATATTCAAGTGAAAAATATTAATAAAGCACTTAAAAAAGTTGGTTTAAAGTACTAAAATCTAGTGTCCCCAAACCTTAGCAAACTGTGCTGTACTTCTAAAATATGGTGGGTATCTAAAGTAGACTCTAAAAGATTGCGATGTTCCAGGTTTTAGGTTCGTAGCGACTACAAACTCTTTCGTTACTGACTGAGGTTTACTAACCTTGTTAAATCCACTTGTAAAGAAATCAAAGAAACCACTGGCTTTATAAAAGTTACCACCTTTTACATTTCCTGTAGCATGTCCTCGGTTGACAAGTTTCAACTCAAATGTAACCACCCCAATTTTGTGTTTTCCTTCGTTTCTTACTATTCCGGTATAGACAATCTGTTCAGTGCTAAGTAAGCGTTTGTTTTTTAGCTTATGAAGCTTTACGACCTTCGTATACTTATCAACCACTATCACAGAAAAACCTGCTAGAAAAAGGCACATGACTGCAACCGATATAAACATACCTACTTTAACTTTTGCTTCATCTTGTTTCATAGCACCAATTGTACCCGCAATAAAGATGAGAAAAATCACCCCAAATGTTATAAAGTGCCAGTAATTTAAAGTTGTCATTTACAATCTGCTCCCAGTGAAATATTATAATCTTTAGAATATCTAAACGGCTCAACAATAATCTTAAATTCTCGAGTTTCTGATTTTCTTATATCCATCTCTATAATCGACATTTTTTTAAATGGTTTTAATTTTTTTAGATAGTTTTTGAGCTCATTTGAACTTATAGCATAAGCACTCGCTGTTATTTTACACTCTTTAAAATTCTTATTTGATTCATTTGTGAGTACACCTTTGACTACCACTGCTTCCATAAACTGAAGTCGCTTTTGGCTCAAAAGTTTGCAGGAGTTTTTAAAAAGTGTTTCATGTAGTTTTACGTAGCCCAAAGTTGGACCAAGAAGAAGAGTTGAAAAAGCGAGTAGTATAAAAAGTACTGCTAAAATAAGCTTTTTTCTAAGCACGATTCCAAGTATAATAAAGAGAAGAAAAAGAACAAAAGCACTTCCAAATAGTAGATAATCCCATTTAATAAGTCCATCTATAAAAAGAGTGATTTTAGAGTTCATTAGTCCTCTCTTGCGTTTTTCTCAGCGATTCCACTCATGTCAAATCTACGAGCAAGTTCTTGTTTAATTCTATCCGGAGAGATATTTTTAACAGCTAATGCAACAAGCATATGGTAAGTTAAATCAGATGCTTCATAAATCATTTCAGCTTCATCATTATCTTTGTATGCAAAACAAAATTCACCGGCTTCTTCTACAACTTTTTTCAAAATTGTATTGTCACCTTTACTCATAAGTTTTGCTGTCCAAGAACTTTTAGGGTCAGCCAACTTTCGCTCTTGTATAGTATGATAAAGAGTATCTATAACACCATAAGCAGCAGTAGTATCTACTTCAACTTTAGAGTTTGCTTCACCTGATTCAAGCTCTGTGAAAAAGCAAGATTTACGACCTGTGTGACATGCGACACCTTCTTGTGTTACTTTTATAAGAAGAGTATCATTATCACAATCTATACTAAATGAGTGAATCGCTTGTGTGTGTCCACTACTTTCACCCTTTTTCCAGATGCGTTGTTTTGAGCGAGAAAAGTAGTGTGCAATTTTTGTGCTTAGTGAGAGTTCTAATGCTTCTTTATTCATATAAGCCATCATCAAAATCTCATTTGTGCTTACTTCTTGAACTATCACAGGAAGAAGTTCAGACTTCTCCCAATCCACTCTATCTACTGCGTTTATCATTACTTAGCCGTAGTTCTTTGTCTAGCATTTTTTGTATCTACCCAGATGTTTGGTGTAGATCCACCAGGAGTTAAGAAGATTTTGGCATCACGGTTTACACGAAGTGCTTCATTAAACTTCCCTTGAACTTTAATCTGTTCTAGTTGTAAGAGTCTAGGAGTTAAAGACTTACTTATAAGAATATTTGCTTTTGCTTTTGCATCAGCATTAATCGTAATTGCATCCGCTTTACCTTGAGCTTCAATACGAGCTTGCTGTGCAACACCACGTGCTTCTGCAGCACGTTTAAGTGCTTCTTGTTTTACACGTTGAACATCTTGTTCTGCTTTTTGAACCGCTTGTTTAGCAATCTGTACTGCTTCGATTTGTTCTTTTACTTTTGTAGGTAAAACGATATCACGAAGTTGTACCGACTGAAGTACTGCTGGAGTGTTTTTAAGATTTGCAACACTATCACGGATACCCGCTTCTATCTCTGAACCTAAGTCATTTCTCATTTGAGTAAGCGCTTCTGCATCATACTTTCCAATAACATTACGAACTACATCACGAACAACAGGATTGATGATTTTATCTTCCCAAGAAAATCCCCAGTTAGAGATAGTCTGTGCAGCAAACTCTGAGTTAAGTCTATACTGAACAGTGAGTTCAATAGAAACAGGAAGTGAACGCTTATCAAGCACAGTAATGGCTTGTTTAGCAACGATGCCTGATGTGTTGGAGTTATTCTCAATACGGTTAGCATAGTTAATAATACGGACCTTAGTATCTACAACATAAACCTTTTGGATAATAGGAACGATAAAGTGAAGTCCAGGAAGAAGTGCTTGGTCTTGATACTTACCGTTTGTACTTAAAATACCGCGCTGTCCCTCTTCGATGATAGTAAAAGGTTTTGCTAAAACTAACATAACAACAACTGCTATAAGAAAGTAAACTAACCCTGATTTTCCACCAAAGTCTGGCATTTTTGGCATTTGTGGAACTGTTGGACCATTCCCTCCGCCTGAACCACCTGAAGACTTCTTTTGTCCTCCACCTTCACTCTTTTTTTTGTTAAAATAATCATTCATATCTGATGCCATTGTAAATTTCCTTAGTTTTATTTAATTTTTTAGTCTATATATGTTAGGTAATGTTCGTATTTTTTATTACGTCCAAACACTATATCAAAGTAAGTTGACTGAATTTTTTCCGTCATCTCACCACGGCTTCCACAACCGATAGTTCTAGCATCAACATTCGCAACTGGCGTTATCTCAGCAGCAGTTCCTGTTAAAAATGCTTCATCAGCTACATAAACCTCTTCTCGAGTGATACGACGACGAACTACTTTTATTCCAAAGTCTTCTGCCATCTCGATAACCATTTTTTGAGTAATAGAAGCTAGTGAATTATCATTTGGAGGAGTAATTAACTCTCCATTTTTCACCATGAAAAAACAAGCTCCAGATGCTTCAGCTACATAACCTTGGTCATCTAAAAGAAGTGCTTCATCATATCCACAGTCAATAGCTTCATACTTTGCCATTTGTGAGTTAAGATAATTAGCAGTTGCTTTTGCTTTTCCCATGTTTGAAGTGTTTGCAGGTCTTGTCATGGAAGCGATTTTAAGTCTAATCCCATTTTTAAGACCATCTTCTCCAAGATAAGCACCCCATTCCCAAGCAGAAAGTACAGTCTCAACTGGAGCATCTTTATGGTAAACACCCATAACACCATAACCTAAAAATGCGAAAGGGCGAATGTAGACATTATCTCCTACAAACTCATTCTTCTTAACAAGTTCAATCTGTGCAGCGTTTAGCTCTTCAACTGAGTAAGGGATGTCAATAAGTGTCATTTTTGCAGACTCTTTAAGTCTTGAAGTATGCTCATTAAGGCGAAAAATCGCGTAACCCTTTGCAGTTTTATATGCTTTTGTTCCTTCTATTACACCATTTCCATAGTGTAATGTGTGTGAAAGTACATGTACTTTGGCATCTTCCCAAGCAACATACTTTCCATTCATCCAAATATATTTGGCAGCGTCCATAAATTCTCCATACTTTTATAATTATGCTTATTCTATCTAAAATGCTATTCATATAGTATTAACTCTAAGAATATTTGTATATAATTGCAGTAATTATATACTATTAGGGAAAAATAAATTGGCACAATATACAGACTATAGAGACGTAAATCAAGAGCAACTTCAAGTTGACATAGATGAGATAAAAAAAACAATCAAGGTGGGTGAAAAAGACTTTAAACACCTACTAAAACTAGAAATGTGGGGACGATTCTCAACGCTCCTTGGTGCATTTGCAATCACATCTGTTATCATTCTTGATGCTCTTACTTTAGATATATCTCAACTTTCATTTTGGTTTTTTGGACTAGCAGGTGTTGTTCTTATGGGTATAGGAAATGTCTCACGTTGGGCAAATGTAACCCACCCTATTTTGCACGGTGCATATGACAAAGTCCCAAATATCCCTTTTCGTTACACAAAAAAAGGTTTTGCAGTAGGGAATAGAAGATGGTTAGACTGGTTTGACTGGATAAAACCTGAGGCATGGGCATATGAGCATAACATCATGCACCATTATCATCTCGGTGAACTTGACGACCCTGATAATGTCGAAAAAGATGTGCAGTGGATTCATGATATGAAAGTACCAATTTTTGTAAAGTATCTTGTAGTTTTATTTTTTGCTTCTATCTGGAAAATCGCTTATTATGGACCAAATACACTGAGAATTTTAGAAAATAAAGAAAGAATTGCTAAAGGCTTAGAACCTACAACTGATTATGAAATCTCTCCTTTTACAAAAAATGGTAAATCCTTATGGTTAGAGTATATTCTCCCTTATGGACTCTTCCGTTTTGCTTTTATTCCACTACTATTTTTACCACTAGGGGCAGCAGCCGCTAGTAGTGCTTTAGTTTTTATGTTACTTGTTGAACTCTATGCAAATCTTCACTCATTTCTCGTAATCGTTCCAAACCACTCAGCAGAAGACATTTATCAGTTCTCTACTCCACATAAAACGCAGGGTGAGTTCTACCTTAGACAGATTATGGGAAGTGTAAACTACAACACTGGAAATGATGTAATAGACTACTTACATGGATTTTTAAACTATCAAATCGAGCATCATCTTTTCCCAAATATGCCACTCTCTTTTTACCAAGAGATGCAACCCATAGTAAAAGAGATATGTAAAAAGCATAACTTAGAGTATCGTCAAGAGTCAGTATTTAAAAGAATGGCAATGACATTAGAGTTAATGGTAGGAAAGACGAAAGTATTACGAATAGATGGTATATAAAAAGTCTAGAACAGTTGTTCTAGTACTCTTTTAATGCATCATTTATCTGAATATAAGCCTCAACAGGTGTTGTTTCAAAATAAGCGATATTATGTGTATTAGCGAATGTCTTTGTCATCTCTTGCACCTTTAAGAGATTAAAACGCGGGGCTTTTGGGAAGAGATGATGTTCTATCTGTGTGTTAAGTCCACCATAAAACCAATGCACTAAAAAACCACCTTTAAGTGAACGAGAAGTTCGCATCTGTAACTCCATCCATGAAAACTTTTTCCCTTCTTCATAGTCAAACACTTCACAGCCTAAATGATTTGTTATAAAACCAAACGCAAGCCATGGAGAGAGGACAAGGTTAAGTGTAGCTAACACTATCAAAGCATCAGTCAGTGGAAGAAAGTAAAAAACAGTTCCCCATATAAGTGGCCAATGAAGAAGCATCAAAGCAAATTCACCCCATAGTTTTCTTTTTATAACAAAACTATATGACTGTGCTATAAACGCAGGATACATAAAGAACATAGCACCCCAAAAAATGATGTGTTTGTACTTCTTTATAAAAGGGCTATTACCCTTGTTGTTTGGAGTAAATGCACCATCAAGTGCCCAGATGTCTTCATCCTTTTCTAAAACATTACACCAAGTATGATGATTTACATTATGCTTGAAGTCCCACCATGAAGAGCTGTTTGAGAGGATAAGTGCTGAGAATGGGTATGAAAGCTTAAAAGAGAGTGACTTACTTTTAAAGTATTGTAAATGTAACATGTCATGAGATACAAATACAGCACGAGTAAAGATAACTACCATAAATAACCCCAGTCCAAACGCAGCTAAGTGAGGACTAGAACCCACCATATCCCAATTTGATACAATACTAAAAACTACTGCTAAACTAATAAAAATTGCAAACATCTCTATAGTTCCTCGTACCGGTGCTCTATCTAAAAGTCCACTTGCACGAACCTCCGCTTTTAACTCATTGAAATTATCTGGATAAACTGACGACATCCACTCACCTTATGTAAAAATTTATAATTATTATAACAATTATATCAAGATTAATCTGAATGTATAGAATTTTTTAAACTGAAGTTGTAGGAGTTAGTATTTTATAAAATAAGAGAAGGCTTGGTTCAAGAGCCTGCTCTTATAAGGAGAAATGAAATTTGTTTGTCTATAGTTATTTACCCTGTGATTTCAGTTCTTCTTTAGAAGAAGAACTGAGATGTGAGTTTTATTGTATTTACAGTTCTTTCTCCATCTTTAAGTGCGGTTCCATATTTTTCAGTTTGATACACTAAACCAGCTTTGATTGAGTTACCTTTTAAGTACCAGTTTACACCAGCTGTTGCTGCTGTATAGTCATAACCATCAGTACCTTTGAACTTATCCCAAGACTCATATCTAACAAATGGAGCAAGATAGTTTAATGATTCTATAACATACTCACTCGTTGCATACCAACCATTTGATTTACCTAGTTCAGCTAAACCCCATGCTTTAACAACACCATCAAACTCGAAGTACTCAGCTTGAACAAAAAGACCTTTATAGTGTGCAGACATTTCTAAGTTTGTTAATGTATGGTCAATTTTCTGCGAAACCACACCATCATCATAGTTAATATTATTGCTAGCCCAGTATGCAGCACCTATCTCAAAGTGTTTACCCTTAGCAAAGTATGTTTCTGTTCTTGAAGTCTCTTCCCAACCATCAAATGGAGAGAGTACTACTTTTCCACCATAGAAGAAACTACCTTGTGTTAAACCACCAAAGTTATTTTCTTTACTAAGTGTACTGCCTGAAGCATCTTTCATTTTACCAGAGTAAACACCATCACCTGTTGCTACTTGATAATGAACTTTCTTTTCCCAGTTACCGTATGCTTGGATATTTGTTCCACGTCGGTTATGTGTAATGTACTGTGCTGCTTCATCAGCTACTTTTGGTCTATCATATGCAAGAACTCTAGCAGACTTCACAGTTTCAGTACGAGAAATATCGATTTTAGCACGGTAAAGTTTGAAGTTTACTAAAGATGTGTTAAATGGTTTTTTGATTTTCACATAAGCATCACCAACGTTAAAGCCTTGCTCACCTTTATCTTCAAAGTTTGCTTTATCATTTCTAACATCCATTACAAAAGAAGTCCACTTGTTAAAACCAGCAGCTACTTCAAAACGAACACGGCGAAGGTAAGCATCAGGTACACTAGACTTTGACTTAACACTTCCATCAGGATTATAATTTGTTGTATCTGCATTTTGGAATGTACCTTGAATACGAACACCCGCTTTTAACCACATATCTGAGTTGTCATCAGCTACAAACTTCATGTTGATGTGAGTCTGTTTTCCAAGTAAAAAGTCAGGAGACTTTTGATCAACGATAGTGATTGACTTCTTTGGAGACGCAACACTTTTCATATCAAGTGCAGTACGATCAGCTGCAGGAGCAGTAAATACTTGACCATTAGCATCTTGGTAAAATTTAATTTCATCTGCGTTTACAGATAAAGAAGCTACAGTTAAAGCAGCAATAGTTGATAAAACAATCTTGTTCATTTGAATTTCCTTGAGTCTTATTTTTAAGTTATGGAAGTATATTGCAAAGCGATTACATTATGGTTACAGCAGGAAATATAATGTATAATGTTACCGACAGAAGGCTCTTATATATGTAAGGCTTAAGATGCCAAACTTCCTTGTAACTAAAGCGTAACCCAAGTGTTTTATAATTTCAGCACTTAAACATAAAAAGGCTTAGATAAATGATAAGTGATAAATCACAATGCAAAAAACCACTAAATGGTTTTCGTACCAAACTTATAAGAGTAGCACTAGCAAGTACAATGCTCCTTACATCACTAAACGCGAACGATGTTCTCAAAGGTAGTGGAGCGTCTTTCCCATATAGTGTTTACCAAAAATGGATTAAAGCTTACAACAAAGAAACAGGTATAAAAATTGACTACATAAAAAAAGGTTCTTCAAAAGGTATCAAAGATGCTAAAGCTCGTGCAGTTAATTTTGCTGGAACAGACAAACCTTTAAGTCCTAAAGTGCTTCGTAAAAATAAGCTTTATCAGTTTCCTGCTGTTGTAGGTGCAATCACAATGGGATATAATCTTCCTGGTATAAGGGGGCTCAAACTATCTCGCGGAGCAACGGTAGCTATCGCTAATGGTAGTGCTAAGTACTGGGATGATGCAGTTATTGCTTCTGCAAACGTAGGACTTAAACTTCCACACGAAAGGCTTACATTTGTTCACCGTGCTGATGGTTCAGGAACTACATATAACTTCACTTACTACCTTTCAAAAGTAGACAAAGAATGGAGAAAAACATTTGGTGCTAAAAAGTCCCTTAACTGGCCTGGGAATCATCATATTGGCGGGAAGACAAACTCTGGTGTTGCGGCACTTCTTAAACAGACTACATACTCAGTAGGATATATCGACTATGCTGATGCTAAAAACAACAACATCGCTATGGCAACAGTAGAAAATCGTGAAGGTCACTTCATCTTACCAACACTTAAGTCTTTTCAAATGGCAACTGCAAAAGCAACACTTAATCCAAAAAGAGATTTTTATGCTGTGATCACTGATCCAAAAGGTGCAGAGTCTTACCCTATGGTAGCTGCTACATTTATCTTAGTACCAGCAGAAAAAACACAGATGAACAAAAAAGTTACTGCCTTTTATGACTGGTGTTATACAAATGGTCAAGATATTGCAAAAGGTCTAGGTTTTGTTCCATTACCCAAATCTTTAACTGCTAAAATTCACACTTATTGGGCTAAAAAAGGGATTAAATAATATTATTAGTCTAGTTGTGCTATAATTCTCATTATGAACAATATTTTATCACATTCGTTAACATTCAAAACAGACTCTCTCACTTCTCAAACAGGTAAACTAGAAAACATCCTCTACTTGAGTGATGAGAATAGTTCTAAACATTTTGTGCAATACATTCAGTACCATGAAAACAATGATGATTCAATTGATGTAAGACATATTAGTATAAAAGTAGATAGGTCTTATTTTTTAGAAATAGCAAATATTTGTATAAGTAATAAAGAGAGAAGAAGACACTTTTTTTCTACCTTAGGAAAACGGCGTTTTGGTGCTTCAAACAAACATTTAGATTGCTACTTCGCGCATTTAGATTTTAATGAAAAGTCTCTCCATCAAAAATACCTCAGCCATTATGAATATATAGAGTTTGAGCCTTGTCACAGTATTACTACAAAGTATTCTACAAATAAGTATCGTATTTATATCCAAGAAGAGGAAAACCTACATATAGTTTTTTTAGACCAACTAAATATATCATCAAGAAAAAAAATACATAAAATATTTTGTACAGACCTCAGCGATGATGACTTAGCTTTATATAATGGCATTACAACTTCATCTCAAAAAATTAACTATATTTTTAATAAAATAGGAAAGCATTACTTTAAGAACTTAACAGCGACTCATCTTCAAAGAACTAAACAGTACAAAACAAATGAGGACTTAGCTCTTTCAATGCTTATTAAAGATTCTCAGGCGATGGAGAGAAGTTCACGTATTCAGGATAATACTACTTTTAGAAAACTTCAAGAAAAACAAAATGATATGAAGCCTATTTTAGATGCCCTTTATAAAGAAGCAAACAAATTTATTCTAAACCCATGTGCTCAGACAGCTGAACTTTTCACTAGAGAACTTCAAATGTTTCAAGTATGCATAAAAGGTATAAATGGGCTTAAAGATATTTCGGATTATCTACAAGAGGTTTACGAACTAAGCACCAAAAATACAATTTCTTACTTACTTTCAAAAGATGATGAGGACTTACAAGATATATTTTTATATGTACTTGAAGTTTTTCACACATGGAATAAGCATCTTTTTGATGAAAATGAAGATATAAAATCTTTTAATTCTGTATCTATTGATTTAGCTGATGCTTTTCGTTACTTTGTTGATGTATGTTATAAATTTAAACATGACTATAAATGTACTGATGCTGAAGAAGAGATACAAAAAGAGGTAAGTACTGCACTTGAGTTAGAAACTCAGCAAGAGCCAGAGAATGAACTAACAATTAAAACACCTGTTTATACCTCTGCTCAAAGTTATTTTGCCGAAATCGACCTTGATTCAGAGGTTTATGATGAACTTCTTGAACTCGAAAGAGAAGTAGATGTTCTTAGCTATGCATCCTCATACAACGAAGATATAAATGCTACTCTTATTAACTTTTTTGAAGGTTACACAAGGGTACTAAATCCTCTTTTTGAGTTTAAAGATCTTAGTTACTCTCTTATGCTACTCACACAAAAACTAACAGACTACGAGATAGATGAAAACAGTGAAATGCTTCTTATTTTAATGCGAGGATTAATTTCAGATTTACTCGAGTGGAAACGCTCTGTTTTAATCGAGCAAACTGCTGAAGATATTCACTTTATGGATAAATCTTTTTACTCTAACATTGCACAAATCGAGATGTCTTTAGATAGTAATGACTTAGCCGAAGATGATGGTGAGATGGAGTTTTTCTAACTTTTGTAACCTTAACGTAACCGAACTTCTATAAAATTTCACTATGGAAAAAATATTTCAAAGACTTGCACTCTCAAGTGCATCACTTGTGTTTATTCTACTAGTAGGTATCTTTATCACTCTGTATATAACTGCTAAACCTGCAATTGATGAGTTTGGATTTAACTTCATTACAGATTCTCACTGGAACAAGAATGTTGTTTTAGAAGCAGAAGATGACATGATGCTCGATGAAGATGACATGATGCTAGATGATGAAGATGACCTCATTACAAAGACTATCTATGGTGGACTTGTGCCCATAGTAGGGACACTACTTACAACTCTTATAGCTCTTGCATTTTCACTTCCTATCGCAATGGGCATAGCAGTATTTCTAGCAGAAATTGCCCCTAAAAACATCTCCGACATTGTCGGTATTGCCATTGAACTTTTAGCGGCTATTCCCTCCATCATCTTTGGTATGTGGGGACTTTACTATTTTGCCCCTATCATCGCTGACTTGTTTGGTGGGTATCAAGTCTCACTTCTTACCGCTGGACTTGTACTTGGTGTTATGATACTTCCCTTTATGGCAGCCATCACAAGAGATAGTATGAACACAACTCCTGGGGTTTTAAAAGAGTCTGCTTATGCACTTGGGGCTACAAAGTTTGAAGTCATAAAGGACATCATCTTTCCATATTCTAAGGTCGGTATCATCGGAAGTATCATCTTAGCACTTGGTCGTGCTTTAGGTGAAACTATGGCTGTTGCTTTTCTTATAGGTAGCATTTTTGTTCTACCAAGTAAGATTACAGACCCAACTATCTCTATCCCTGTTGCGATGGCAAACAACTTTGGTGAAGC
>NZ_JAEMVD010000013.1 GCF_029215975.1 Sulfurimonas sp. SAG-AH-194-C20
AAATCTTCATTCTTGATTTTAGAAAGTAGGTGATGAGAGGTGAGAGCAAAATTACCACCAATACTTTCCGTCATTTTTTCTATAATGTTTAAAACTAACTGTTCCCTTAGAGATTTTGTTTTTTCAATACTAAAACCCTCTTGCATTTTCCATCGTCTTTTATCTTGAAAAATATGAAATGAACTTAACCTTTCATTAAAATCTCGTTGGAGTGTTTTAGTGCTAACATTAAATTCTTCTGCTAGTTCTTTTACTGAGAGAGCTTCTAAGATTCTGTTATAATTTTAAAAATACAGAGGAAAACTGATATGAATACAAAAATTTTACAAACATTATCTTTAGTTCTACTTTTAAGTACAAGTCTTTATGCAGTACAAAGTACAAAAGTAAATGAGCATACAAACTATACTGCAAATGTAGTTCCCAAAAAAATGACAGTTCAAGAGAAAAAACAGCGTTTTCGTGATCTTGTTGTTCCTGCTGTAAACAAGGTCTATGCTGATTTAGATGCTAAGTATGCTGCGGCTAAAGTAAAAGTAGATAGTGGTAAGATGGATGCTGACATTAAAAAACTTATGAAGTCATACAGTGCAAAAAATCCACAAGATTTACTCACTCGTATGAAACCTCATGCAAAGAGTGTTGCGATAGCACAAGCCGCGATGGAGTCTGCATGGGCAACTTCACGTTTTACAAGAGTAGCTACAAACCTCTTTGGTGTCTGGTCTTTTAATAAAAATGAGCCAAGGGTTGCAGCGGGTGAAAAACGCGGTAAAAAAACTATATATGTGAAAAAATACTCTAGTGTTGAAGATTCTATTCGCGATTACTATAGAGTTTTAGCAACTGGTAGAGTTTTTGGTGCATTTCGTGCGCAGAAGATGAGAAGTAACGACCCGTATAAGTTAGTAAAAAAACTTGATAAGTACTCTGAAAAAGGTGCTGAGTATGGAAAAGAGCTAACCTCAATGATTCGATATAATCGTTTTTATGAGTTTGATTAGATTTTTAAGTAATTTTTAGATATAATTTCTATTCAAAAATCTGCACCCATACGGATTTAAAAAATATATAGTATTACGTACATGACGTGATACAAAAGGCAAACGAAATGAAAAAAGATTTACACCCAGAATTTGTAACTTGTGCAGTAACTTGTGCTTGTGGAAACACTTTTGAGAACAGAGCAGCTCAAGACACACTTAAAATAGACATTTGTAATGAGTGTCACCCATTTTTCACAGGTTCTGAGAGAATGGTAGATACAGCTGGTAGAATCGAGAAGTTTAACGCTCGTTATGCTAAAAAATAGTCTCCTCTTTTAAAGATATAGACTAATGTTGTCTCTTGTCCCAACTCCAATTGGTAACATAGGCGACATCTCACTTAGAGCCATCGAGCTTTTAAGTGAGGCTGATATACTCCTCTGCGAAGATACTCGTGTTACAAAAAAACTCATTAACATTTTAAAAACTCGTTATAACACTACTTTTAATGATGCAGTAGAGTTTATTTCCTTGCATTCACATAATGAAAAACATTTTATTGAAAAATTATCACTCGGTTTTTTTGACTCAAATGTTGTTTATGCTAGTGATGCTGGTATGCCTGGTGTAAGTGATCCAGGTCAAGCTCTCGTGGCTTACTGTTTAGCTAATGATGTAGAGTTTGATGTCCTCCCCGGTGCAAACGCAGTGCTTACTGCGTTTGTCGCTGCAGGGTTTGAGCAAACAAAGATGCTTTTTTTAGGTTTCTTAGACCATAAGGGCGAGTCGCGTAAAGCAGGGCTTCAAAAAGCACTTTACAATGGTTTTACAACCGTTCTTTATGAATCTCCCCACCGTATAGAAAAACTACTTTTAGAGATAAATGAAGAAGAACCAAGTCGTGAGCTTTTTCTTGCTAAAGAACTTACTAAAAAGTATCAGAAGTATTTTCGTGGAACAGCGAGTGAAGCACTCTCTCATCTTGATGGTAACTTTCGTGGTGAATGGGTAGTTGTTTTTAGCATGGGTGTATCCCAAGCAGACTCTGCTATTACTCAAAAAGATATACTCGCACTTGATCTTCCCAAAAAAGTTCAAGCGAAGTTAATCTGTAAGATTACGGGAGAAAATAGTAAATCTTGTTATAAAAGATTACTAGAATTGTAAAGTTTTCTTAAAAATAACTTCTCCTCACTAAATTACTACTTTTTTTAGATAGAATACTCTCATGTTAATTTATGCAAAACAACCAATATATTATTTGATAAACAAATACCCTAATAAAATTAAAACACTGTATCTAGCAAAAGAGCTAGAGAAAAAAGAGTACTCACGTCTAATGAAAATGGGATTTGAGATAAAACGTATCCCAAATGAGGCTGCACAAAAGATGTGTAAAAATGCTTCTCATCAAGGTTTTTTAGCAGAAGTTGATGATGTCAACTTACAGCCTTATGACTTTTTGTTAGATAAAAAGTTTGTACTTATCCTCTCTGGTGTAACAGATGTAGGAAACATCGGTGCACTTGTTCGTAGTGCTTATGCCTTAGGTGTTGATGGCATCATCGCTTGTGGTATAAAACAACTCCCCCTTGATACTATCATGAGAACAAGTACAGGGGCACTTTATGATATGCCTTTTGCAATTGAGAATAATATTCATGATGTACTAAATGATTTTAAGACCTCTGGTTTTACATCTTATGGTGCAGATATGAGCGGGATGGACATAAGAGAGACTCGCATAGATAAGAAAAAGATACTAGTTTTAGGAAGTGAAGGCGAAGGTCTTACTTCTCGTATAGTGTCAAAACTAGACTGCGCTGTTAGCATTAAGATGAAGCATGAATTTGACTCACTTAATGTTAGTGTTGCAGGAGCAATTTTAATGGATAGGATGAGATAAATGAGCGAAGAACTAACAAAGTTAAAGAATTTCGGTGCACAAAAAATATATGAAGATACACACATTCCAGTATTACATGTAAAAGCCATTCTTGAGCATAACTTTGATAGTTTAAATAGGGTACAGTTTTTAGGATTTATTTCTATTCTAGGAAGAGAATATGTTTTAGACCTTTCAAGTCTTAAATCCTCAGGTGTAGCCTACTTTGATGATAAAGATGCACAAAACTTGGATGAAAGCCTCTTTATCGCTCCAAAAAAGAATAAAATATCAAAAACCAACTCAATACTTTTGGTGTTTGTAGTTACCATTTTTTCAATGTATCTACTAGGTGCTTTTAGTGAGAAAAAAGTTCTAGAACAGCCCTTAGATGATGTACTAATCCATAAGGTACAAAAGACTATAAAACCAGTAGTGATTTTAGAAGATGAGAATAGCACAATTGAATCTAATACAACTACTCTTATACTTGAAATAGCCCCAGAACTAGAAGAAGTTGTACACTCCTTTAAAATATACACTAAGTCAAAAGTATGGTTTGGCTACATTGATGTACAAACAAACAAGAAGAAACAAACTACATTTACAGGAGATATAAATTTAGATCCTCAAAAAAAATGGTTATTGATTTTTGGACATGGATATATTGATATGTTTATAAATGAAGAAGCAGTGAAAATAGATTCACGAGATAATATCCGTTATTTGTATGAAGATGGAACTGTAAAAGCAATTTCACTCCAAGAGTTTAAAAAATTAAATAGAGGTAGTAAATGGTAAAATATTTATTAGGTTTTTTCCTAATTTTTAGTCTATTACAAGCACAAAAGATAGATATACTTGAAGAGGTTCAGGTGAGTGAAAATCCACTTACAGCAAAGATAAAAAGTTTTTTAGATGCAGAAACATATAGAGAAAATAGTGAGTTTGTTAATGTTATATTTGACCCTGATACAGCCTTTTATGAAAACGAGAGAGTGGACTCGGTTAAAGTTGTACAAACACTTAAAGAAAATGGACTTCTAAAGCTTTTCTTTGCAAAGCCTAGTGAGTTGAAGCTAAATTTTAAAACAAGTGGAACACCACTATTTTTTGTAAAAATCATGGGTGATACTCTTCGAAATATTGGTTACTATCGTTATGTTACAACTGCTTCAAACCTTGACGCCTCAGAATTTACTTGGAATATCGCACTAACATCAGAGTATGCCACCGATCCTTTAGTTTTAGAACAAGAACTTCAAAAAAGCGGTTGTAAAATCATAGATATAGAGCGCAACTCTGCTTACGAGTGGACATATGTTATTGATATGGATAAGGGATTTTTAGATATAGAAGTACTAGACCCAAGAGAAGAGAGTAGTCTCAAACGTGCTGCTTATGCTCACTGGCTAAATGTGTCTAAGATTAAAATGCTTAGTATTTCAAGTAGTCGTCGAAACAGTTGGTATCCATATATCTCTTATTATGATGCATCATTGCACTTGTTAAAAGTTATTAGAAAAGATAAAATATACCATCATATTAAGCTAAATATTCCTCAAAATGCAAAGTATATGAAAATTGCAGATTTGTATACTATGAAAAATATTCGCGATGAGCTAAGTCTTGAACCCTCAGGAACAAAGTAGGAAAACACTTTATTAGCTTATTCTCAATTTATTTAGATAAAATGTCAGTAATAAATTTAGAGGGCTAAATATGTTTGATGAGATAAAATTTAATAGAGTTGAAAGATTGCCGAAGTATGTATTTGCTGAGGTTAATGACATTAAAATGAAAGAACGTCGTGCTGGAAAAGATGTAATAGACTTTTCTATGGGGAATCCTGATGGTGATACTCCAGAGCATATCCGTGCAAAACTCGTTGAATCAGCCCAAAAAACAAAAACACATGGTTACTCTGTAAGTAAAGGTATCCCAAAACTTCTTCAAGCAATAGCAGACTGGTATGAGCGTCGTTATGACTGTAAACTTGATCCAGAGACTGAATGTGTTGCAACTATGGGAAGTAAAGAGGGTTATGCTCACTTAACTTATGCTATCACTAATCCAGGTGATGTTGCAGTTGTTCCTGATCCTACTTATCCTATCCATGAGTTTTCTTTTATACTCGCTGGTGGAAATGTTGTAAAATTTGGTATAAAGTTTGATGAGAAGTATCGTATAGATGAAGATCATTTTTTCCAAAACCTTGACCGTGTTTTTAAAGAGAGTTCTCCTAAACCAAAGTATGTTTTAGTAAACTTTCCACATAACCCTACTACTGCAACAGTAACACCAGAGTTTTATGTGCGTTTAGTAGCTGAAGCGAAGAAAAAAAGATTTTATGTTATCTCTGATATTGCTTATGGTGACATCACATTTGATGGTTATAAAACTCCTTCTATCATGTCTGTTCCTGGGGCTAAAGATGTAGCAGTTGAGTCGTTTACACTTTCAAAGTCTTATAACATGGCAGGCTGGCGTGTAGGTTTCTTTGTTGGAAATCCAAGACTCATCGGTGCACTTCAAAAAATGAAATCATGGTTAGACTATGGAATGTTTACTCCTATTCAAGTTGCAGCAACAGTTGCTCTTAATGGAGATCAACAATGTGTACAAGACATTACAGATAAGTATGATCACCGCCAAGAAGTTCTCATCGAAGCATTTGACAGAGCAGGTTGGCATATAAAGAAAAATGAAGCGAGTATGTTCTCATGGGCTAAAATGCCAGAGTGTGTTATGCACCTAGGGTCATTAGAGTTCTCAAAACGCCTTTTAATTGAAGCGGGTGTAGCAGTTGCTCCTGGAATTGGTTTTGGGGCTTATGGAGAAGGTTATGTTCGTATAGCTTTAATAGAAAATGACAATAGAATCCGTCAAGCGGCAAGAAATATAAAAGAATTTTTAAAACAGTTTCAAGAAGAAAAACAGGAAGAAAAATAATATGATAAAAGTCGGAATAATTGGTGTTGGAACAGTCGGAACAAGTGTTGCAGAGATACTAAGAGATAATGCTGATGTAATAAGTGCTCGTGCGGGTGTAGACATAGTTGTAAAAAGTGGTGTTGTTAAAAATCTTAAAAAAGATAGAGGTCTTGACATCATTATCACTGATAATGTAGATGACATCTTAGACGACAAAGAAATTGACATCGTTGTTGAACTTATGGGTGGTGTTGATGAGCCGTTTGAAGTAGTTAAAAAGGCACTAAACGCAGGAAAAGCAGTTGTTACAGCAAATAAAGCTTTACTTGCATACCACCGTTATGAACTTCAAGCTATTGCTAAAGACATTGCGTTTGAGTATGAAGCTTCTGTTGCCGGTGGAATCCCTATCATCACTGCTCTTCGTGATGGACTTTCAGCTAATCACATTGAGTCTATCATGGGAATTATGAATGGTACTTGTAACTACATGATGACTAAAATGACAGATGAAGGTGTATCTTATGATGCTATCTTAAAAGAAGCACAAGACTTAGGGTATGCAGAGTCTGACCCATCTTTTGATGTTGGTGGTTTTGATGCAGCTCATAAACTTCTTATCCTTGCTTCTATCGCTTATGGTATAGACGCTAAACCTGAAGATATTCTCATCGAGGGAATTGACAATGTAAGAAGTGAAGACATCGCATTTGCTAAAGAGTTTGGTTATGCTATCAAACTACTTGGAATCGCTAAAAAAGATGAAAATGAAGTTGAACTTCGTGTTCATGCTTGTCTCATTAAACAAGAAGAGATGATAGCCAAGATTGATGGCGTTATGAATGCTATCTCAGTTGTTGGTGATAAAGTAGGGGAAACTCTTTACTATGGTCCAGGTGCTGGTGGAGATGCGACTGCTTCTGCTGTTGTTGCAAACATCATAGACATCGCGAGAAGTGGAAAGTCAACTCCTATGCTTGGCTTTAACAGACCGATGGAAGGTAATAAACTTACTCTTAAATCAACAGACGATATCAACTCAAAGTATTACTTACGCATAAATGTTTCAGACCGTGCGGGTGTTTTAGCTCGTGTAACAAAACTCTTTGAAGAGAATCAAATCTCAGTAGAGACTATGTTACAACGTCCTTCAACTCAAACATCTGCAAACCTTCTTATCTCAACTCATATTGCATTAGAAAAAGATGTACAAAAGCTTATTTCTGAGCTTGAAGCACAAGACTTTGTAAATGCAACACCTGTGATGATAAGAATAGTATAGATTTTTTATGAAAATTCTCATTACGGGTGCGAGTTCAGGGCTTGGTGCAGAACTTGCACGACAATATGCTTCGCCCCAAAATGAGCTTATCCTCTTAGCTCGTAGAGAAGATAAACTATACTCCCTTCGCAAAGAACTTTTTGAAATCTGTAAAAGTGTTGAAGTTATTGTTGCTGATGTAACAGACTTTCAAACTCTTCAAGAAAAAATACAGACAATCACTTCACTTGATATGGTTATCTTAAACGCAGGTATTTCACTTGGGCATTCTGGTAACAGTGAATATATTCCTACAATAGAAGAGTTTGAAAACCTTTACCGAGTAAATGTGCTCTCAAGTCATGCAATACTAGAGATACTTTTGCCACTCTTTAAAGCACAAAAAAGTGGAAAAATAGTTTTTATATCTTCACTTGCTTCACTTTTTTCAATGCCAAGTTCAAAAATATACTCTTCTTCTAAACGTGCCTTAAATGCTTATGCAGAGGGAATTAGATACAAGTATAACCGATATGGAATTAAGGTTATAAATATTTTACCCGGTTTTATAAAAAGTGAATTAACAGATAAAAATGAGTTTAATATGCCTTTTTTACTTGAGACAAATATAGGTGTATCTAAAATAATCAAAGCGATACAAAAAAACAAACGCACATATATATTCCCCCTTAGATTTTATTTAATCATTCGACTTTTAAATCTACTTCCAAGTATATTAAGAGAAAAAATTGTAAACTCCATAGCTTGATTGTGCTGAAATTTTAATACTGTTCTACTTATGGGAGTAGTTTTAAAATTTTAAAATAGGTGAGATATAAATAATGGAAAATGAAAATATAGTAACAATCGACAGCGTTTGTGCATACTGTGGTGTAGGTTGTGATATCGCAGCACATGTAGATACAAAAGAGAATAAAATTAAAAAAATATTTGCACATCCAGATGGTGCTACATCTGAGGGGAACCTTTGTGTAAAAGGAAAATACGGATTTGATTTTGTTGATTCAAAAGCACGTATTACTAAACCACGTATTCGTAAGAGCTTTTTAGAGAAAAATCCTGATATCAAAGCAGCTATTTCTGACTCACTTACAGAACTAGACGACACATGGTACGAGTCTGATGTAGAAAATGCTACAACAGCAGGGGCTATGAAGCTCAAAGACATTCAAGCAAAATATGGTAGAAAATCTGTATGTTCACTTGGAGGAGCAAGAAGCTCTTGTGAGTCTGCTTACTACTTCCAAAAATTTACTCGTTATACACTCAACTCACCTCATGTTGACAACTGTGCTCGTGTTTGTCACTCTCCATCACTAAAGGGTATGCGTTTGACCATCGGTGAAGGTGCTGCGTCAAATCCTTTTGATGATATCTATAAAACTGAGTTTATGATTGTTATGGGCTCAAACACAACTGAAGCACACCCAATCGTTGCTAACCGTATGATAAAAGCAGCACAAGCGGGTACTGGTATCGCTTGTTTTGATGTAAGAGAGATAAAACTTCATAAATTTTCAAAGTATAAGGTAGTTGCTCCTCATGAGTCTAACCTGCTTGTGCTTAACATGATAGCTTATACTATCATCACTGAAGAGTTGTATGCTCCTGGTTTTATCGCTAAAAGAACAAAAAACTGGGAACACTTTAAAGAGAATATTTTAGCTGACCCTTATGCTAATCCAGAGTTTTTCAGAGAAGTTGAAGGTTTTGAGTATCTTGCAGATATGCTTCCAAAAATTGCACGTGAGTATGCAAGTAAAAAGTCTTTAATTCTTTGGGGACTAGGTATCACTGAGCATGTTGATGGTTCTTATGCTGTAATGGCCATCGTTCACTTAGCACTTATGACTGGAAATATCGGTTTAGATGGAGCTGGTGTTATGCCTCTTCGTGGACAGACAAATGTGCAAGGTGTATGTGACATGGGTATGCTTCCATACTATGCTCCTGATTATCAAGCTCCACGTGAAGTTGGTCTTATGACACCTCAGTTAGTTGATGGCATGATAGATGGAACTATAAAAGGTGTGCTTAACATAGGTGAAGACTTAACGCATATCCACCCAAATCTTAACAAAATTAAAAAAGCATTTGAGAATGTAGAGCTTATTTTTGTTCAAGAGCTTTTTATGACAGATATCGCTCGTCGTGCGGACATCGTTGTAGGTGTTAAATCTATATATGAAAAAACAGGTGTTTACATAAACGCAATGAGAAAAGTTCATCTCTCAACTCCTTTAGTAAAATCAGACCTACCAGATGACTGGGAAATCATCAAACTTCTTGATGAAAAGATGGGTGGAGGCTATGACTTTAACTCTTCTGAAGATATATGGAAAGATGTATGTAAAACTGCTACAAATCGTTTTAAAGGTGCTACTTATAAAGTACTTCGTGACAATGAAAAAGTAGGGATTTCTTGGCCTATAAAAGAAGATGGAACAGGTACTCCAGTACTTCATAGAGAAGACTTTAGAACACAAGATGGAATAGGTGCATTTAGATACAAAGGGTACGAACTCTCAGGAATGGTAGAAGAGATTTTGAACAAAAGACTCAAAGGTTATCACCTAACAACTGGTCGTGCTATGGCTCACTACAACAACTCTGCACAGACAAAGTACACGGAAAAACTAGCTAAACGCTACACAGAAGACCTACTTCTTGTGCACAACGATGATGCGGCAGACTTTACAACTGAAAAAGTTATACTAAAAACAGAGTTTGGACAAACAAACCCACTTAGAGTAAAGTTTACAGACAAGGTTCGTCCTAAGACTTTGTATACAACGTTCCATCATGAAGACTCAAAACTAAACAACGTTTTTGGTGACAAGAGTGATGTCCTCATAATGACGGCTGCGTTTAAGTCGATTCAAGTTGAGATTATTAGCGTAGCATAAGAAAAAAACAACTTTTAGGAACTAAATATGGAATTAACGGATGAAGCAAAACTAGACATGAAAAATGCACTTAACGGCAAAATAAGTGATAACTATGATGAGTTAAAAATAGTACTAGAAAATCTTAGTGCTAAAAAAGCAGTAACTACTGACCACGGTAGCTTTAAGCAGATAGATAAAGCTATGGGTAAGATACAGGTTAAAATGAATAGGCTACAAGGATAGTTTAAAAAAGATAAATAAATGCTATAATATCCGAAGATAAAGGAGATTTAATTATGCAGACAATACAAATTAATAATCCAGAGATAGAAAATTTTATATCTTCAGAGTATGGCAATGATACACAGAGCCTTTTAAAAGACTTTATGAAGTTTGTAAAGCTTTCTCTTGATGATGGCTACCCAGTTATCTCAAAAAACGAGGCAAAAAGTAGAGTAGAAGACGCGATAGCCCAAGTGAAAAATGGTACAGCAAAACTACTCTCTCAAAATGAGTATGATGAAGATATGAAAGAGTTTATGAAGTCTTTATAAATGAAGATACTAAGAAAAAAAGAGTATCAAATTACACTTAAAATCATTTTAACACTTATCTCAAAAGACAGTAAAAATAGAGCTGTAAACTTTAAAAATCAACTCGATAATAAAATAAATAACTTAGACAATTTCCCCTATAAATTTAAACAATCTAGACTTCATGATGATGTTAATGTAAGAGATATGACCTTTAAAGGTTATAGTGTAATTTATTTCGTTGAAGAAGAAAAAGATAGGATATCAGTTGTTGATATTTTTAAATGGGTTGATAAGGATTAGTAAATGATAGAGATAAAAGTAGGTAGTTTTTTACGACAGCATATTGGTAAAATTATAGAGCTATGCAAAATTGATGACGAGGTATTGAAGAATTTACAAGATTTAGAATTTTGTAATCGTACTTTTGGATTAAATAGTAGCTATAGTCTAATAAGTATGTTTAAAGATATTGACAGTAGAGGAATATATAATCGTTTCTATAAAGAAGACCACATAATACATACTAAAGCTTATCGTATATGTTCTCAATTTGGTGGAAATCATCTTATAGATGAATTAAATGCTTCTGAATATCATGGTAAAAAATTATTGAAATATTTTAAAGAAAAAAATATACTTAATGATGAGTTTATAAATGAGGAGATTAAATTTATAGTATCTTCTAGAGAAAACAGTCAGTCAAGAAATATAACTATGCAAGCATCTATCTCTTTAAACCAAATACTCTATGGACCTCCGGGAACTGGTAAAACATACAATACTATTAATAGAGCCTTAAAAATAATAGATGGCGAAGTTTCAGAAGATAGAAGAGAAGCGAAAAAAAGATTTGAAAGTTTAAGTGAGACTGGACAGATAGAGTTTGTTACTTTTCATCAATCTTATGGTTATGAGGAGTTTGTTGAGGGGATAAAGGCTAATACACTCGATGGGAGTATTTCTTATGATGTTGAGAGTGGTGTTTTTAAGAAGTTATGTAAATTAGCTATAGATGAAAATTATCAAATAACAGCAGAATCAATAGTAGAAAAAGCAACACAAAATTTAAAAGACATATGGTTCTCAACAACTCGTGGCATAGTAAATGTTTCCCTAAAAGATAATGGCTCTTTTGAGTTTTCAAACCATCATAATATGACTAGACGAAATGTTATAAAATCACTGAATATATTTTTAAATTCTAAAAGTATTGATGAAATAACTCCAGATAGTTTAGTTGATATCGGTGCTAATGGTCATAGGTATACAAGATATTTATTTACTAAAAAGTTATATGACCTTTATGCTAAAGAGAGTTATAATGATAAAACTTACATCCTAATAATAGACGAAATAAACAGAGGAAATATCTCAAAAATCTTCGGAGAACTTATAACTCTCATAGAGCCATCAAAACGAATAGGTGCAGATGAAGAGATACGACTGCGTTTACCTTACTCAGGTGAGGAGTTTGGTGTTCCTAAAAACCTCTATATCATAGGAACTATGAACACAGCCGATAGAAGTATTGCCCTGATGGATACAGCATTGAGACGTAGGTTTGAGTTTATAGAGATGATGCCAAATACTGAGCTACTAGATTTTGAAGTACAAGGTATAAATATTAAAACTTTTGTGGATAAAATAAACACAAGAGTTGAGTATCTTTACGACAGAGATCATACTATCGGGCATGCTTATTTTATGAACTTAAACGGGGAGTCTAGTTTGGAAGAGTTAAACGCAGTGATGCGAAATAAAATTATCCCACTACTTCAAGAGTATTTTTATGATGACTTTGAGAAGATAAAACTTGTTTTAAATGCAGGGTTTATTCAAAAGAGTGAGATGAGAGCTAGTGAAATCTTTGCTTTTGGCATGGATGATGAGTATATTGAAGAAGAGAGGTCTGTTTACAGTATTGTAAAAGATTTCACACACGAGTCGTACTTAGATTTATGTCAAAACAGATAATACTCAAAGAGTATGAATTTTTACAAACCAAATATGAAACAAGCGAGCATGAAAAAGCACACTATATAAATGAGAGAATTTTTGATGAACTTGAAAGTTTTGTTTTACAAAATGATGCACATGTAAACTATCTAAAACTGACTACTAAAAAAGGTTTTGGAAAAGTTTTACAAGCTCAAAACTATGTAGGACTCATCCAAACAAATGATGGCACAACTATAGAGATACTTCCAAAAGTGAAAAATATCAACAGCGATGAGGAATCAAAAAAGATTCTTATCAAAATGCTTTGTACCTTAAAAAAGTCCCCCTTTAAACACTTCAATAAAGTAAACCTAAAATCCTCAAAAATGCCACTTTTAGAGATATTTATATCTATGTTTTTAGAAGAACTCGCAAAACTGATACAAAAGGGCATAAAAAGTGACTATATTCTCAAAGAAGAAAATCTACACTTTTTAAAAGGTAAACTCAAAATAAGCGAGCAGATAAAACAAAATAGTATCCATAAAGAGAGGTTCTTTGTGGAGTATGAAGAGTTCTCAAGTGATAGGGCTGAAAACAGACTTATTAAATCAACATTAGAGTACCTTTACAAAAAATCAAAATACAATAAAAATCAGCAAAAAATACGAGAGTTTCTCTTTGTATTTGATGAGGTTAGTCTTAGTAAAGATATTAAAACAGATTTTTCTAAAATCAAATGTGATAGACAGATGAAAGATTATGAAGATATCTTACTCTGGGCAAAAACATTTCTTTTAGAGAACTCTTTTTCACCTTATAGTGGAGAGAGTATCGCGTTTGCACTTCTTTTTGATATGAATCTTCTTTTTGAGTCTTATGTTGGAGCATATCTAAAGAAAAAGGGCTTTGATGTCAAAGTTCAAGACAAGGGGAAGTACTTAGTTCAAGTACCAAGCAAATATTCACTTCGCCCAGACTTTGTTTTAAATAAAGATACAGAAAATGAAATTATCGCAGATACAAAATACAAAAATATAAGTAAACAACAAGACATAAGCCAAGCAGATATGTACCAGTTGTATGCATATGGAACTAAGTATAAAATGAGTAAACAGCTTTATCTGATTTATCCAAAAGGTGATGATGTTGCATTGCAAAGATATGCCTACATAGAAAATGAACTGCATCTTGATGTTCTCTTTTTTGATTTATCTTTAGGCTTTAATCAAGAGCTGTTCGTGCAAACAAGATGTGAGATAAGTGTGTGAGCAGAGCAAAAGGAAACATCGCTGAAGATAAAGCATGTGATTTTTTGTATGAGCAGGGATATGAAATAATTGAGCGAAATTTTTACTCTCGTTTTGGTGAGATAGATGTAATTGTCTCAAAAGACAATGTACTTCATTTTGTTGAGGTGAAGAGTGGGGCTGATTATGAAAAAGCTATTCAAAACATCACTCCTTCTAAACTCTCAAAACTTTTAAAAACCTGCGATGTTTATATGAAAAAGAATGGATACGATGGGGACTATATGCTTGATGCTTTAGTTGTGACTCCTGAGGCTATCGAACATTTAGAAAATATTACTATCTAGTTTTTGAAAGCTTTTCTAATTAACTTTTTGCTATAATTCTTCTTATATTTTTAGAGGATAGTAATGATGCAAGCGAAGATATTTTTTGGCTCGACTGAGGCAACAACAGATACATTTAGTGAGAGAAAGTCACCCTTTAATGACAAGGTGGTATCAACTGCTCCTATATGTAATGAAGCAGATGCAAAAAAAGCACTGAGCATTGCACAAAATGCAACTGTAGCAGCAAAAGCATCAACTCTTGCACAAAGATGTAACTGGCTTTTAGATGTTGCAAGTAAGCTAAAAGAGAGCAAAGAAGACATGGCACAGACTATCACAGATGAAGTGGGTAAACCTATCACTTTCGCTCGCGTTGAAGTTGAGCGTTGTGTTGAGACTATCACTCTTTGTGCTGAGACAATGAGAACCATGCATGGTGAGACTATAAATACAGATGCGATGAACAGTGGGAAAAAAACACTTGCATTTTTTCGTCGTGAGCCAGTTGGTGTTGTAGTTGCCATCACTCCTTTTAATTTCCCTCTTAACCTTGTAGCACATAAGCTTGGACCTGCTCTTGTAGCTGGAAATACTGTTGTTTTAAAGCCGACACCAGAAGCACCACTCACTTCATATAAGTTTGCAAAACTTTTTATAGAGAGTGAGTATGCAATTAAAGATGCACTCTCAGTTGTTTATGGAGATGCCGAAGTTGGTTCTGCTCTTATTGGCTCGGATATTCCTCGTGTTATCTCTTTTACAGGTTCTGTTCCTGTTGGAGAAATCATTACTAAAAATTCTGGTATTAAAAAGATAGGACTTGAGCTTGGTGGAAACGCAGCTACTTTTATAGAAAAAACTGCGGACTTAGAACTAGCTGCACAAAGATGTGCCTTGGGTGCTTTTGTAAACTCAGGTCAAGTATGTATCTCTCTACAGCGTATCTATGTAGAAGATGAAGTCTATGATGAGTTTTCACAACTTATGGCAATGGAGACAAAAAAACTCAAAGTTGGAAGTCCGTATGATGATGACACTTTCATGGGTCCACTCATAGATGATGAGGCAGCAAGTCGTGCTATGGATTGGGTAGAATCTGCCATAGAAGAGGGTGCAACTCCACTTCTTCCACCACACCGTGAAGGTCGTATGTTTCACCCTTGTGTGATGGCAAATGTAACAGATGATATGGCGATAGTATGCGAAGAGGTTTTTGCACCCATAGTAAGTCTTGTCAGGGTAAACTCTTTTGATGATGCTCTACCTCGCATGAACAACTCTCCTTATGGTCTGCAGTTTTCAGTCTTTACAAATGACCTTCGCATCACAAATCGTGCCATAGATGAGTTAAACGCAGGAGGAATTGTTATAAATGACATGCCTACACTGCGTTTTGATATTCAGCCTTATGGTGGTGTAAAACTCTCTGGTGTTGGACGTGAGGGTCCTCGTTTTACTATTGAAGAGATGACTGAGATTAAGTCTATTGTCATCTGTTAAAAAAAAGGTCATAATTTCTGCCTGTTTACTTGGTGAGTTGTGCCGTTATGATGGTAAAACAAAAGAAGTAAACGCAGTCATAGAGGCCTATACAGAGTATGAAATCATCCCTTTTTGTCCTGAAGCTCCACTTTTTGGAACCCCTAGAGAGCGGATAAATGTAGTAGAAGTAAATGGAGAAAATAGAATAATCACGAACGAGACAAATATAGATGTGACAGTGCGTTTAGAAAGAGAAATATATGACTTTTGTGAACAACATCCAAAAGTAGATGCCATAGTTCTTAAGTCAAAATCCCCAAGCTGTGGTTATAAAAATACACCTATTTTAAATGTAAATAAAGAAGTTATAAAACTTGGTGATGGCATAGCATCTCAGGTATTTCAAAAGTATTATAAAAACATTAAAATACAAGATGAATTTTCTTTAAATAAAAAATAGAGTATAATTAAATCAAATAAATAAATAAAAAATATTTGAAAGATGAAAAATGGAAATAAGTGCATTAAAAGAATCAACAAAAAAACTTAATATCTTATATGTAGAAGACTCTTTAACGGCTAGAAATATAGGTCTAAAAATACTGTATAACTTTTTTGAAAATATTGATGTTGCAGTTGATGGTAAAGAAGCTTTTACTCTGTATAAAGAGTATTACAATAATAATGGTAAATTTTATGACATAGTATTTAGTGATTTGGAAATGCCAATTATGGGTGGGGAGGAGTTGTCTCATCTAATTTTAGATTTTAATATTGAGCAGGAGCTTGTTATTATATCTGGTGTTCAAGATTTTAATACTGTAGTAAAGTTAATTAACCTAGGGTTGAAGAAATTTATACCTAAGCCTATGGAACCTGCTGCCTTAACTGAAATTTTAATCGATATTGTAAATAATATTCGTAAGAAAAAAGCCTCAGAGTTAGATAAAGAAGAGCTAGAAGAGTATAACCGTATACTAAAAGACAGAGAAGAAGAAAATAAAAAACTACTAGAGATTAAGGTTAAAGAGCTTGATGAGTTTAACTATGCCCTTGAAGTTAGTGCGATTGTCGCAAAGACTGACTTAAAAGGTGTGATTACCTATGTCAATAAAAAGTTTTGTGACATTTCTGGTTATAGTGGACATGAGCTTTTAGGGCAAAAAATGAGCATTATAAAATCAGACTTGAGAACTAGCTCATACTATAAAAAGATTTGGAATAAAATAATAAACAGAGAGATATATAATGGTTTGTTCGAAAATAAAAACAAAGAAGGAAACTTTTACTATATAGAGACAACAATAAGTCCAATTGTAGATAAAAATGATGAAATTTTAGAGTTTATCGCGGTATCTCACGATATGACACAGCTTATGAACTCTTTGAGTGCTCAAAAAGAGGCAGAAAAGTCTAAACAAGAGTTTTTTATAAATATATCACATGAAATGCGTACACCATTAAACTCAATACTGAGTTTCTCTTCTCTATTGCCAAAACACCTAAAAGGAAACGAAAAAGCATTAAAAATGGTTGATGTTATAGCCCAAACAGGAGATGATTTAAAGAATTTGGTGGAATCAATTATCGATGTAAACAATCTGAAATCTGACAAAATTCTTATTCAAAAAAGTGTTTTTAACACAAACGAAGAGTTAATGAAATGTTTTGATATGTATAAAAGAAAAGCTGATGAAAATGGAGTAGCGTACAAAATAAATATAGACCCATATGTCCCCTTCACTTTACTAGGTGATATAAATAGAATAACTCAGGTAGTGGGAATACTCATAGACAATGCCATAAAATTTACAGCATCGCAAACTCCAAAAGTTCTTATAAATGTACTATATGATAAAGAAAATCAGATTCTTATCTGTGAAGTAAAAGACAATGGAATAGGAATAGATAAGTTAAATCAAGAAAAAATATTTGAAATAAAACAACTTGATGCTTCTTTAAATCGTTCGCATGAAGGTGCGGGGCTTGGGTTGCATATTGCCTCAGAGTTAGTGAAACTAATGCAAGGGAAAATATTACTTAAAAGTATTCCAAATAAAGGTTCCCTTTTCAGTGTGGAATTTCCCTTAGAAGAGAATTGAAAAACTCTATATTTAGGACTTTTTAGGTATAATCGCGTAATTTTATATGAGAGATGTAAGCTATGAATATTAAAGAAGAGTATTTAAAATTTTTTGAATCAAAACAACATGCAAGAGTTGCCTCGGGCCCATTAGTGCCAGATGATGCAACTTTACTATTTAACAATGCCGGAATGGTGCCTTTTAAGTCGATTTTTACAGGTGAAATTCCAAGACCCTCAAACCCTCGTGCAACTTCATGTCAGACATGTATTCGAGCAGGTGGTAAACACAATGACCTTGAAAATGTCGGTCATACTGCACGTCATCATACTTTTTTTGAGATGATGGGAAACTTCTCTTTTGGAGACTACTTTAAAGAAGAAGCTATCGCTTATGCTTGGGAGTTTATAACCGAAGTAATTAAACTTGATGTTGATAAACTCTGGGTTACTGTTCATGACTCAGATGATGAAGCACAAGCGATGTGGGAAAAACACATAAGTGCTGATAGAATTATGCGTCTTGGTGATGCTGACAACTTCTGGTCTATGGGTGATACAGGTCCTTGTGGTCCATGTTCTGAAATCTTTTATGATCAAGGATCTGAAGAATTTAATGGTCCTGAAGATAAAATGGGTGGAGAGGGTGATAGGTTCTTAGAAATCTGGAATCTTGTTTTCATGCAGTATGAAGTAAAAGTTGCAGGTGGAGAGAGAATCCCTCTAGCACATCCTTCTATCGACACGGGTATGGGTTTAGAGAGAGTTGTAGCTATAAAAGAGGGTAAAACTTCTAACTATGGCTCTTCACTTTTTATGCCAATGATAGAGCAAGTTCAAGAGATGATAGGTAAAGAGTATATTTATAAAACAGGTGCTTCTTACCGTGTTATCGCTGACCACATAAGAACATCAGTTTTCTTACTTTCTCAAGGTACCAACTTTTCAAATGAAGGTCGTGGTTATGTACTACGTCGTATTCTTCGTCGTGCAGTTCGTCATGGTTATTTACTAGGATTTCGTGCTCCTTTTATGTTTAAAATCGTAGATACACTTGTAGAAATTATGGGTGGTGAGTATGACTACTTAGAGACAAAAAAAGAGGCTGTAAAAGAGCAGATACAACTTGAAGAAGCTAGGTTTTTTAAGACTATCGAGTCTGGAATAGCACTTTTTGAAGAAGAGTTAAAAAATACAAAATCTACTTTTAGTGGTGCAGTGGCGTTTAAGCTTTACGATACATTCGGTTTTCCACTTGACCTAACAGAAGATATGTTAAAAGAGAAAAACTTAGGGCTAGATAGTGAGAAGTTTACAGCTCTTATGCTTGAACAACGAACTCGTGCAAAAGCAGCTTGGAAAGGCTCCGGTGATGCAGCTACTCAGGGTGACTTTAAAGCACTTTTAGAAGAGTTTGGTGAGAATACTTTTGTCGGTTATGAGTTTACACACCACTCAGGAGAAGTTCAAGCACTTCTAAATGCAGAGTATAAAAGAGTAGATACTTTAGCTAGTGGTGAGAAGGGCTGGGCACTTTTAGATACTACACCTTTTTATGCGGAGTCTGGTGGACAGACTGGTGATGAGGGTGAGCTAGAAGGTTTTGCAAAAGTACTAGATACAAAGAAGTTTTTTACTCTTTCACTGACAGAGATAGAAGTGAGTAAAGAGTTAAAAGTTGGGACAGTAGTAGATGCTAAAGTAGATATGAGTCGTAATGAAATCATCAAACACCACTCTGCAACACACCTTCTTCATGCAGTTCTCTCAGATGTATTAGGTGATCATATCTCACAAGCGGGTTCACTTAATGATGCCTCGCGTTTACGTTTTGACTTCTCTCATCCAAAGGCTATAAGTGATGCCCAACTTACAGAGATAGAGACAAGAGTAAACAATGAAATCATGCGTCAAATCCCTACTAAAACAGAAGTTTTAGGCATAGAAGATGCAAAAAAGAGTGGAGCGAAGTCTCAGTTTGGTGAGAAGTATGGTGATGAGGTAAGAGTTGTCTCATTCGCTGATGCGAGTATAGAATTTTGTGGTGGTGTGCATGTAAATAATACGGCAAATATCGGCTCGTTTATCATCACAAAAGAGTCAGGTGTAAGTGCTGGTGTTCGCCGTATAGAAGCAGTTTGTGGAAATGCAGCTTATAAGTACTTTTGTGAACAGAGAGCTTTAGTAGAAGCAGCACAAACAGAAGTTAAAAACCTTGATGTAATAGCGGGAATAAATAGACTTAAGTCATCAGTAAATGAGTTAAAGAGTGAACTTAAAGATGCACAAAATGCTTCAAAAGTAGAAGTTGTAGCAAGTGAAGTAAATGGTGTAACAGTGGTTGTTGAAGAGTATCCATCAGGAGACATAAAAGAGAAGATAGATGCACTCAAAAATGAAAATGATAAACTTTGTGCAATGCTTTTTCAAGTAAAAGGCGATAAAGTTCTTATCGCTTGTGGTGTTAAAGATGCAGGTGCTAAAGCTGGAGACTGGATTAAAAAAGTTGCTCCTATCCTCGGTGGTGGTGGTGGAGGTCGTCCAGACTTCGCACAAGCGGGTGGAAAACTTCCTGCTAAATTGCCTGAGGCTAAAGTAGCAGCACTAAAATTTATTACAGAGGTACTTAACTAATGAAAGAATTAATTTATGAAGTTTTTGCAAACTATCGTGTAGAAATAGTCTTTTTACATGTTATTTCAGCAGTTGTTTGGGTTGGCGGTATGGTCGCTATGCGTTTTGCAGCACATAACTCTTTTATGCATATAGAATCTCCACTCAACAGATTAGAGAGAATTTCTCATGCATTGAAACGTCTATTTATTATTGTGACTCCTTTTGTGATTATTTTAATTATTACAGCAGTTATTATGGCTGTGGGACTTGGTTTTCGCGAGGCAGCAGTAGATGCAAACCATAATGTAATTGACGAGTATGCTATGGGCCTTTATAATATGATACATATTAAAGAGGGTATCTGGTTGGTCATGGCTATGAACTTAGGTCTTATGGCATTTTTTCGCTCTCAAGCAGATAAACTTTTAGACAAGGGCGATGCAACAGGGACAAAAGCTAAACTAAGTCTTATCGGAAAGTATATGGTTCCTTTTAATATAGTTCTTGGAGTCATCGCAATCTACATGGGCGTTTTTTTAAGAAGTGCCTACTAAATGATACGACTTGCCTCTTCATCCCAAACTCGTGCAATGTTACTAAGTAATGCTGGTCTTGAGTTTAAGCAAGAGAGTGTAGATTTTGATGAAGAAACAATAGTCGCCTCATCACCTAAAAACTTTGTATATCAAGCAACTTCAGGAAAGTATGAGGCAAATATCAAAGCTTTTGGTTGTTCTGACATACCTCTACTTGTAGCAGATACTGTTGTGACTTCCCAGGGAAAGATTTTACGTAAAGCTAGTTCAGTTGATGATGCAAGAGAGATACTTATGACACAAAGTGGAAACATTACTTCTATCATTACCTGCATGATATACCACTCAAAATCTAAAAAAATTATAGATATTTCACAGACTGATTATTTATTTGAAGCTTTTAATATGGATGCTTTAGATAAGTACTTAGAGAGTGGTGAGTGGCGAGGTAAGGCTGGTGCTTGTATGGTTGAAGGCTTTTGTAAGTCATATATCAAAGAGGTTAGAGGTTTTGAGTCAACAGCAATGGGGCTTAGTGTAGAAGTTTTAAAAACATTTATGGAGTAGTAGAATGAATGATATTTTAGAGTCTAGTAATGTAATATGTGTGATTTTAGTTGTGTGTAGTGGTTTAATAGCGTATCTATTATCAAGAAAATCTTTACAACAAAAAACTTACTATAAAAAGATAATCGATAATTCAGCAAATATAGTTGTGATTCATGATCTAAAATGTATAGTTACAGCAAATAAAACTTTTTTTCATTATTTTACAAACTATAAAAATCTTGATGATTTTAGAAGAAAACATATATGTATATCAGATTTTTTTGAAGTAGTGGATGGTTATCTTTCCCCACCCAAAGGACAACTGACATGGTTAGAAGCTTTATCACACTCACGAGAGAAAAAAGATAAAGTAAAAGTGAAAATTAACGATGAAGTTTTTTATTTTCTTATCTCTGCTTCACTTTTGGATGTGAAGAAAAATATTTATGCAATGATACTCTCTGACATAACAGAACAAGAAAGTACAAAACATGAACTAGTCTCTTTAAGTATAAAAGATAAGTTAACTAACATTGGTAATCGAAAATATTATGATGATATTTTACAAGAACATATTACCCTTGCCCAGAGATACCCACATGAGTTTTCATTAGTACTTTTAGATATAGACTTTTTTAAAAAAATAAACGACTCCTTAGGGCATGATGTAGGTGATCAAGTACTCCGAGAGTACACTAAATTTATCGGTTACCATTTACGAGAGGTAGATATATTTTGTAGGGTAGGAGGCGAGGAATTTGTTTTGATTTTACCTCATACTACAAAAGACAAAGCATATATTTTAACTCAAAAACTACGTATGCTTATAGAAAATCATAAAAAAATTACCCCTATTACAATGAGTTTTGGTGTTGTTCAGTACGAAAAAGGCGATGATGCTCAGATAATTTTCAAACGTGCTGATAAAGCACTTTACAGAGCAAAAGATAGCGGTCGAAACAAGGTCATCATTGGATGATGTTCTACGAGAAAGAGTTAAAAGCACTTCATAAATCTGGTAGATATAGAACAAGAGAAGTAATTGATGAAAGTATTTTAGACTTTGCTTCAAATGACTACTTAGGACTCTCCTCCCTTTCTTCTTTGCACACAAAAACTTGTGAAGATATAGACCGATTAAATTTCCATAGTTCAAAAGCTTCTATGCTGGTAAATGGCTATCATCAAATACATAAAGATTTTGAAGATGAATTATGCAGGGCAAATAACTTTGAAGCGGGGGTTGTTTTAGGAAGTGGTTTTAATGCGAATATAGGACTAATTGAATCATTAGTTCGCAAGGGTGATACACTCTTTATGGATGAGTTATACCATGCTTCAGGAGTTTTAGCGAGTAATTTAAACTCTGTAAATGTAACTTTTTTCAAACATAATGATATGAATGAACTCTCAATTCTTTTAGAAGAGTCTAATGCTAAACGCAAGATAGTAGCAGTTGAAGGTATTTACTCGATGGATGGAGACTTATGTCCCAAAAAGGTCTTTGATATATGTGATAAGATGGGTGCTATTTTAATTGTAGATGAAGCACACAGTAGTGGTGTAGTTGGTGAAAATCTAATGGGTATTTTTGATTTATATGACATAACCCCTAAAAAAAATCATATTAAAATGGGAACACTAGGGAAAGCTTATGGAAGTTTTGGTGCATTTATTTTAGCGAGTGAGCATATCGTCGCATACCTTATTAACAGAGCTAAACCTATCATATATGCGACTTCATTATCTCTATATGACACTAGACTTGCACATAAGTCTTTAGAGTATATACTTCAAAATACTAAAAGTTTAAAAAAAGAGATACAAGAGAGACGCAAGATAGTAAAAGAAGAATTAGGCTTTGATATGGCTGGTTTGATTGCTCCAGTTGTTATAGGAGATAATAAAAAAGTTGTAGAGATTAAAAATAAACTTAAGACACAAGGTTTTAGTGTTGGAGCGATAAGACAACCGACTGTCCCCCGCGCAATCATTAGAGTGATAGCACGCCTAGGACAGAGTAAAAATGAGTTAAGAGTGCTGTGTCAAAATTTGGTTAAAATAAACTCATGAAGATAAGTAAGCTAAAGATTATGATAGATGAGAATGTCTTAGTTGACATTGCATTTGATATACACTCATCTTTAGCACTTGTCGGTCAGAGTGGTAGCGGAAAAAGTTTAACGCTAAAAGCACTGCTTGGTATGCTACCGAATGAAATGAATTTAGAGTTAGAATGTAGTTCAGATTTTGAACTTGTTGCAGGAAAAAGTGTTGCATTTATACCGCAAAATCCTTTTACAGCACTCTCTCCACTTACAAAGATTGAGAAACAATTTTTTGTAGATGAAAGCAGAGTTAAAGAACTTTTTGATAGTGTCGGATTAAGTCATAATTTACTTGGTAGGTTTCCTCCAGAACTCTCAGGTGGGCAACTTCAACGTGTCGTTATTGCTATGGCTTTGAGTAATAAACCAAAACTTTTGTTACTAGATGAGCCCACAACAGCATTAGATTCTGAGACTCGTGTGATGATTATCGACTTACTTAAAGCCCTCGAAAAACAAGAAAAATTTAAAATGCTTTTTGTAACACATGACATATCTTCAGCAGAGAATCTCTGTGAGCATATTTGTGTAATCAAAGAGGGAAAAGTTGTTGAGAGTGGTTTAATGGATGAAGTTATTAATAGACCACAACAAAAGTATACAAAAATATTAATAGAGGCAAATTTTGCCAATAGGGAATTTAGAGTATGAAAAAATATTTAAAGAAGATTTTTCTAAGTTTAGTAGTTTTAGGATTTGTATCGCCTTTTCTTTTGATTGGCTATTTCTTAACTGCATATGATTATGATATATCAAAGCTAGTAGACTACAAACCTGAAGTTACAAGTAGAATTTATGATAAAGATGGGAAAAAAATAGCAAACATTTTTAATAAGAAACATAGATATTATGCCTCATTTGATGAGATTCCTCCACATATCATTGAAGCACTTGTTGCCATTGAAGATACCACCTTTTTTGAACATCCGGGGATAAATATAGATGCAATATTTCGTGCAGCTATTAAGGTGATACGTGCAGGAAAAGCTGTTGAGGGTGCTAGTACTATTACTCAACAGTTGGTAAAAAATGTACTACTAACACGAGAGAAAAAACTCTCCCGTAAGATTAAAGAGGCCATATATGCCATAAAGATTGAACATGCTTTGAGTAAAGAGCAGATACTTGAGAGATACTTAAATGAGATATATTATGGACATGGATATTATGGTATAAAAACAGCAGCTGATGGTTACTTTCATAAGCGTTTAGAAGATTTAACACTCAAAGAGATGGCCATTCTTGTAGGACTTCCAAAAGCACCAAGTACTTATGCACCAACAAAAAATTACGATATATCAATGGGGCGAGCGAACCGTGTTGTTAAGAGAATGTATGTACTTGGTTGGATAGAGAAGAGTACATATGAAAATGCTTTAGAAGAGAACCCTGAGGTATTCAACACAACACTGACTCAAAATAGAGCACCGTTTATAGTAGATGAAGTTGGACGTCGCTTTAGAGATATGAACATAAGTGATTTAAAAACAGGTGGATATGAGATTTATACAACTATTGATTTACGACTGCAAGTTGCAGCTAGAGAGTCAGTTAAATATGCATACGAAGAATCACTCAAACGTATTGATGCTTATAAAGAAAAAGAACTAAAAAAACTTGCTACATATAATGCAATTGAAAATCCGACTGAAGATGAATTGTTTGAGTTACAAGATGTGAATATCACACAGTTAAACGGTGCATTAGTTTCACTGGATTCTGCAAGTGGAAATATTTTAGCACTTGTTGGAAGTAGGGACTATAAAATAAGCTCATATAATCGTGCAACGCAAGGAAGGCGCCAACCGGGGTCTGCGTTTAAGCCTTTTATCTATCAAGTGGCTATTGACCTTGGATTTAGTGGGGCAACTGAGTTAGTGGATATCGCTAAAACATATGCTTATGAAAAAGATGGCGAAGAGATGAAGTGGCGACCAAAAAACTATGAGAAAAATTATAAAGGTTTAGTGACACTTAGAGAAGCTCTAGTTCATTCGCGTAACCTCGCTACGATTAACCTTGTAAATGACATTGGTTTGAGTAATCTACTTAGAGAACTTAAAAAATTTAACATTCGACATATTCCAAATGATTTATCTATCTCACTTGGAACAATGTCAATGTCGCCACTTAAATTAGCAGAAGTTTATACCTCTTTTTCTAATGGCGGGGTACAAGTAAAATCACATCTGATAGATCATATAGACAAAGCAAACCAGACGATTTATGAAAAGCAAGAGATTACTCATATAACGTCCATCCCTTCTCAGTCATACATAATGACGACAATTCTTCGTGATGTAGTAAATCGTGGTACGGCTCGCCGTGCACGTGTACGAGGCATAGAACTTGCAGCAAAAACGGGAACAACAAATTCTAATGTAGATGGCTGGTTAGCAGGATACTCCCCAACAATTACAACAGTTGCATGGTTTGGAAATGATGACAATACTCCTATGTATAAGCGCGAAACTGGTGGTAAGATAGCAGGACCTGCATTTAGAACTTTCTATCAAAAAATACTAAAACTTTATCCTCAGGTAAAACGAAAGTTTGATGTTGCTGAGGGAGTAACAAAGGTACATGTGGGTAAAAGAATGGAGTACTTTAGCGATATCTCTAGACCACCAAGAGTGGAGCAGATTTCAGATCCTCAAGAAGAGTTACTGTGGTAGAGAGCCCTTAACTAAAGGCTCTGTTGAGTGCGCAAAACATTGCTTTGATGGAAGCGGTAGCAATATCACTGTCTTTACCAGCTCCAAAACAAGAAGTTGTTTTATCGGTTTGTAGTTCTATATATGCCACAGCTGTTGCACTACTTTTCTCACCACAAGAGTGCTCTGAGTAAGAGTTTATACTAAACTTATTTTTATAGTGTTTTTTTAGTGCATCTTTACAAGCATCGATTGGTCCATTTCCCTCACCATTAGCGGTAATTTCTTCACCTTTGTACTTATATATAAGTGTACATTTTGATGTTTTATTATCAGATGTAAGTGTAAAGCCAACTAAAGAGATATGTTCTACTACATTGAAGTAGGTGTCTTCAAATATAGTAAAAATTTCTTTAGAACTTAGTACTTTACCTTTTTCATCAGTAATAGCTTGAATGATTTTGCCTATCTCAGGGTGCATAGATTTTGGAAGCTGATAGCCATACTCTTTTTCTAAGATATAAGCTACACCACCTTTACCAGACTGAGAATTTATACGAATCACGGACTCATAAGTTCGCCCGACATCAGCTGGGTCTATTGGTAGGTACGGGACTTCCCATAAGGCATCATCTTTACTCTTTTGATATGCAAGTCCTTTGTTGATAGCATCTTGATGACTTCCACTAAACGCAGTGTAAACTAACTCTCCAACATAGGGATGTCTTACATGTGTATCTATCTCTGTGCATCGCTCAACTATTACTAAAACTTCATCTATTTGTGTGAAGTCAAGTTTAGAGTCTATACCTTGCGTTGTAAGGTTAAGTGCAAGAGTAATGATGTCAACATTACCTGTTCTCTCGCCGTTACTCAAAAGTGTTCCCTCTACTCTATCTGCACCTGCAAGAAGAGCAAGTTCAGTAGCTGCTACTGAAGTGCCTCTATCATTGTGAGTATGAGTTGAGATGATTACATTTTCTCTATTTTCTAAGTGGTTTGCCATCCATTCTATCTGGTCTGCATAGATGTTTGGTGTAGCCATTTCAACTGTTGCGGGTAAGTTTATGATTACCTTGCGTTTAGGACTTATGCCCCAGCAAGCAGTAACTGCGTTTGATATATCTACTGCAAACTCTAGTTCAGTTCCTGTAAAACTCTCAGGTGAGTACTCTAAAAATATCTCGCCATCGTGTTTTTTCTCGAACTCTTTAACAATCTCAACTCCAGCTATCGCTAATGCAGTTATCTCTTCTTTAGTTTTTCCAAAGACTATCTTTCTTTGAGCAATAGATGTTGAGTTATACAAATGCACAGTCGCTTTTTTAACACCTTTAAGCGCCTCAAATGTTTTAGCTATTAGGTGCTCACGTGCTTGGACTAGTACCTGTACTGTAACATCATTAGGGATTAAATTGTCATCTACAAGACGGCGTAAAAAATCAAACTCAACCTTTGAAGCGGAGGGAAAACCAACCTCTATTTCTTTAAATCCGAGTTTAAGTAAGAGTCTGAAAAGTTCAAGTTTTTTAGTCATGTCCATAGGGTTAATTAGTGCTTGATTACCATCACGCAAATCTACACTACACCACATAGGGGCATTTGTAATCGTTTTTGTTGGCCAAACTCTGTTTGGTAACTCTATGCTAGGGTAAGCTCTATACTTACCCTTGGGAATTGCTTGATTCAACATTGTGAATCCTTTATAACTTGAAATTTTCAATAACAGACTCTTACATTTGTTATCAATATGCGAATTATAGCTAATTTGTTGTTATAAAGGTATTCTGAGTGAGAAAGAAGCACCTTTATTTATATTTTTCACAGTTAAGGTTCCACCCATTTTTTGAGCTATTTGGGTACTCATGTAGAGACCTATACCAGTTCCTTTGCCTTCTGCCTTGCTTGTAACTTCTGGCTTAAAAATATCATTTATTATCTTAGTTGGAACACCACCCGCACTATCTTCAATATCTATATAGGTGTAGTTATCTTTTTGATAAAACTTTATACCAATAAGTCTTTCTTTGATGTTGTTGTCATTAAATGCATCTTTAGCATTGTTTATGATATTTAAAACAAGGTGTTTAAATTCATTTTCGTTACCATAAAGTAAAATTTCTTGCTCACTTAGTACCTCTACTTGTATGTTATTGTTTAAGAACTCATCTTTTACTAAAATCATAACAGATTGTATGCAGCGTTTAACACCAAAGTTCTCTTTTGTTTGACTTGGTCTAAAGAAGTTCCTAAACTCATTAAGTGTTGTTACCATATGGTCTATCTGCGTTTGAGCATCATTCCCCAGTTCATCTATGTATGCTTGGTCTATAAGCCCATTTTTATAATCATCCTGCATCATATCAGACATCATAGAAAGAGCATTTAATGGTTGTTTCCACTGATGTGCAACTGCATCCATCATCTCACCCATAGCAGCCATTTTCGCCTGCTGTTCATAGCGTTTTTGTGCATCTTGGGCAAGTTTTAGTTGAAGAGCAATTCTCTCTTCTAAGGTATGGTTGAGTTGGTCAAGTGAAGTTTGTTTTTCATTATATCTATCTAAAAATATTTCTAGTAGTATATCTAAGTCGCCACGATGAGTGGAGTGGGCACTTTTTTTTACAGCATCTAGTAAATCTTCAGTAGCCAGTTGGGAGTACTTTCCCTTTGGGTTTTCTCTGCGTTTGATTACTAAGTTATTGTCTGTAAAAGGATTTGTATTCATAATGATAGATTATAACAAAAGAATGTAAAAAAATATATAGATTGGGATATTTGAGTCGAAGAAGTTAAAACGAGGGTAAACCTCGTTTTAGATGATTAGCACTGGTATGTAGTTTTAAACTCATAAGCAGTTGGACGACCCTCATCAGGGAAAACGTCACGGTCAAATTTATATGCTTGGTAAGCATTGATAAATTCATCAGTAAATACTGGCTTTAAGAAGTCATTATCACCGATAAGACCCTCTAATGCTGAACGAAGTGTATGTGGCATTTGAGGGATTCCTCTTTCACGAATCTCATCAAGAGTAAGTTCAAAGAGATCTTCATCCATTGGACCAACAGGAACATCTTTATTCTTGATACCATCAAGTCCAGCCATCATCATAACAGCAAATGCTAAGTAAGGGTTAGCAGTAGAGTCAGGAAAACGCATCTCTAAACGAGTAGCACCTTCACCAGCACCCCATGGAATACGACAAGCAGCAGAACGGTTCTTTGAAGAGTAAGTAAGAATACTTGGAGCTTCATAACCTGGAATTAGACGCTTGTACGAGTTAGTTGAAGCATTTGTAAACGCAGCAACTGCATGAGAGTGTTTGAAGATTCCCGCTGCATACTGAAGAGCCATATCAGAAAGATTTCCGTAAGCACCTTCGTTATAGAAAAGGTTTTTACCATTTTTCCAAAGTGATTGGTGAACGTGCATACCATTTCCGTTGTCGCCGTAAAGTGGCTTAGGCATAAATGTAGCAGTTTTACCGTTAAGGTGTGCAATCATCTTTACAACATACTTATACTTCTGAACATTATCAGATGCACCGATGATGTCAGAGTAAACAATACCGATTTCATGTTGCCCTTGAGCAACTTCGTGGTGACCAAGAACAACTTCAAGACCAACTTGCTCGAGTACTTGCATCATTTCAGCTCTCATATCAACAGCAGAGTCAGTAGGCTGAACTGGGAAGTAACCACCCTTAGTTCCTGGACGGTGTCCAGTGTTGTACATATCTGGGTAAGGATTGTTTGAATTCCACTCACCCTCTTCAGTATCTACTTTATAACCAGCTTCATTGATGTTATCAACAAAAGTTACAGAGTCAAACATGAAAAATTCATTTTCAGGTCCAAAGTATGCAGCATCAGCTACACCGATATCTTCAGCATGTTTAAGTGCTGCTTTAGCGATAGAACGTGGACATCTTTCATATGCTTGGTTCTTGTAAATGTCATAAACATCACAAAATACAATGATTGTAGGATCAGCTGTAAATGGATCCATAAATGCAGAACTCACATCAGCTTTAAGTAACATATCTGACTCATTAATTGGTTGCCATGCTTCGATAGAAGAACCATCAAAAGGAAAACCATTTTCAAGGTTAGTATTGTTTACCGCAGACATACGGTAACTTAAGTGGTGCCATGCACCTTTAATATCTGTAAATCTTAAATCTACAAATTGAACATCATTATCTTCACAAAATGTAAAGAATTCTTCTATATTATTAACGAATTTACCCATTAAATATCTCCTGATTTTTTTCTGTAACAATTATATCGGATTATTGAACAATAGAATCTTTAAGTGTGATTAAAAAGTATGCAGATTAAGAGGAATGTTTCTAAAAGCTTACACAGAAAACAGAACCAACACCCTCTTGACTCTGTACATCTAAAGTAAAATTATGTAGTATTAAAATATTACTTACTATAAAAAGACCTAGGCCAAGAGAATTATTCCATGTATTTTCATTTACTCTGTAAAATTTGTTTGTAATGTTAGTTAAGTCTTGAGCAGAGATTCCTATACCTGTGTCAATAACACAAAAGTTATTTTTTGTGTAGGTAACTACAACTTCATCTTCTGAGTATTTAAAAGCATTCTCTATAAGGTTTGTTATGACAACACTAAAGAGTGAAGCATCTCCATTTATAGTTATATCCTTAGCACCTCTGATTATAACCTCGCGTTTTGGGTAACTAATTTTTATATTTTCAACAGTTTCTTGTATGAGACCCGAGAGGTTTATGGACTTAAATGTCATCTCTTGAAGACCACTATCTAGTTTAGATGAGAGTCTTAGAGTATCTATGAGTGCAGAGAGTCTTATTCCATTTTTATAAATTTTCGTAAGAAACTTTTGTCTAATGTTTACATTTATATCTACATCATCAAGGAGGGTTTGGGAGTAGCCATTTATGATGGCAATAGGGTTTTTAAACTCATGACTAATAGCAGAGATAATGTCATCTTTTTGTTTGTTAGAGCTTTGCAATTTGGCTGTAAACTTACTCTTTTGTTTCTCTTTTTTTACAAGAATTTGTGCTACTTTTGTAAGAAGTAAAGTTATATTATAAAACTCAATAGAAAGAGATGAGCGTATATAGGTCTCTTTTTTCTTTTTTGTCATAGATGTTAAAAAGTTAGCTATTTTTTGTACTTCTGTTTCTATACTTTTAGAAATTTTAAAAGTGATAAAAAATATTAAACCAAAAAAAAGTGCTAAAATGAAAAGTATCTCTTCTCCTAAGAGTAAGATGTCTGCATTAATACTCTTAATCTCTTTAGAAATTCGTATGTACATAGGGTATTGTAAATGTTCAAACTTTTTGACTACATAAAGTAAGTCTTTATCTAGTGTATGGGAGTGACGGACCTTATAGCCATACTCTTGAGTATCTGACTCTACAACCTCTTCTCTGTACTTGTGGTTTTCCATCTTTGTTTTATCTTTATGGGACTCTGCAATAATTTCACCATCTAAAGCGATAAGTGTTAAACGCAGGTGTAGACTTTTTTTTATCTCAAGTGCTAGTTTGTCTAAGTTTTTATCTGAGGAAAGAGTAAGTGAGAGTATCTCAATAGTATGTTTTATAGAGTCTTTTGTCTGTTCTATATAAAAGTTTTTTACCCAAAAGTAAGTTATGAGACCTATGGCTAAAAAGAGTGAAGAGAAGATAAGTAAAAATTTTCGAACCATCAACTGATGAAAACTTAACAAAATATATAGCCCTCACCACGAATCGCTTGGATATAGTTCTTTTTCCCCTCAGGGTCAATATGCTCTTTTAGTCTTTTTATAGCAACATTTACAGTTTTAGCTTGTCTGTTTTGTGAGTCACCCCAAACTCTTTCAAGGAGTACATCACGAGTTAGAAGTATGTTAGGATTTTTGATAAACTCTAAAAAAAGTTCACTTTCAAGTTGTGTGAGTTTAACTATCTCCCCATCAATAGTGAAACCTTTGTTTGCATGATGGTAGATAATATCTTTATACTTGATAACATCTTGTGTTTTGTTTGTTCGGCGAATCATCGCGTTTACACGTGCTTTGAGTTCGTTAATGTTAAAAGGTTTAGTGATGTAGTCATCTCCACCACGCTCAAAACCCTCGACAATATCATCAGATAAGTCTTTAGCACTAATGTAAATGACAGGATGGGAATAGCCCTCATCTCGTAGCGACTGGATAAAAAGGCTCCCTTCTACTCCAGGAAGATTCCTATCCATAAGGATAAGTGAGATGTTCTCTTCATCTAAAATATCTCTAACATTACTTGTATCAACACAAGTGATAGTATCGTAACCCTCACTTGAGAGTGTGTAGTCTATAAGGTCTAAGATATCCTCTTCATCATCAACGATTAGTATTGTTTTATTCATACTGTTATTGTATCAAAATAGAGCAATTTTGGCTACAATATAAGAAGAATACAACACAAGAGGCTAACCTATGAAATTTTATATAAATATATGTTTATCAGTTTTTATTGTTTTTTTCACAGCATGTGGAGGAGGCTCAGATAGTACTCCAAAAGCAGATACAAGAACAAGCCTTGAAAAGCTTCTTGCTTCAGGAGATGTTACTAAAAGTAGTGTAAGTGAAAGAGAGTTACTCCAAGCAACTAAAAATGAGCTATTAAAAATCAAAGTAGGGGATACCCTTTTAGCAAAGATTTTTAAAGATGAAGCAGTAGATTACAATATATCAAATAGAACACAAGTTTTTACGATTACACAAGAAAATGAGAATGTATTTCCTCTTATAGTTGGAAATGCAGGAAAGATTTTATCTATTGCTGGACGAACTACTCAGAGCCGTTTTGCAGCTTTTGGTATCGCACCTATGGAAAATTTTGAGGTGGAAGAAAACTTAGCGTTTGTACCACAGTTTAAAAGAATACTTTCATGGTTACTAGAAGGAGAAAATTTTAATGCATCTTCTTTGGATAAAAACTTAACTATCGCTATCTCTTTTACAGGTGGTGATTCGGTTGCTATAAAAAACTGGTTTTCTAAAGAGATACCTGCATGGAGAATTGTTGAATGTAATGCTCTGAGTACCCTTAGTCAATGTTATGAGGGTTCAGATATGATTATTAGCGGTTGGGAAAGTGATGAAAATGCAACACAAATAGTAGAAATCCTTCAAGATGAGTATGACAACGCAAAGCCTATTTTATACTTTCATACTTGGTATGAGGCAACAGGACCACTCTCTTTAGCTATAGGAAATATGTTAGGGTTTTCTTTACCGTATGGAGGAAACTATTGGGCAGGAGATACAGCTCTTTGGAATAACTATATCGATATGTTAAATGCTAGTTATATTGCTCTTGGATATGAGTCTATACAAAAAGTCGTGGAGCATTTCATAGCGCAAGATTATGCTTTTGACTGGACTCAATGTAATGATGAAGATTGTAGTAATGTTACAGGTTTTCAAACTGAATTTTTAGATGCTGCAAATAGTATTAGAACGAGAGCGAATATACTAGATACAAATAAGAGAGCAATTTTTAAAGAAGATGGGTATTTACTAGACAAGTACATAGTTCTTTTAGCAGATAAGTTTAGACAAAGTATAGTTTTTCCTATGGATAAGACAACTACAAATGATACAGTTTTTTTAAAATCATACTTCAGTGACTTTAGTGTTTATAACTATAGAAGTGTTAATCCTGCTCAAAAAGATATGGGAAATTTTAGTCGAAGTGATTTTTCTGAGATTGTGCCACAAAGTGTAGAGGTTAGGAAAAACACAAGAAAGCCTTTTGGCTCAGCTGGTGTTTATGCACTTCCTGGAAAAACAGTAAAAATAACAAGACGCGATAACAATAATGCAAGAGTGAAGGTGTTTATAAATACTCTGCGTTCAGGTTCAACTCATGAGTTTGCAGTAGATGGATACCTTCGACCAAAGTATCTTCAGTCTTCACATATAGAGATACTCTCAGGAGAGAGTATCGAGATTACATCACCTTATGGCGGACCAATAGAGCTTGATTGTAATGTAAGCAATATAGAAGTTACCCTGCTGTTTGAAAATGTTGGTAAACACCCGTATTGGGAAAGTTCAGTAGATGATGTAAGCTTTACTACGGCTTTAGCAGCAGATGAGTATGACTGGGCAGAAATTGCGACAACAGGATTTGAAGTACATTCTAAAAGAGATAAAATGCTAGAGTCAATAAAAGCATGGGCAGATAGAGTTGGGGTGAG